>QHSO01000192.1 GCA_003220475.1 Candidatus Rokuibacteriota bacterium | reverse complement strand
ACCCCGGGATCAGATGGTGCTTGGCGTAGTCAGCGATGAGCTCGCCCGTCGGCGCGAACAGCCACGCGCGATTCTCCTGGTGACCGCTCTCGAGCAATGTCACGCCGGCGAGCAGGTAGACCGCATTGTCGGAAGCAACGCGGCCGAGCCGCGCCCGCACGCGCTCCGCCGCCGCGCGGTCGAGGGGCGCGATCTTCTCCGGCAGGACGACGACCTTCGCTCCGTGCTGGGCCAGGCTTGGCACGGCCGCGGCATACGCCGCCCACACGGGATCGTCGGCGCCCACGGAATTCGTCGTGGCAGAGACGTCGCGATCGATGGCGACGAGTCCGACGGGAGTCGCGGACGGCGTCGCGGTATGTGCGAGCCGCAGCCCCGAACAGGGTCACGACGAAGACGATCCCCGGTGTCCCTGCCAGCGCCGCGATCTGAATGACCGGCAAGGCCGCCATCTGGCTGTAGGCCAGACTGCCGATCGTGCCGTCGCGCGAGACGGCGGCCACGATCATGTCGAACGCCGCCAGCAACGCCGGATAGACGAAGACCATCAGCCAGTGCCGCGAGCCGACAACGACGGCGCGTGTGCGAGTGACGACGAGACCCGAGATGAGCCCGCGCAACAGCATGACAACGCCCGAGCCGATCGGGCCGATGAACAGCCCGTAATAGCCGGCGGTGCTTGCGCTGCCGATCAGGCCCGCGACGATGGCGAGCGCCCACGCTTCGCGCCTCGACGCGCGGAAGGCGGCGAGCAGCAAGGGGATGGGCGCAAGCCACGCGGCCCACCACCAGGGCTCGAGGCCCGTGGCGAAGTACTGCAACACGCCAGACAGCGATGCGGCAACGAAGCGCCCGCCACGGGTATCGAGCACAGTGGTAGAGTATCGCGACCTCGCCACCGGTATGTCGCGACTCGTCTACTTCATCACCCATCCCGACGTCGTCATCGATCCGATCATCCCTGTCCCGCGGTGGCCGTTGTCCGAACGAGGCTTGGCGCGTATGCGGCGTCTGCTGCGCCAGCCGTGGATCGCGCAGCTCGAGGCGATCTATTGCAGCACGGAGCAGAAAGCGATCGATGGTGCGGAGATCGTCAGCCAGGCGACGAGTCTTCCGTTTCGTCAGCTCGCCGCGCTCGGCGAGAACGATCGCTCGGCGACGGGATATCTGCGCGGAACGGAATTCCAGACGACCGTCGACGCCTTCTTCGCCCGTCCGCACGAGAGCATCCGCGGCTGGGAGCGGGCGGTCGACGCGCAGGCGCGCATCGTTGCGGCTGTCGAGGGCATCGCGCGCAGCGCGCCCGGTAGCCGCCCGATCGCGGTGATCGCTCACGGCGGCGTCGGCGCGCTGTTCCTCTGCCATCTCAAAGCCGTGCCGATCTCGCGAGCGGAAGAGCAGCCGGGCACGTCGGGCGGGCATTACTTCCTGTGCCGGATGCCAGACGCCGTCCTTGTCCATGGCTGGATGCCGATCGACGCCGAGTCGTAGCGCTCGACGCGGGTGCTATCCTCCTCCGCGCACCAATCAGATAGGAGAATGCAGTGTCGCTGAGCGACGCGTGGGAGCGTGAGGCGAATGCGTGGATCAAATGGGCGCGCGCGCCCGGGCACGACTCCTACTGGCGATTTCATCGCGATCAGTTCCTCGCCATTGTCCCGCCGCCAGGACGACTGACCCTCGACCTCGGCTGCGGCGAGGGGAGACTGAGCCGCGATCTTCAGGCTCGCGGTCACCGCGTCATCGGAATCGACGCCTCGCCGGCGCTGATCGGGGCGGCGCGCGTGGCGGACCCGGCGGGCGACTATCGCTGCGCCGACGCCTGCAAGTTGCCGCTGAGCGACGGCGACTGCGACCTGGTGATTGCGTTCATGTCGTTACAGGATGTCGATGATCTTCCGGGCGCCACCGCCGAGATCAGTCGCGTCCTCGAGCCCGGTGGCCGCGCGTGCATCGCCATCGTGCATCCACTGAACTCGTCGGGGCGGTTCGTCGACGAATCGGCGACGAGTCCATTCGTCATCCGCGGCACGTATCTCAGCGAATCCGAGTACACGGATTTCGTGGCCAGAGATGGGATCGAGATGACGTTCCGAAGTCGCCATCGGCCCCTCGAGACGTACAGCCTCGCGCTCGAAGCCGCCGGCCTCTGCATCGACGCGATTCGCGAGCATCCTGTTCCGTCGGGGCCGACCGAGTTGTCGGATCGTTCGAAGCGCTGGCAACGGATTCCGCTGTTCATGCATCTGCGTGTGCGCAAGTGCGGTGCGCCTTGACCACGTACGGACGCCGACGTAGCATCGCCCCACTTTTCGACTGGTTCGCCCGCAGGGGTGCGATGAGATAGCCGTCACCAGCCCGAGGCCCGCAGGCAACAGAAAGGATCAGAGCGATGAAGACGCCTCTGTCCGCGCCAACGGTTCTGGCTGCCGTCAGCCTCGTGCTTGCGCTGGGAAGCTCTTCGGCCTTCGCCCAAGAAAAGGCGCCGAAGGCCGACACACCCGACGCCACGCCGTTCGCGTACGCCGCGCCGGCCTTCATCAAAGAGCTCGACAGCCGGTATCCCTCGCCGCCGCCGGTCCCACCCGCGCCACGGTACGGCGGCGTGCTGCATTTTCCCGCGACGATCCGCACCTTCGATCCCACCGGCGGCTATCGCCCCGAGCTCGCGCTGGTCTGGGACACGCTGACCGAATGGGAAGCGACGTGGTATTTCCCCGAGGTGCAGCGGACGCCGGTGATCCGCAAGACCCTGGCGACGAGCTGGGAGATGGTGAATCCGTCGACGTGGATCTTCAAGCTGCGTCAGGGCGTGCGCTTTCACAACCGGCCACCGGTGAACGGGCGCGAGATGACCGCGGAGGACGTGAAGTACTCGTACGAGCTGCTGAAGGACAAGACCGCCTATGCCACGCGCGCCGCCCTCGTCAAAGCCGTGCACGTGATCGATAAGTACACCGTCAAGTTCGAGCTGGCGATGCCCGACCCGAAGTTCTACCTCAACGTGGTCGACTCACTGTCGCCGGTGATCGTGCCGCGTGAGGCCGTGGAGGCGCCCGGCGGTCTGGCCGAGAATCCGATCGGCACCGGCGCGTTCATGCTCAAGGAGTTTGCCCCCGGCGAGGGCGCGCTGCTCGTGCGCAATCCCGACTACTACCTCAAGGACAAGGACGGGCGCGCGCTGCCGTACGTGGACGCCGTGCGGCTGTACTTCACGAAGGATCGCGCCACCGACACGGCGCTGTTCCGCGCCAGGCAGATCGACCTCATGCGCGTCCCCACGCTGGACGTGCTCTACGCGCTCATGAAGACGGTGCCCGATCTGCAGCTGTACCGCGTGCCGTCGTTCGGCTGGGGCGATTACGGCATCAGCATGACGCTCGACAAGCCGCCGTTCAACGACGTGCGCGTGCGGCAGGCGCTGTCGATGGCGATCAATCGCGACGTCGTCGCCGAAGTGATCAACCGCGGGGATGCGACCCTGTACGGGCCATTCCCGTGGGGGCTGGCCGGCTACACCAAGCGTGCGGACTACTCGTACGCCAACCTCGGCCCCAACTATCAGTACAACCCGAAGAAGGCCAAAGAGTTGCTGGCCGCAGCCGGTTATCCGTCCGGCTTCGAGACCGAGCTCGAGTGGGCGGAGTTCGAAGGCTGGACGTACAACGAGTTCGTGCAGCTCGTCGCGCGCTTCTGGGGCGACGTGGGCGTGCGCGTGAACTTCATGGACTGGGCCTATCTCCGGTTTCACTCGTCCTATCCGCGGACGGTGAACCGCGCGAGCATCAACGATCCGAAGCTGGACGACCTGCTCGCGACGTGGCGTCAGGATGCCGGCGACAAGCGGCCGGTGCTGCAGCGAGCCGTCTGGGATCACCTTCGGGCGAACGTCTACCGCATCACGACGATCGTGCCGCCGCACTACCGCATCACGCAGGCGTATGTTTACGCCGCCGGTAACCCGTACTGCTGGTTCCCGGGCTACTGCTCGTACGAGGCCAAGACCGCCTGGATGACGGACAAGGCGCCGAGCCGGAAGTTCGACAAGTTCGCGCAGTAGGCCGCCGACGGCGGCGTGGATAGGCGGTGATGCGGAGCTATATCGCGCGCCGGATCGTCCAGGGCCTGCTGGTGCTGTGGCTCGTGTCCTTCGCCGTGTTTTCGCTCGTCCGCATCATGCCCGGCGACGCCGTGCTCATGCAGCTGGACGCCGCGGCGGCGCCGACGCCCGAGATGCTGGCGCGCGCGCGCCAGGAGCTCGGGCTCGATCGGCCCTTCCTCCAGCAGTACCGCACGTGGATGGCCGGGGTGGCGCACGGCGATCTCGGCCGCTCGCTGATCAGCCAGCGACCTGTCACGCAGGAGCTGGCCAAGCGCATCAGCCTCACCTCGCACCTCGCGGTGATGTCGATGATCATCGCGTTGCTGATCGCGCTGCCCATCGGCGTCCTCGCCGCCGTGCGTCAGGACACGCCGGCCGACTACGTGGGTCGGTTGAGCGCGATCCTCGGCCTGTCGCTGCCCGACTTCTGGCTGGCGACCGTGACCATCACGTTCCTCGCCATCTGGTTTCAGTGGATCCCGCCGATCGGCTTCGCGCCGATCTGGGAGGATCCGGCCCGCAACCTGAGCCAGCTGCTGATCCCGGCCGCGATCATCGGCGCGCGGCTCGCCGCCGTCTCCATGCGCATGACCCGCTCGTCGCTCCTGGAGGTGCTGCGACAGGACTACGTCGTGACCGCGCGCGCGAAGGGCGTCCGTGAGCGGACGGTGATCATCCGGCACGCGTTGAAGAACGCGTTCATCCCGGTGGTGACGATCATCGGCCAGCAGTTCTCGGTGCTCCTCGGAGGGACGGTGATCGTCGAGTACATCTTCCTCCAGCCCGGCGTGGGCAGCCTGCTGCTCGATGCGGTGTTGTTGCGCGACTACACGGTCATTCAGGGCGCCGTGCTGTTCTTCGCCGCCGTGATCGTCGCCATGAACCTGCTCGTCGACCTGAGCTACTCCTGGCTTGATCCACGAATCCGCTACCGCTGAGGCGCCCACCCGCGTCTCGCCGCGCGCGCGAAGCGCGCCACCGCGCCCGGCGACGCGCGCCGCCGCCGCCGCGTGGCGGGCCATGGTGCTGCTGGTCCAGCGCAAGCCGTTGGGGGCGGTGAGCGCGGCGATCGTCTGCGGGCTGATCGCCGTCGCCTTGTTTGCGCCCGTGCTCGCACCGCGCGACCCGCACGCCTTCAACCTCGACGAGCGCGGCCTCCCCGTCCGCATGCAGGCGCCGAGCGCCACGTTTCTGTTGGGGACGGATCCGCTGGGACGCGACGTGCTGAGCCGCATCGTCTACGGCGCGCGCGTGTCGCTGATCGTCGGCTTCGCGTCCGTCATGATCGGCACGCTGCTAGGGACGGCACTCGGCCTGGTCTCCGGCTACTGGGAGGGCCGGCTGGATCAGGTGATCCAGCGAGGCGTGGACACGGCCATGGCGATTCCCGGCATCGTGCTCGCGTTGGCCGTGATGTCGGTGCTCGGGCAGAGCCTCACCAACATCATCCTCGTCATCGGTCTGGTGATCGCTCCCGGCGCCTCGCGCGTGGTCCGTGGCACCGTGCTGGCCGTCAAGCAGCAGACTTTCATCGATGCGGCGCACGCCTCGGGCGCATCGCCGGGCAGAATCGTGCTGCGCCACGTGCTGCCCAACGTGTTCGCGCCGATTCTCGTCATCGGCACCGTGTGGCTCGGCAACGCCATCGTCATCGAAGCGGCCCTGAGCTTTCTGGGGCTCGGCACGCCTCCGCCGACGCCGACGTGGGGCGGCATGCTGAGCGGGGAAGGTCGGCGAAATCTCGAGACCGCGCCCTATCTCGCCATTTTCCCCGGGCTGGCCATCAGCATCGTGGTGCTCGCGTTCAACATGCTGGGCGACGCGCTGCGCGACCTGCTGGACCCGCGCTTGCGCAATCGCTAGGACGAACGACCCGGACGATGGTCGCGATGATCGCCGATCGCCGGCATCCTGATAATCGGCCTTGCCCCCAACTCCTTCGTCTCCCCACCGAGCGTCTCGACGTACACGCAGCAGCGCGAGATCGAAGTGGGCGACGTTCCCGGCCACAAGGTTCGCATCTTCGAGATCCGCGCTAAATTCACCGACGAGGCGCCGCGCTACGCCGGCGTGAAGGTCGTCGAGACGGCTCACGAAGGTCCAGCTACACGACGGCACCACCATCCGCGGCACGCTACGCGGTGCGGGAGGCGACGGACTTCAAGACCGGGCTGAGCGGCGTGAAGACGGACGGGGAGTACTGGTTCGAAAAGTGACGCAGGGAAGGAAACGTACTGCGGTAGACGTCCCAGGCGGTGTGCTTGAGCTTGTTGCCCGCCGCCAGGTTCTCGCCGCTGCCGTAGATCGGCGCGAAGCCGATGGCCACGAAGATCGCGGCGACGACGGCAGCGGCGAACGTCTGGGAGATGTGGCGGTGGCGGACGAACGAGCCGATCGACCAGGCGATCTTGTGAAAGATCCACGTGTAGACGACGAGGTGGATCAGCGAGATCGCGAGCATGACGCCGCCGGCGGTGCCGTACGCGACGATGACCGGCAGTGGCAGCAGTCCGCCGACCGCCAGCGCGAACCACGGGCATGGGCAGAGCAGCATGAGCCCGAGAAAGGTCGCCGCGCGCGTCACGCGACCCGCCGGCCGACGATGACCAGATCGCGCTCGATGCCGTCCAGCTCCGCCACGCGTGGCAGCAGCGCCCAGCGCTCGAAGCCGAACGCGGTGAAGAGCCGAAGGCTCGGCTCGTTGTGGCCGAAGACGAAGCCGACGAGCGTCGTGAGCCCGAGTTCCGGCGCCGTCTTGACGGCCCGGCCGAGCAACGCACGGCCGATCCCGCCGCGATGGTGGCCCGGCGAGACGTACACGCTGACCTCGGCCGTCGCGCGATACGCAGGCCTGCCGTAGAACGTCTGGAAGCTCAGCCAGCCGACGACCGCGCCGTCGATCGACGCCACCCAGAGCGGCCGCCGCGCGGGATGATGCTCGTCGAACCAGGCCTGCCGCGAATGCGCGGCGATCGGCTCGGTATCGGCCGTGGCCATGCGTCCCGGAATCGCGGCGTTGTAGATCTCGACGACCGCCGGGAGGTCGGCCTTTACCGCATCACGGACGACCAGCTCTGTGCTCGTCATCGCCTACGGCGCATCGGCTTTCGGCGGTGTCCACGACGGCGGCGCGAGCCGGCGCTTGCCGTCGCGCGCGAGCCGCACGCCGGGCGCGTCGACGTCCACGCGGTCCCAGAGCTTGCACGTCACCTGCTTGTGCTGCTGGTCCAGCCCCTCGCAGTAGTTGGTGAACTCGCAGCGCCGGACGAGGTGACCGTAGCCGAGGCGGACCTTGCGGAACCAGTCGGGATCGGCCAGTGACTGTCGCGCGGCACCGACGAAGTCGGCCTCTCCGCGCTCCAGGATCTCCTCGGCCTGCTCGAACGTGCCGATCCCGCCGCTGGTGACGATGGGCGTCTCATAGCCGGCCTCGCGCACGGCGCGACGGATGCGCGCAGCCAGCGGGACGTTGCGGCCGAACGGCCCGCGCTCGTCGGACAGCACCGTGGGCATGCACTCGTAGCCCGAGCGGCCGGTGTAGGGGTAGACGGCCTCACCCACGCGCGGCTGCTTGGCGTCCTCGAAGCGTCCGCCCTTGGAGACCGACAGGTAATCGACGCCGGCCTCGGCGAACCGCGTGCCGAACCACGCCGCGTCGCGGACATCGCTGCCGCCCGCGACCACGTCGTCACCGAGGTAACGGATGCCCACGACGTAGTCGGCGCCGACGCGGTCGCGGACCGCGCGCAGCACCTCCAGCGGCAGCCGCACGCGGTCCTCACGCGAGCCGCCGTAGCCGTCGTCGCGGGTGTTCAGCCGGGAGAGAAACGACGACATCGTGTACGCGTGCGCGTAGTGCAGCTCGATGCCGTCGAAACCCGCCTCGCGTGCGCGTCGGCCGGCCTCGGCGAAGAGGCCCGGCAAGACGCGGGGCAGCTCGCGGATGTGGGGCAGGTGCGTGTCCCAGATGCGCTCGCGATAGCCGTAGTCCAGCGACTCGCGCTGCCGGTCGTCCAGCACCCCGTCGATCAGCGTGCGCTCCGCGCCCACCAGCCGCTCGCGGACGGCGCTCTCCGGCGCGTCGAACCAGACGGTGTTGCCCGTCGCCTCGGCGAGACGACGCCGCAGCGGCGCGTCGACGTCGAGGAAGCGGCGAAAGAATTTCTCGGGCTCGGGCCGGCGCCGCACGCTCACGAAGTCGATGGCCTGGATGAACAGGCGCGTACGGCCGTCGCTCCTGTCGCGCACGGTCTCGACCAGCCGCCGCAGCCCCGGGACGAACCGATCGTCGCCGATGCGCAGCAGCGGGCCGCTCGCGATGTCGCGGATGCCGGTCGCCTCGACCACGAGCACGCCCGGCCGGCCCTCGGCGAAGCGCGCGTACCACGCGAGCACTTCGTCGGTGACGAAGCCGTCGTCGGTCGCGCGCCAGGGGACCATCGCGGGCACCCAGCTGCGCTGCTCGGCGACGATGGGCCCGATGCGCGCGGGCTGGAAGAGTCGCGCGCGCGCCGCCTCCTCGCGCGTGGGCCAGCGCGCCGGCGGCAGGCGGTGGCGAATCTTGAAGCGCTCGGCCACCGCGCTCACGGCAGCGCCGCGAACCCCTCGATCTCGATCAGCGCGCCGTCGGCGGCGTCGAACAGATCGCGCACGCCGACCAGCGTCATGGCGGGGAAGTGCTTGCCGAAGGACTCGCGGTAGACGTCGCCGATCGCGTGGAGATGCTTCTTGTAGTCGGCGACGTCGAGCACGTAGATCGTGAGCTTGACGAAATCGGTCATCTCGCCGCCGGCCGCGGTGATCACCGCGTGGAGGTTGGCGCACGTCTGCCGGAACTGCGCCACCAGATCGCCGCGCCCGACGATGGCGCCGGCCGCGTTGACCGCGACCTGTCCGGCGACGAACACGACGCGCCCGTGCTTGACCTCCATCGCGTAGGAGAAGCCTTTCGGCTTCGGCAGCGTGCGCGGCCGGACCTCGGTGATGTGGTCCTTCATCGCATGACTCCTTTCGCCGCCGGCGCGGTTCCGTCGAGCACGACCGTCTCGCCGTTCGTCGTGTCGTCGGCCACCAGTCGCGCCGCCGCGTCCGCGACCTCGTCGGGCTCGATCAGGCGTCGGCCGGGGTTCAGCTCGGCGAGCGCCTTCACCGCGTCGTCGAACGACTTGCCCGTCTTCGTCACGATGTTGCGCGCGCCGCTCCAGACGATGTCGGTCGCGGTGAAGCCGGGACAGAGCGCGTTGACCGTCACACCGCGACCCGACACTTCTGTCGCGAGCGCGCGGGTGAAGCCGACCAGCGCGTGCTTGGAGGCGGTGTACGCGGTCACGTAGGGCGAGCCGACCAGCCCCGCGAGCGACGCGACGTTGATGACGCGGCCCCAGCGGCGCTGCAGCATGCCAGGCACGACCGCCCGCGCCATCAGATATGGGCCGCGCACGTTGACCGCGAAATGGCGATCCCAGAACTCCGGCTCGGTCTTCGCAAACGGCGCGGACTCGGCGATGCCGGCGTTGTTGACCAGCACGTCGATGGGCCCCAGCTCACGCGTGGTGCGCTCGATCGCCGCGGCGATGGAGGCGGCGTCGGTGACGTCCAGCACCAGCGGCAGGGCGCCGCCGCCGGCTGCCCGCGCGGTGTCCTCGACCTGCTGGCGGGTACGGGCCGCGACGGCCACCGCGAGGCTGTCGGCGGCCAAGCGCAGCGCGATGGCGCGGCCGATGCCGCGGCCGCCGCCGGTGACGAGCGCGACGCGTGTGGCCACGACGTCATCTTAGCGCGGGGCGATGGGCCCCATACACAACATGTCGAATCGACGCGATCGGACGCCGAGCTACCTGATGGGCTCCGTCACTACCGCGACCTCGTCACGTATCTCGAAGCCCGCAGTCGCCGCGCGCCACGCGCCGTGATGCTCGCCGAAAAAACGCCAGACGCGGGCAAGTGGATCTCGCACGCGGCC
>QHSO01000326.1 GCA_003220475.1 Candidatus Rokuibacteriota bacterium | reverse complement strand
ACCTGGCTCTACCGGATCGTCGTCAACCACGTCCTGAACATGAAGCGCGGACGGCTGGAGCCGGAGACCGTGACATTCAGCTGTTACGCGCACGGACTGGACAAGACCCCCGACCTCGATCCTCCCGACCAGACCAGTGTCCCGGTCGATGTTCGCCTGATCGTCGACGAGGCGCGGATCAGCTGCACATCCGGCATGCTGCTGTGCCTGGACCGCGGGCAGCGGCTGGTGTACGTCCTCGGTGAGATCTTCGGGATCCGGCCAATCCGTGTCGCTGCGAGAAGAAGACGCGCGGCTTCATCCAGGCCGGCTACGTCGATGCCGCCAACCTCCTGTTCTCCCGCGCACGCGTTACACAGGTGCCGGAAGTGGTGCCCGAAACGTACGAAGCGCTCGCCACGCTCGACGCGCAGTGCGGGCGGATCTTTCGCGAGCATCCGTTTTACGACGCACCGGATATCGTGCCGGCGCTGCGGCGCCTCATCCGCACCGACGAGTTCCGGCGGGCGACCGACCTGCTGTGACCGCGGCGACCTCACTCGTCGCCGTCGTCTGCGCGCTGACGTTCGTCCACTTCGCTGCCGCGCAGATGCGTGGGCCTTTGGTGCCGCTCTATGCGGTCGCGCACGGCGCGACGGCGACCGGTGTTGGCTTCATCGTGGCTGCGCACATGGCCGTGGCAGCCCTCGCGTCGGTCCCACTCGGCCGTGCCTCAGACGTCTGGGGCCGTCGCACCCTGCTCCTGGGTGGGATGGCCACGAGCGCTGTCACCTCGCTCATGCTGCCGCTGGTCGAGGGTGGAGTCGGCCTCGCGGTGATCTACGGTGTCGCGGGGCTCGGCGTGGCGGCCTTCACGCCCAGCGCCCTGTCGTTGGTGGGCGATGCGGCCACACCGGGAGCGACCGGCCGCGCATACGCGTGGTTGACGACAGCGCATTACGGCGCGATCGGCGTCGGACCTTTCCTCGGCGGACTGGCAGCCGACTGGTGGGGTTACCGTCCCGCCTTCGTGGCCAGCGCAGCGGGCGCCGCGATCGCCTTAGTGCTCGGCCTGGCGATTACGGTGCATCCCGCGCATAAGACCCCCACCACCAGCGTGACATTCCGTGAAGTTCGCGCCAATCCACGCGTGTGGGCAGGCTGGATCGTCGCGGCCAGTGGTCTTCTCACTCAGGGCGTGGTCTTCACGTTCTTCCCACTGCTTGGGCAGGCGAGGGGACTATCGCCGGCGGCCATCGGGCTGGTCTTCCTGGTGCTCGGCATCGCCAACACCGCCGCTCGCGTCCCGGCCGGATGGCTGATAGATCGGACGCAGCGGTCGGCTCCGTACGCCGTCGTGGGAGTGCTCGCCGGATGCGTCGCAACCGCGCTGTTGCCTCACGTTACTGAGCGGGGCCCGCTGCTGGCGCTGGTCGCGGGTTACGGCGTGGTCAGCGGAACCGCGGGCGTCGCGCTCGGCGTCGCTCTCGCGGGTGCAGCGACGCCGGCCGCTCGCGGGCTCGTGATGGGTGGCTACAGCACCGCGCTCTACCTGGGGCTGGCACTCGGATCGTTCGCGCTTGGACCCGTCATCACGCGTTACGGGTATGCGATGGGGTTTGGGGTAGGAGCAGTCATCGGGGCACTGGGGGCCGTCATTGCCACAGCGCTCTGGGTCAAGGCGCAGAGCGACTGTCGAGAGCCGTCAACCGCGTGATGAGCGGCGGCCGCCTGCCCCGCGGCCCTTTCTACGAACTCGCAGGCTCTTGCAGGCGAGATGCTGCCAGCGTAGCCCAAGCTCTTTGCGTTCCGGGACGTGCGTGTATGTCGCCTTTTTGCCGTCGAAGTCGGCCTTCGTCACCGGTTTCTTGCAGATGGGGCACTGCTTCGGCCGAGGGGCTACTGTGTGCTGGACGTTCACCTTGTTCACGACCGCCTCTTCTCGAGGAAGTCGACGAACGCGCGCGCGCTAGCGCTCAGCGGCCGGCGTTCGTCATGGATCACATGAAAGTGTCGGCGGATCTTCAGCCGCTCGACCGCGACCACACGCAGCCGTCTCGCCCGCACCTCGTCCTCGATGGCGTATCGTGAGACGAACGCGATTCCCAAC
>QHSO01000325.1 GCA_003220475.1 Candidatus Rokuibacteriota bacterium | reverse complement strand
AGGCGCCGAACGCGTAGAGATTGCCGTGCGCCAGGTTCACGATGCGCATGACGCCGTAGATGAGACTGAGCCCGCCGGCGATCAGGAAGAGCACCGAGGCGTACAGCAGCGCGTTGAAGACGTGGATGAGCGCGATGTCCACTAGTACGCGACCACCTTGACCTCCGGATCGATGAGGTTGCCGTTGAGCGCCAGCGCCAGCAGCACACGGTACGTGCCCGGCTTGAGCCGGCCCGCCAGGTCCACCACCAGCGCTGGCCGGCTGCGGCCGGAACGGCTCGCGCACGATCTTATACGAGCGCTCGAATTTCTCGATGCTTTCCACCTCGGCCTGGATCTCGAGGCGCTCGCCGCGGCGCTCCGCCTTCGTGACGAACGCGCGCAACGGGATCGGGTACTGGTCGAACGAGCCGAGGCCGAGGGGATAGCTGAAATCCCGGAACACGGGCAGCGTCACGCCCTCCGGCGTCGCGCGGCCGAGCATGTAGGGCCCCGCCGTCGGCAGCCAGTGGCCGTGCGTGCGGCTGAACTCGCGCAGCGCGGCCCAGCGACGCCGTGCCTCGTCCGCCGAGACGATCCCGCGCAGGGCCTCCGGCATCCACGCCGTCCGCTGCAGCTCCGCCGCGAGCGCGGCCAGCGCCGCGCGCTGTCGCGGATCGCGCACGAGGTCGAGCCACGGAATGCCGCGGCGCTGTGCCTCGCGCTCGGAGAAGGCGCCGATGCCGCGCAGGACCGCCTGCTCCATCAGCGCGAGCACGGGCCACGGCACGGGACTCCACGGCGGCGCCAGCGCCGTCGCCGTCGCGGCATCGAGCGCCGGCCTCAGATAGACCTCGACCTCGGGCACGTCGTACATCAGCTGCATGTCGCCGAGGTCCTTCACTTCCTTGGCGACGCCGGTGACACGCACCGCCACCAGCGCAGCCCGCGCGAGCGCGGTCGCGCGCGCGACCTCGGGATCGTGGTCCCGGCCGACACCCTCCGCGCCCCAGCGCGCGACGAACGCATACGGGTAGACGACGTCGGCGACGCTCAGCCGCTGGCCGTCGTGGGCGTTCGAGAGCAGCACGCGGTACACGACCTTGGTGCGCGCGGCGACACCCGGGCCCAGCGCCTTGAGCGTCGCGGGATTCAGCGCGGGGGCCGGCGCCTCGGTCACCTCGGTCACCGACTGCGGTCGCGCGCGATTGGCGATGAAGCGACCGCTGTCGGGGTCGAGCAGCAACGCCGGATCGCCGACGGCGGCCCAGACCATGCGGCCGGGCGCGTCGCCGAATCCGGCGATGGGATTCCATGCCGCGCGTGGCGGCCCGGGCACGGCCACGCGGAGCCAGCCGTTCCACGGGAAATCTTTCAGCTTCACCGTGCGCACGAAGATCGGCGCCGCCAGCCCGCGCTGCGCGTCGGCCGCGACGTTTTCGACGCCTTCCGAATATTCGTTGTTGAACGGCTCGCGGCGCAGCGTGTAGCCGAGCACGACACGCTCACAGCCGGCGGAGAGCTGCGCGACGAGACGGCGCTCGAGGTTCAGGCGCTCGGCGACATCCGTCCACCGGCTCTCGGTGCGACGTCGAAACGATTCGTCGGCGGCCGTGCGTGACGCCGGTCCTGAGAGCAGCAGCCACGTTTGAAACCAGCCGCTCTTGAGCCACGGCGGACCAATCCAGCCATTCAGACGCGTCTCCGCGGTGGCCAGCAGCGCCGGCAACTCGATCTCTTCGAGCACCGCCTCGGCATCGGCGCCGCCGCGCGGAACACCCACCGCCGCGAGCGCGGCGGCGAGCGCGCCGGTGGCCCTGACACGCGGCAGCGCGCCGGCCACGCGGTCGCGCGCCTTCTGCACCAGGTCCACGTGAGCGACATAGTCGTCGTGGTATGGCGTGATCGGGTACGGGTACGCGACGAACGGCGCGCGGCCGGCGAGCGCGCGCAGCATCGCGGCGCCCGCCGCGCAGCGCGCGTCGGCACCCGCAAAGGCGCCCACGGCCCGCGGAAACGACAGCACGACGAAACCGCGCAGCGACTCGGTAAAGCGAACGTGCGCCGGCGCGGCGCCGCCGGCGAACGGGTCGCCGCCCGCGTACGCGTGGATCTTGTTCTGACGCAGCAGCGCGGCGGCCGTCGCCGGGGACGTGAACCGCACGGCGACTTCTTGAGGGTAAAAGGACGGATAG
>QHSO01000191.1 GCA_003220475.1 Candidatus Rokuibacteriota bacterium | reverse complement strand
CATGGCTCGCTCTCCGGTCCTCCGGGCGCGCCGTAAGCGGCCGGAAACCGAACGGCACGCCCGGAGCCACGCTCACCGGTCATCGAGCGATCAATTCGCCGCGTACGGCGAGGACGGCGGCAGCGGCAGCACGGGCTCGCGGTGCTGCAGGCTCTTGGGCCACACGACGTACGGCTTGTCGTCGATGTACTGCACGATGACGGGGAACGCGCGATCGTTCTGGCCGGCCATCGCGCCGTCGCCCAGGAAGTGCACGCCGAAGCCGAGCATCGTGCCGCCCTCCGGCAGATCGACCTCCAGCGCCGCCTTGCGCAGCGAGTCGGCGTCGATCCCGCCGTACTTCTTGATCGCGCGCGGCAGCACCTCGGTCATGAAGACGTAGGTGTTGCTGGCGGCCATCCCGACGTGGGCGGACTTCACCTGCGTCCCCGGCCGCGCCTTGTCGTATTCGTCGCCGACCATCTTGATCAGCGGCACCAGCTCGGGCTTGAGCGCTTTCTCGTTGGCGAGCCAGATCGAGATCGGGTCGACGTTGAAGACGTGGTTGACGTCCTTGCCCTAGCCTTCCTTGAGCACGACGTTGAAGCCGGCCTTCTTCGCGCCCTCCTCGTTGCCCTTGGACACGTCGATCCCGTACGCGCCGTCCTCGTGGATGATCGCGACCTTGAGGTCCTTCGGCTCTTTGCCGAACTTGGCTTTCGCATTCTTTGCGATGAAGTCCATCGACATCAGCCCGAACTGCCGGCCGCTCGGCTGCACGCGGAAGACGTATTTCAGATTGCGGTTCTCGAGCACTGCCGACGAGATGCACGTGGTGATCCACATGAACTTCCGGAGCTGCTCCACGCGCGCGGCCACCGGCACGCACTGCGCCGACGAATAGAAGCCCAGCAGCATGTCGACCTTTTCCTGCTCGACCAGCCGCACGGCCTCGTTGATGGCGATGTCGGGCTTGCTCTGCGCGTCGGCGTAGATGGCCTCGATCCCGTAGCCCTCGACGCCGCCCTTCTTCGCGAAGTAGTCGATCATGATCTTCGCGCCGAGCGCGTGCAGGTCCGAGCCGCCGCCCGCCAGCGGTCCCGTGTAGTCGTAGACGACACCGATCTTGAGCTTCCTGCCCTGCGCGAGCGCCGGCGGCACGAGTGAGGCGCCGGCCACGGCGGCGGCGACGAGCAACACACACGCGAGATGGAGCGGCTTCTTGAGCATGGGCCTTTCCTCCGAGGGTGCCGATTATACCCGCGGCCGGCTGTGCACTTGCGCCGCCGGCCCGTCCCGCGATACGGTCAGGCCTCCCGGAGGCCACATCCATGAAAACGACGACCCGGATCATAATGCTGTCGCTGCTCGCGCTCGCCGCTGCGGCGAGCCCCGCGCGGGCCCAGAGCAAGTCGGAGCTGACGGTCGCGCTGTCGAGCTTCTCGGCCGAGACCCTGGACCCCGCGCTGCAGGGCCACAACGTGAAGTACTACCTCTCGCTGATGTTCGACTACCTCGTCGGCGTCACGCCCGACGGGCAGCCGAGCCAGGCGGGCGGACTCGCCACCAAGTGGGAGCCGTCGGCCGACCACAAGCGCTGGACCTTCCATCTGCGCAAGGGCGTGAAGTTCCACGACGGTACCGAGATGACGTCGGAGGACGTGAAGTTCAGCCTGCAGCGCGCGACGAGCAAGCGCTCGACGACCGGCTACGCGGGTCCGCTGCGCACCCTGATCGCGGACATCGAGACGCCCGCGCCGGATCGCATCGTCATCGTCCTGAAAGAGCCGACGCTCATCATTCCCACGTACCTGTCGCGCTCGCTGTCGACCGAAGGCATGGTTCTTCCGAAGAAGTACATCGAGGCCAACGGCGACGACGTCTTCGCGCGCAAGCCGGTCGGCACCGGCCCCTATAAGTTCGTCGAGCAGGCCGTCGGCTCGCACATCAAGCTGACCGCCGTCGACAATCACTGGCGCATCGGCGTGCCGAAGTACAAGAACGTGACGTTCCGTCTGGTGTCCGAGGAAACGACGCGTATCGCGCTGTTGCGGCGCGGCGAGGTCGACGTGGCGGACATCAGTCGCGAGCGCGTGAAGGAGCTGGAGAAGGAGGGCTTCCCGATCCACATGCGGAAGGAGGAGGCGATCATCCACGCGTGGTGGATCCTCGGACCCGAGGGGCGCACGCCGCCCACCAAGGACAAGCGCGTTCGCGAGGCGCTGAACCTGGCCATCGACCGCAACGAGATCGCGCAGTCGATCTTCGGCGGCTACGCGGAGCCCGCGGTCATCCCGATGGGACTGACGTGGGCATTCAAGGACGTCGGCTTCAAGGTGACGCCGGACATGGCCTACGCCTACGATCCCGCGCGCGCCAAGAAGCTGCTCGCCGAGGCCGGGCTCGCCTCCGGCTTCACGCTGGACGTCTACGCCTTCCAGCTGCCCGGCTTCGCCGAAGGCAAGGCGTTCGCCGAGGCCATCGCGGGCTACTGGGAGAAGATCGGCGTGAAGAGCAAGCTGATTCCCGTCGACTACCCGGCCTTCCGCAAGATGTGGGTGGACCGAAAGGCGCCCGGCGCCGTCGGCTACTACAACATCGCCAACCGTGACTGGATCGGTGCCTATGCCCTGCTCGAGAAGCAGGGGTACACGCCGTCAAAGTTGAACGACACCGTCAACGATCCCGAGATCGACGGCATGATCGCGCAGGTGATGCGCCAGACCGACCGCGAGAAGATCAACGCGCTCATGCGCAACATCTTCACGCGGCTGCGTAGCGAGCACCATGGCCTGCCGGTGGTCTACGTGCACTCGCCGTATGCCACCTCGAAGACGCTCGGCAAGTACAACCCGGGCACCGTGATGTACGACCTGTTCATCGACGAGCTCGCGCGCCGATAGGCCACTGGGGGGGTGTCGGGAGGGAGCCGGGCTCCCCCCCGACGTTCAACAGGCCGCATGCTGCGCTTCGTCGTCTTCCGTCTCCTGCAATCGCTGGTGGCACTGGCGATTCTTTCCGTTGTGGTCTTCATCCTCGCGCGCGCCACCGGCGATCCCCTGCACATGATCCTGCCCATGAACGCCAGCGAGGAGGACTACGCCAACGCGCGGCAGTATCTGGGTCTCGACCGGCCCTACGTCGAGCAGTATCTGTCCTTCGTGGGCCGTGCCGTCATCGGCGACTTCGGCAACTCGATCCGCGCGCGACGGCCGGTGATCGAGCTCCTGCAGGCGCGACTGCCCTACTCGCTCAAGCTCGCGGCGTTCGCGATGGTCGTGTCACTCGCCCTCGCGTTCCCGCTCGGCGTGATGGCGGCCGTGCACAAGGGCACCGGTGTGGACCGCGCCGCGCAGATCGTCGCCATCCTGGGGCAATCGCTGCCGACGTTCTGGGTGTCCATCGTGCTCGTGGAGTTCGTCGCCGGACGGCTGCAGTGGCTGCCGGCCGGGGGCGCCGACAGCCTCGCCTCCTACGTGCTGCCGGGCTTCACGCTCGGCTGGTTCGTGGTGGCCGGGATGATGCGGCTGCTCCGCTCGGGGATGCTGGAGGTCCTCGACTCCGAATATGTGAAGCTCGCGCGCCTCAAGGGCGTCGCCGAGCACCGCGTC
Source organism: Candidatus Rokuibacteriota bacterium (assembly GCA_003220475.1). Taxonomy (GTDB): domain Bacteria; phylum Methylomirabilota; class Methylomirabilia; order Rokubacteriales; family CSP1-6; genus AR12. Next base: position 3,904 of record QHSO01000191.1, on the reverse strand, counting down.
GTCTGGGTGCACGCGCTCAAGAACGCGCTCATCCCCGTCGTGACCTTCGCCGGCATCTATTTCGCGATCCTCGTGACGACGGCCATCGTCGTCGAGACGGTCTTCGCGTGGCCCGGCCTCGGACGGCTCGCCTACGACGGCATCACGTCGCGCGACTTCCCGGTGATCCAGGCCGTGGTCCTGACCACGGCCGCCATCGTCGCCGCGGTGAACCTCGGTGTCGATTGCCTCTACGCGCTGATCGACCCGCGCATCCGCTACGGCCGATGAGCATCACGCCATTGAGCGGAGCCCCGCGTGCCTAGAACAGGCCACCCACGCCCGGAGCCGGCCTCGCGGACCCCGCTACAATGAGCGTGGTCGTCCTGCCGGAGACCGCGGCCGCGCCCGTGCCCGCCGCGCGGCGCCGCCGCTGGCCGGTCGTGTCCATCGGCATCATCGTCGTCTTCGTGCTCGTCGCGCTGCTGGCGCCGCTGCTCAGCCTCGCTGACCCATACGAGCAGGCGCTGCGGCTGCGCTTCCGGCCGCCGGTCTGGGAGGACCGCGGCTCGTGGGCACACCCACTCGGCACCGACCGACTCGGCCGCGACCTGCTCACGCGCATCGTATGGGGCTCGCGCGTCTCGCTGGCCGTCGGCGCCTGCGCCGTCCTGCTCGCCAGCACCATCGGCGCCGCCGTCGGCCTGGTGGCCGGCTACTACGGCGGCCGTGTCGATGCCACGCTCATGCGCGTCACGGACGCGACGCTGTCGTTTCCGGTGATTCTCCTCGCGCTGATCCTGGCCGTTACCGTGGGCCCGAGCTTCGGCAACGTCGTGATCGCGATCTCGGTGATTCTCTGGGCGCGGTATGCGCGCGTCGTCCGCGGGCAGGTGCTGACGCTGATGACGCTCGACTTCATCGCGCAGGCGCGCATCGCGGGCGCGGGCGCGTGGCGGATCATCACGCGGCACCTGCTCCCGAACACGCTCAACACGCTCGTCGTGCTCATCACGCTGCAGGTCGGCTACGTGATCATCGTGGAGGCGTCGCTCTCGTTCCTCGGTGCCGGCATTCCGCCGCCGACCCCGGCCTGGGGCTCGATGATCGCCGAGGGGCGCGACTTCGTGACGAGCGCCTGGTGGGTGTCCTTCTTTCCCGGGCTCGCGATTCTCCTCGTCGTGCTCGCCTTCAACCTGCTCGGCGACTGGCTGCGAGACACGCTGGACCCGAAGCTGCGCCAGCTCTGACCCGCGTGTCCTCCGTCATCGACGTCCGAGATCTCAGGACGCACATCGTCACCCGCTGGGGAACGATCAAGGCGGTGGACGGCGTGTCGTTCGCGCTCGGCGAGGCCGAGACGCTGGGGCTCGTCGGCGAATCCGGATCGGGCAAGAGCATGACGTGCCTGAGCCTCGTCCGCCTCGTGCCGCGTCCCGCCGCCCGCATCGTCGGCGGCGAGGTCCGCCTCGACGGCGAGGATCTCCTCGCAAAGAGCGACGCCGAGATGCAGCAGATCCGCGGCCGCAAGGTTGCCATGATCCTGCAGGATCCGATGTCCTCGCTGAACCCGGTGTTCTCGATCGGCATGCAGATGCGCGAGCCGCTGGCCATGTACCACCGCTTGCGCGGCGCCGCCGTCACCGCGCGCGCCGCCGAGCTGCTCGCGGCCGTGCGCATTCCCTCGCCGGAGACGCGGCTGCGCGCCTTCCCGCATCAGCTGTCGGGTGGCATGCGGCAGCGCGTTGTCGGCGCGATGGCGATCGCCGGGCCGCCGCGGCTGCTCATCGCCGACGAGCCGACGACCAGCCTCGACCTCACCATCCAGGCGCAGTACCTCGGGCTGCTGAAGGAGCTGCAGCAGCGGCATCGCTTCGCGATGATCTTCGTCACCCACAACCTGGGCATCGTCGCGCGCACGTGCGATCGCGTGGCCGTCATGTACGCGGGCCGCATCGTCGAGATCGGCCCCGTGCGCCGCATCTTCACGGAGCCCGCGCACCCCTACACGCGCGCGCTCCTCGAATCGATCCCGCGCTTCGGCGCGCGGCGCGAGCGGCTGACCGCCATCGCCGGCCAGCCCCCCGATCTCGCCTCGCTCGGCGCAGGCTGCGCGTTCGCGCCCCGCTGCCCGGCGGCGTTCGAGCGGTGCGCGACGGCGCCGTCCGAGACCGCGATCGCGCCCGGGCACGCGACGCGCTGCTGGCTCCATGCTCGGGCGTGAGTCGAACGGCGCGCTGCTCGCCGTCGAAAATCTCACCAAGCACTTCGTCGTGCGCCGCGGCGCGCTCGGCTGGTCCACGGGCGTCGTGCGCGCGGTCGACGCCGTCTCGTTCGACATTCCCGCGGGCTCGACGCTCGGCCTTGTCGGCGAGTCCGGCTGCGGCAAGACGACCACGTCCAAGCTGATCCTCGCCCTCGAGACGCCGACGGCCGGCAGCATCCGTTTCGAGGGCCGCGAGGTGTCCGCGCTCGATCGCGAGGGTCGGCGCGCGTACCGGCGCGCGGTCCAGGCCGTCTTCCAGGACCCGTACGCGTCGCTGGATCCCCGCATGCGCGTAGGCGCCGTCATCGCCGAACCGCTCGTCATCAACGCCGATCTCGACGCCGCAGGCCGGCGCCGGCGCGTGGCCGAGCTGCTCGACGTCGTCGGCCTGCCCGAGCGCGCGGCGACGCTGTACCCGCACGAGTTCTCCGGCGGCCAGCGCCAGCGCATCGCCATCGCGCGAGCGCTCGCGCTGTCACCGAAGCTGGTCGTGCTCGACGAGCCGGTCTCCGCGCTCGACGTCTCGATCCGCGCCCAGATCCTCAACTTGCTCGTCGAGCTGCAGCAGCGGCTCGGCGTCTCGTATCTGTTCATCGCCCACGATCTCGCCGCCGTCGCTCACATGAGCCGCACCATCGCCGTCATGTACCTCGGCAAGATCGTCGAGATCGGCGATGCCGACGCCATCGCGCTCGAGCCGAAGCATCCCTACACGAAAGCATTGTTCGCGGCGGCGCTGCCGATCGACCTCGACCGCCCGCGCGAGGAGATCACGCTGTCCGGCGAGGTCCCGAGCCCGCTGGCGCCGCCGAGCGGCTGCCGCTTTCATCCACGGTGTCCGTTCGCGATGCCTCACTGCGCGACCGAGGAGCCGGCGCTGCGGCCCGAGAGCGGCCGGCTGGTTGCGTGCCACCTTTATTGATATCGTCGGGTCGGCTCGAGGCCGAGTAAGGAGGCACACATGAAAGCGACCGCTGCCGTCCTGTACGAAGTGAAAAAGCCGTTGGTGATCGAGGACGTCGAGCTCCTGGATCCGGGTCCGCACGAGGTCCAGGTGCGCTGGGTCGCGAATGGCGTGTGTCACAGCGACTACCACCTGATGAGCGGCGACGTCCCGCATCCGTTGCCCGTCGTGCTCGGCCACGAGGCCGCGGGCGTCGTGGAGCGCGTCGGGCCCGGCGTCGAGAGCGTCAAGGTGGGCGACCACGTGTGCTCTTCGTACATTCCCTCGTGCGGCAAATGCGCCTACTGCATCGGCGGCCAGCCGACGATGTGCGCGCTGCGCGACAAGCCGCGCTGGCTGATGCTCGACGGCACCACGCGGTTCCGCAAGAACGGCACGAGCCTCAACCATTACCTGCAGGTGGCGGGCTTCGCGACGCACTCCGTGCTGATGGAGGAGAGCGTCATCCCGATCCGCAAGGATGCCCCGCTCGACGTCGTGTGCCTCGTCTCGTGCGGCGTGCTCGCCGGCGCGGGCCCCGTCTTCAATCGCGCGAAGGTGCCGCCGGGCGCGAGCGTGGCCGTGTGGGGCTGCGGCGGCGTCGGCCTCAACACGATCCAGGCGGCGCGACTCGTCGGCGCGGGCAAGATCATCGCCGTCGACGTGATGCCGCAGAAGCTCGCGTGGGCCGAGGAGTTCGGCGCCACCGACGTCGT
>QHSO01000190.1 GCA_003220475.1 Candidatus Rokuibacteriota bacterium | reverse complement strand
GATCGTCGGCGACGAGGGCATCCACACCCACGTCGGCGACGAGTACTGGAAGGGCGTGCGCGACCGGATGGTGGAGCGTCTGCGCGCCGGCGCGATGCGCGGCGCCCTCGTCGGCGCCGTCACGGAGGTCGGTGCGGCACTCGCGCGCTTCTTCCCGCGCCGGCCGGACGACGTCGACGAGCTGCCGGATGACATGAGCCTCGGCCGCTAGGAGCACGGTCGCCGGCATGTCTCCTGCACCCGTTCTGAAACCGACGTGCGAGCCGGTGCATCGTACGGTGGTAGGTTGAGCACAAGGAGTCGCCGATGAAAAGCAGCGTCACTGCAGTGGTCGTCGTGGCCGCGGCGCTCGCGCCGGCGGTCGTCCTCGCGCAGAGTGCCAGCACGGAAACCCAGCTGCAGCAGGAGCTCCGCCACCGGCGCGTCATTGTGCGACCCGTCACGCCCCCCGATGAGGTCGAGCGCGACGCCGACCGCGCCGTCGTCGAGCTGCAGCAGCGCGAACGCGATCAGGTCGCCCGCGACCTGAGCCGCCCGGCGCAGCGCGCGCCGCAGATGGACCAGGACCTCAAGGGCGGCATCCAGACGCGCAGCTTGAACAACGCCCTGCGGCGGTAACGTCCCAGCGACTCTTCAGCGTCCGCCCGGCAGTGCTCCAGCGCCGGCGCCGGCGGCGCGTCGATCCGTGCTAGGCTCCGAATCCCGATGACGCGGGACGAGATTCCGACGCCGGCGCTGCTGCTCGACATGGACCGCTTCGAGCGCAATCTCGAGCGCATGGCCAAGCATGTCCGCGCCGCCGGCAAGGCGCTGCGGCCGCACGCCAAGACGCACCGATGTCCCGAGATCGCGCACCGTCAGATCGCCGCCGGCGCGCTGGGCGTGGCGTGCGCGAAGCTCGGCGAGGCGGAAGTCATGGCGCGCTTCGGCATTCGCGGTCTGCTGATCACCACGGAGGTCGTGACCCCGAGCGCGATCCGCCGGCTGATGCGGCTGGTCGCCGAGGCGCCCGACACGATGGTCGTGGTCGACAACGCCGACAACGTCGATGCGCTCGCGCGCGCGGCCGCGGAGGACGGCGTCACGCTCGACGTGATGATCGACGTCGACGTCGGCGGCCGGCGGACGGGCGCGCAGCCCGGCGAGCCCGCGCTCGGCCTCGCGCGCCCCGCGCCCAGCGCGGATGCCGGCCGAGCATCACCAGTCTCCGCTCGCGCCGCCGCCGCCGAAGCTGCCGCCGCCGCCCGAAAACCCGCCACCGCCACCACCGCCCCACGAGCCACCGCCGCCGCTCCAGAAGATCGGCGGGCGCGAGCTCCAGCCGCGCCGATCGACGGTGTAGCCGCGGCGCAGCGACGAGCGCATGGCGTTCAGGATCGCGACGCCGAAGACGCCGAAGATGAGCAGCAGCAGGAGCATCGTGCCGGGATCCACCGCGCGCCGGCCCGCGGGGCCGCGGGCCGTTTCGCGCGTCGTCGTCTCGGCGCCGATGCGCGCGAACACCTCGTTGACGGCGGCCTCGAGCCCGGCCGCGTAGCGCCCCTCGCGAAAGCGCGGCGCGATGACGTCGCGAATCATCGCGGAGGCGACCGCATCCGTGATCACCGGCTCGAGCCCGTAGCCGACCTCGATGCGAAGCTTCCGCTCCTTCAGAAACGCGAGCAGGATGACGCCGTTGTCGACGCCCTTGCGGCCGACCTTCCAGCGCTCGGCGAGCCGGATCGAGACGTCCTCGAGGCTCTCGCCTTCGAGCGAGGGAAAGATCGCGATGACCATCTGCGCGCCCGTCGCGCGCTCGCGCTCCGTCAGCTGCTGCTCGAGCCGCGCGCGATCGGCGGCCGACAGGACGCCGGCGTAATCGTTGACCCGTGCGGTGGGCGGCGGCGGCAGCGTGAGCACGAGGACCAGCGCGACGCCGAGCAGCAGCCTAGAACTTCACTTTGGGCGCCGTCTCGCTGCCGGGCGCCGCCTCGAAGAACGCCTTGGGCCGGAAGCCCATCATCCCGGCCACGAGGCTGGCAGGAAACGTGCGAAGCCGGGTGTTGTAGTTGCGGACCGCCTCGTTGTAGCGCTGGCGCTCGACGGTGATCCGGTTTTCCGTGCCCTCGAGCTGGCTCTGCAGCGTCAGGAAATTCTGGTTCGACTTGAGCTCGGGATACCGCTCGACGGTGACGAGCAGGCGACTGAGCGCGCCCGACAGCTGCCCCTGCGCCGCCGCGAACTTCTGCATCGCCTGGGGATCGTTCAGCGCCTCGGGCGTGAGCTTGATGCTGCTGGCACTCGCGCGCGCCTGCGTGACCTCCGTGAGCACCGTCCGCTCCTGCGCGGCGAAGCCCTTCACCGTCTCGACGAGATTCGGGATCAGGTCGGCGCGGCGCTGATAGACGTTCTGCACCTGCGCCCACTTTTCGTTGACGTCCTGCTCGAGGCGGACGAGGTCGTTCTGGACGCGGACGCCCCACATGACGACGCCCACCACGAGAACGACGAGCACGATGACCGCGACGAGCGCTCCGCGCATGCCGCCTGGGATTATACTCAACGCCGTGTCGGAGCCCCTGCCGGTCTATCGCGTGACCGCCAAGAACACCTCGACGGGTGAGAACAAGATCCACGACGATGTGACCGCGCGACGCTACGGGTTTCGCGGCGCGCTCGTGCCCGGCGTCACCGTCTACGCATACATGACCCAGCCGCTGGCGGCCGCGTTCGGGACCGGCTGGCTCGCGCGTGGCACCGCCAACGTGCGGTTCAAGAAGCCCGTGCTGGACGGCGAGGAGGTGACGGTGACGGGCCTCGTCACGGCGCGCGACGCGCGCGGCGTGACGGCCACGCTCACGGCGGCCACCGCGGCCACGCCCGAGTGCGCGACGCTGACGGCGACGATTGCCGCCGGCCGGCCGACTCCCGTGAACCTCGCCGCGTACGCTGAAGCGCCGCTGCCCGACCCGTGCCCGGAGGCGACGCGCGCTCGGTGGGAGTCCGTCGCCACGCTCGGCACGCCGCGCGCGCACTACGACGAGGCGGCGGCGGAGGCGTACCTGGCCAAGGTGACCGAGGCGCTGGCGCTCTACCGTGGCCCGGACGGCTGGGTGCATCCCGGTTTCCTGCTCGAGCAGGGCAACCGCGCGGTGGATCGCAATGTCGCGATGGGCCCGTGGATCCACGTCGGCAGCGTCGTCCGCCATCTCGGCGGCGCGCACGTCGGCGAGCGGCTGGCCACGCGCGGTCGCGTGCGCTCGCTCTTCGAGAAGAAAGCCGGCGACTTCGTCGAGCTCGACCTGGTGATCGTGGCCGGCGAGCAGGCGCGGCCGGTCGCCCACGTGCTGCACACCGCGATCTATCGCTTGGCGCCGCCCCCGTGATTGCCCCACCCCAAGGCGCGTGCTAGAAACGTCCATTCCGCCTGGAGGGTTGCGATGGATCTGACGCTGTCGCCCGAAGATCGCGCGTTCCGCGACGAGACCCGCGCCTGGTTCGCCGCCAACGTCCCGCGCACCGAGCTCAAGACGCTCCCGGAGCGACGCGCCTGGCACCGCACGATGTACGAGGCCGGCTACGTCGGTCTGGGATGGCCCAAGGAGTACGGCGGGCGAGGCGCCTCCCCGATGCAGCAGGCGATCGTCGCCGACGAGATGGCGCGCGCCAACGCGCCGGCGCCGATCAACGGGCTCGGCGTCGGATTCATCGGTCCGACGATCATCGTGCACGGCACGCCGGAGCAGAAGCAGCGCTACCTCAAGAAGATCCTCACGGCCGAGGAGATGTGGTGCCAGCTCTACTCCGAGCCGAACTCCGGCTCGGACCTCGCCAGCCTGCGCACGCGCGCGGAGGACAAGGACGATCACTTCGTCGTGAACGGTCAGAAGATCTGGACGAGCGGCGGCCACATCGCGGACTTCGGCATTCTCCTCGCGCGCACCGACCCGGCCGCGCCCAAGCACAAGGGCATCTCGTGCTTGCTCTTCAACATGCGCCAGCCGGGCGTGGAGGTGCGCCCCCTCAAGCAGATCACCGGCAGCTCGGAGTTCAACGAGGTCTTCATGACCAACGCGCGCGCCGAGAAGCGCGACCTCATCGGCCGGCTCGGCCAGGGCTGGGCGATCGCGCAGACCACGCTCGGCTTCGAGCGCGGCGGCAACTCGATGGCGCGGGTCACCCGCTACGCCTCGGCGTTCGACCGCCTGATCGACGCGGCGAAGAAGGTCTCGCGCGGCGGCCGGCCGCTGCTGGAAGACCCGGTCGTACGCGCCAAGCTGGGCCGCGTCTACGCCGAGATGGAGGTGCAGCGCTACGCGGCGTTGCGCGTGCTGTCGGCGCTGCAGAAGGGCGAGGCGCCGGGCGCGGCGTCGTCGATCACCAAACTCTCCTACAGCGAGTTCGAGAAGCGCTACTACGAGCTCTGCCTCGAGATCCTCGGTCCCTACGGCCAGATCGTGGACGGCGGCCTCGAGGAGACGACGCTCGATGTCGACTCGTCCTCGGGTGTGCGCTCGAGCTGGGCGTACGCGTTTCTCTGGGCGCGCGCGGGAACGATCTACTCCGGCTCGTCGGAGATCCAGAAGAACGTCATCGGCGAGCGCGTGCTCGGACTGCCCAAGGAGATCCGCGCCGACCGCGTGGCGAAGGTCTAGGAGGCAGGGTGGACTTTTCCTTCAGCGCCGACCAGCAGCTGCTTCGAAACTCCGCGCGCGCGTTCCTGGACGAGCACAGCAAGCCGGCCCACGTGCGCGCGTTGTGGGACGACCCGCGTGGCGAGAGCGAGTCGCTGTGGAAAGAGATGGCGCAGCTCGGCTGGCTTGGCCTCGCCCTGCCCGAGGACGTGGGCGGCAGCGCGCTCGGACTGGTCGAGACCGCGATCCTCCAGGAGGAGCTCGGCCGGGCCGCGTGTCCATCGCCCTACCTGTCTACCGTGCTGGCCGCGATGGCGATCGATCGCTTCGGCGGTCCCGCGCAGAAAACGCGCTGGCTCGCGGCGGTCGCGTCGGGACGCGCGCGCGCGACGGTGGCGCTGATGGAGCGTGCGCTCGACTGGAGCGCGCCGGCGATCGAGACGCGCGCCGACGAGCGCGGCGGCAAGGTTGCCCTGAGCGGCGTCAAGCAGTTCGTGCCGTGGGCGCACGTGGCCGATTTCATCCTGGTGCCGGCGCGCGCTGCCGGGACGTTGGCCGTCTACGTGCTGGAGAGGCGCTGCCGTTTTTGCTGCTGCACGGCGCGGTGGGCGTGGCCGCAGAGATGCTCGGCGCCTCGCGCCGCTGCCTCGACATGGCGGTGGAGTACGCGAAGGTGCGCGAGCAGTTCGGCCAGCCGATCGGCTCCTTCCAGGCCATCCGCCACAAGTGCGCCGAGATGCTGCTCGAGGTCGAGAACTCGCACGCGGCGACCTACTACGCCGCGTGGGCCCTCGACAGCGGCGCCGAGGACGGCGAGCTCGCGGCCTCGGTGGCCAAGTCGTACGTCAACGACGCGTCGCGGAAGGTCTGCGGCGAGGCGATCCAGGTGCACGGCGGCATCGGCTTCACGTGGGAGTTCGACCTGCATCTCTACTTCAAGCGTGCGAAGGCGCTGGAGCCGCTGTACGGCGACGCCGAGCATCACCGCGAGCTGATCGTGCGTCGCGTGGCCCGCTGAGTCCTCGATGGCGGATGCGGCCACTCCGCTCGACGGTGTGCGCGTCATCGATCTGACGAGCTACATCGCCGGCTCGTACGCGGCGACGATGCTCGCCGATCTCGGCGCGGATGTCGTGAAGATCGAGTCGCTCGAGGGCGACTCGTTCCGCGAGCTGCCCGGTTTCTTCGCGTGGAATCGCGGCAAGCGCTCGATCGCGCTCAATCTCAAGACCCCCGAGGCGCGCGCCCTGGTGGAGCGCCTCGCGCGCGACGCCGACGTGGTCATGGAGAACATGCGTCCGGGTGTGGCCGATCGGCTCGGTGTCGGCGACGCCGCGCTGCGCGCGCTCAACCCGCGCCTCATCTATTGCTCGACGACCGCCTTCGGCTCGACCGGACCCTACGTGGACCGACCCGGATTCGACCCGTTGCTCCAAGGGCTTGCCGGCATCATGGCGCTGCAGGGCTTCGTCGGGCAGAAGGTGGAGACCTCGCTGCTGCACGCGGTGACCGCCTTGCAAGCCGGAAACTTCGTCGATTACCCGGGCAAGCAGTCGGTGTTCCGTGACAACCCGACCTATCGGCTCTATCAGGCGAGCGACGGCGAGTGGTTGTTCCTCGCGTGTGGCAATCAGTCGTTCTGGGTCAAGCTCTGCCAGGCGCTCGGACTCGACGAGCTCGCGCACGACCCGCGCTTCGCCTCGTGGATGCTGCGGCTCGACAACCGCGCCGTGCTGCTGCCGATCCTCGAGGCCCGCTTCAAGTCTCGGCCGCGCGACGAATGGCTGGAGACGCTGCGCAGCCACGACATCCCCGCCGGGCCGGTGCACAGCATCGATGAGTTCCGTCGTCATCCGCTCACGCGGCACCACGGCATGGCCCGCGAGTACGACCATCCCGACGTCGGCCGCCTGACGCTGCCCGGCTCGCCCCTGCTCTTCTCGGCGACGCCGACGCGCGACGTCGGGCCGTCGCCGACGCTCGGCCAGCACACGGACGAGGTGCTGCGCGCCGCCGGCTACTCCGACGCGGCGCTCGCCGATCTGCGCGCGCGCAAGATCGTCCGCTGAACCACGTGACCCGGAGGAACCCCGCGTGACGACCAGCAGCTACGAGGCGATCCGATACGACGTTGCCGACGCCGTCGCGACGATCACGCTGAACCGTCCCGATGTGCACAACGCGATGAACGACGCGATGCGGCGGGAGCTCACGCGCTGCTTCGACGCGCTTGCCACCGACGAGGCCGTCAAGGTGATCGTCGTCACCGGTGCCGGTGAGCGGGCGTTCTCCGCGGGCGCGGACATCCGCGAGTTCGTGACGCCACTTCAGCCCGTGCAGTTTCGCGAGCACCGTCGCCGCGTGGACTTCCGTCAGGCGATGGACCGCTGTCCGCAGCCGATCCTGGCCGCCATCAACGGCTTCGCCTTCGGTGGCGGCCTCGAGCTGGCGCTCGCGTGCGATATCCGCATCGCCGCCGCGGCCGCGCAGATGGGTCTCACCGAGATCAACCTCGCAATCATCCCGGGCGGCGGTGGCACGCAGCGCTTGCCGCGGCTGGTCGGGCGCGGCAAAGCGCTGGAGATGATTCTCACGGGTGCCCGCATCCCGGCCGACGAGGCGCTGCGCATCGGTCTCGTCGAGCGCGTGGTGCCGACGGGCGAGGCGCTCAAGGCGGCCGTCGAGCTCGCGCGCGCCATCGCGGCCAAGGCGCCGGTGGCCCTGCGCTACGCGAAAGAGGCGGTCGTGAAGGGCCTGGAGCTGCCGCTCGCCGACGGCCTGCGGCTCGAGGGCGATCTGTCCACGCTGCTGCGCACGACCGAGGACCGCGTGGAAGGCGCGAAGGCGTTCCTGGAAAAGCGCGCGCCGCGCTGGACGGGCAAGTAACGCCGTGCGTGTCGCAGCCGCGAGGCAAGGCGAGTCTGCGATCAAGTCCCCGCCGTTCGAGGCGAGCCTATAATTCGAGCGCGATGCCGTTTTCGTACTACGCGCGGCTGTCGCGCGCCCAGCAGGCCGTCTACCGTGAAAGCGACGCGATCACACAGATTCGGGTACCGCAGCCCGAGCGATTCGCCGCCGCCGTGGACGCGCTCGAGTCTGCGCTGCTCGGCGAGGATCGCGCGGCGACGCAGGCGGCCAGCGAGCGCGTGATCCGCGGGCTGATGGACGTGCTCGGCGCGCCGCCCGTCCGCGTGGAGGTCCTCGCCGCGCGCCCGCACGCGCGCTGGGGCGAGCTGCACGGGCTCTACACGGCCGAGCGCGGGCGCCGTCCGAAGATCCAGCTGTGGATGCGCACGGCCAAGCAGAAGCGCGTGGTGGCCTTTCGCACCTATCTTCGGACGCTCCTGCACGAGGTCGGACACCATCTCGACTACACGGTGCTGGGGCTCGAGGAGTCGTACCACACGGAAGGCTTCTACAAGCGCGAGTCGAGTCTGTTTCATCAGCTCGTCACCGATCTGAGGAGGGGTGCGATGCCGACGATGGAGGAATACGCCAAGCAGCCGCGCGAGCAGCGCCTCAAGCGGCTGGAGCGCACGGCCGACGAGCTCGCCGCCGCGATCGCCGGTCAGAGCGACGCCGCGCTCGGCAAGCGGCCCGACGCCAAGAACTGGGCCGCCAAGGAAGTCGTCAGCCACCTCCGGGACACGGAGGAGTTCTTCATGCTGCGCTTCGCCACGATCATGGCCGTCGACAATCCGCCGCTGGCGCCACCCGACCCCGATCGCTGGGCCGACGAGCGGCAATACCTGCGCAACGACGCGGCCGAGGCGACGCGGGCGTTCCGCAAGCGGCGCGAGGAGACGCTGGCCTTCTTGCGGAATCTCGCGCCCGCGGAGTGGGAGCGCGGCGGCACGCATGCCGTGCGCGGCAAGATCACCATCGACGCCTTCGTGACGCTGATGGCGTGGCATGACGACAACCACCTCGATCAGCTCAGGCGCGCGCTGGAAGGAAAGGCGTAGCGCCTAGCGGAGCGGCGTCGCGACCTCCTGCATGAAGCGATCGAGCAGCGCCCGCGGGTCCTTCGGCAGGAACATCGTCGGAATCCAGACCATCCCGACGCCCGCGGCGGCGAGCCGGCCGAGCTTGTCGCGGATCTCGCCGACGGATCCGGCGAGCGCGGTGTCCTTCGCGAGCGCCTCCGGCATGCCGAAGCGCTTGGTGAGCGCGGCGCGCAGACGGTCCGCCTCGGCGCGGTCGTCGCTGATGAGCAACGCCATGTTCGCCGAGCGCGTGATCGCCTTCGGGTCGCGACCGAGGACGCGGCAATGGCCGTCGAGCAGCGCGCCCTTGCGCGCGAGCGTCTCGGGCCCACCCCAGACGTTCCAGTGGTCGGCGTGACGCGCGGCGATCTTGAGCGTCACCTTCTCGCCGCCGCCGCCGATCATCAGCTCGGGATGCGGACGCTGCGCCGGCTTGGGCGCGAGCGGCGCCTCGCTCAGCTGGTAGTAACGGCCCTTGAACGTCGCCTTGTCCTGCGTCCAGAGGGCCTTGAGCACCTGGCACGCTTCATCGAGCCGCGCGAGACGCTCGGCCACCGTGTAGAAGGGAATGCCGTACGCCTCGTGCTCGTTCTGCTGCCACGCGGCGCCGATACCACAGATGAGCCGGCCGCCCGAGATGATGTCCACCTGCGTGGCCATCTTCGCCAGCACCGCCGGATGCCGATAGGTGTTGCCCGACACGATCGTGCCGACGCGCAGGCGCGGCACGCTCGCCGCGAGCGCCGCCAGCGTCGTCCAGCACTCCATCGTGTCGCCGACGCGATCCGGCGTGTTCGGCATGAAGTGATCGGTGACGCAGGCGGCGTCCCAGCCGCTGGTCGCCGCGTGGCGCCAGAGCTCGAGCACCGCGTCCCACGTCGTGTTGCCCATCCCCGTGAAGATTCCAAAGCGCATCTGGACCTACCGTGTCGTTCGTGGTGGAGGCGAGTACTGCGAGGGCCGCGCCGAGTCGGCCGCGCGGTCGCCCTTGGACGGCTTCACTTCGACCCAGCCGCGCGCGCGCATACAGTCGTCATCGAGCCGGCCACTCTTGGAGCATTCGGCGTAGTCACGCCGGAACTCGGCGGTTGTGTACGACTCGGTGACCTTCATCCATTGTTTGTCGGCGTCGCACCCGGCGCCCGCGACGGCGACGCCAACGACGAAAAGCCCGAGCGCACGCACGATGCCTCGCATTGCGCGGCATTGTACCGGGTGTAGGCTCTGAATGGTAATCCGATGGCCGACCGTTGGAGCGACGGCGTCTGGTCCGCTCTTCTGGAGACCCGCGAGCGGCTCGCGGCGGTCCTGCCTGGACTCTTCGTGCTGGTCGTGCTCCTGGGTCTCGGCGTGTTGCTGGGCTGGGCGGCGAAGTTCGTGCTCGAGCGCGGCGCGCGCGCACTCGGCTTCGATCGCGTGATGGAGCGCTGGGGCGTGGCCGCCTCGCTTCGGCGCTCGGGCGTGCAGCGCGCGCCGTCGGGCGTGCTCGGGCTCGTCGCGTTCTGGGCCATCTTCCTCTTCTTCGCGAGCGCCGGCGTCGACGCGGTCGCCGTGCCGGGCACCCACAGCGCGACCGCGCTGCTACTCGCGTTCCTGCCGCCGCTCTTCGCGGCGCTGCTCATTCTCGTCGCGGGCTGGCTGCTCGCGAATTTCCTGAGCCGCACGATCCTGATCGCCGCCGTCAACGCGCGCCTGCCCGAAGCACGGCTGCTCGCGCGCGCCGCGCACTGGGCGATCGTCCTCTTCACCGTCGCCACCGCGCTCACGCACCTGGGCATCGGCAAGGAGATGGTGCTCGTCGCGTTCGGCATCACGTTCGGCGGCCTCGTGCTCGCGCTCGCGCTGGCCTTCGGTCTCGGCGGCCGTCGCATCGCGGCCGATCTCCTCGCGCGTCGTCTGCGGCGCGATGCCGCGCCGCCTCCTCAAGAACGCCTGACGCATTTGTAGTCGCGGCGCGGCGTGCCGGTCTGCCGCCGCGGGCGCGCCGGACGGCGCCGGGCCCTGCGAGAGCACGCAAATCGACGCTACGATGCGCCTGTCATGGTGCACCGATTCCTAGCCGGCTCCGACGCAGTACCCGAAACACGGCTCTCGCAGAGCCCGCCGCCGCCCGGCACACCCGCGGCGGCAGACCAACAGCACCCGACGTTCACGTACGAGGCACCGATCGCGCGAGCCTCAGAGTCTCGAGGGGTCGAAGAGGACGTAGCCGACGGCGGTGCGGGCGAGCCAGACGCGGGAGAATTCTTCGGCGCGGTAGCGGCGGGGGACGGAGGCGGCGGTTGGTGCGGCGGGATCGTTGACGAGGACGGTGTCGCCGTCGAGGCCGAGGATCACGACCAGGTGGCCGGCGGTGGCGGCGATGGCAGCGCCCGTGAGCTCGCCAGCGGCGTAGCGGATCGAGGCGACGATGGGAATGCCGCGCGCAAGGCACCAGCGCACTGCGCCCCAGTCCGGAAACCGGAGCAGATAACCCGCGACGCCGCGCGCGGCGGCGGCACGCACCGCGGCGGGCCAGACGCCGTAGATGTCGAGCGCGGGATGCAGGATCTCCGCGGCGAGCGCGACGGGCGACGCCGCGCGGCCCCAGTAGCCGAGCACCATCGCGACGCTGGTTGGCGAGCAGATGCGGGCGCCGAGCACCGCGTCGGCCTCCATCTGGCTCAGTGCCGGGACGTCGAGCCGCGCGGGCGGGCCCGCATCGAGGCGAAGATCGGGTGACGCCGCGTCCGCCGCGGAGAGCGCGACGATCCAGCGTGTGCTCGCGGCGGCACGCACGCGGACGCGCAGGCGCACCGCGTCCACCGCGCGCGCGGCGCGGAAGACGTCGACGTCACAGGCCAGCGGCTCAGCGGCCGCGGGCAGCGGAGCGAAGTCAGCCGCACCGATCGTCGCGCTGCCGGTCCACGCGGACCACTCGCCATCGACGAGCGCCGAGATCTCGAACCGGAACGCGAGCGGCGCCTCCGTGAGCGGCGCGAAGGACGGAAGCAGATGCGTGGCCGGCCGCCGCGGCGTCCAGGTCGGCAGCATCAACACGGTGTCGGCGCCCTCGCGCGCCGCGATCGGTGCGGGGTCGATGCCGCGCAGGCAGCCGGGCGGCACGGCGCCCGCGAGCACGAGCGGATCGACGCCGGCGGCAGCGAGGAAGAGGTCAGTCGTCACCGCGCGTCCGAACTGGGCAAGGAAGTTCCCTCTCGCGACGCGACGTCGCAGGCCAAGCGTGCGCCGTCTCGGCCGCGAGCCCCGGGCACACGGCTTGCACCCTCGCCGCAACATTTTCGAGCGCATTCGCGCGGGAGGGACCTGAATGACCTTCGGAAAATGTGTTTGGGACGGTTGCACTCGCCACGCCGAGAAGGAGTCGACCGGAGCCTGCCGAGCGCATCACGTTCAGCTGCGTGACGCGCGGTGCACGAGTTGCCAGGGACCGCTGCGCAATCGAGTCGAGCTCGATCGCAAGCGGTGCTCGCGGTGCTCGGTCATGCGCGCCGCCTGACCGAAACGATCAGTCGAGTTCCGAGGTACCTGCATACGGTTGCGTCGCCGCGACGCTCCGCGTTTCTCCCCTCACGATATTTCGCGTATCTAGGCGTGGCATCCGCGTTGCACCGTGACACGAGCATGACCGATCCCATGCCGTGGGACAAGACACCCGAGGGAGAGGTCGTACACACCTTCACCGTGCTGCGCGGCATGGCCATCGCGCTCGTCATCGAGACGCGCGACTGGTATTCGGGGCTGCTGCAGGCGGCGCTCGCACGCATTCGGATCGAGGGACAGAATTAGGCCGGCGGGACGCGGGGGCCGCGGGCGGTCGATGCCGCCCGCGGTACTCCCCTTGTTTCCTTGCACGGCGTTCTCACCGTGCGCTCCGGCGTGCGCCGGAGATATTCACTACCAAGGGTCTGGGCGCCGCACGGGGCCGCTAGCAGGCTTCGGGCGGCGCGATCAACGAGTCCGG
>QHSO01000189.1 GCA_003220475.1 Candidatus Rokuibacteriota bacterium | reverse complement strand
CTGGCGATCTTGTCCCAGAGCTGCGTGTTGGGCGGCGGCGCCCCCGTGCGCTTCCACAGCTCGAGCTGGCCGTCCTCGTCCAGCATCATGTCGTTCAGCATCTCCTTCGCCAGCTTCTTGCGCTCGGCCGAGATGGACTTCGGCACCGCCCAGCCCCAGATGTCGTTCCACGAGAAGTGATCCTTGCGGCGCGGCCCGAGCGGGAAATAGCTGATGCCGACTTTCCCTGCGATCTTCGACTTCGCCGGATCGTTGAAGGTCGCCCAGTAGACCGAGTCGGCCACGGTGAACGCGGCGTCGCCAGCCATGAAGACGGCGTTGGCCTCGTTGCGGTCGTACGCGGGCATGCCCTTGGGGCTGATCTTGTGCGTGTTGATCGCGTCCCACCAGTACTCGGCGATCTCCTTCATGCATGGCTCGGTCATGCCCGACTTCCACCCGTTCTTGGCGAGCGTCGCGTTGTCGCGGTTGTAGACGGGCAGCAGCACGTCGCACTCGTTCGTCCACATCGTCCAGAACCATGAGAACCAGGTGTGGTTCATGGCCATGGCGCCGACGTAGCCGAACTTCACCTTCTTGGCCTCCTGCAGCTTTTTGCTCACACTCACGAGCTCGGCGTGGGTCTTCGGCACCTCGCTCTCCTTCACGAGGTCGGTGCGGTAGAAGAACGCACCGAAGGTGTGGCCGAGCGGGACGACCGTCGTCTTGCCCTCGTCGTTGTTGAAGATGATGGGGTCCATCCCCCACTTGTCGGCCAACTTCAGGCTGGGGATGTCGTCCATCGGCTCCAGCAGCTTCTTCCACAGCTGGCCCCAGTCGTCGTTGTGCCAGATGACGTCGTACTGGTCCGAGTTGGAGGTCAGCGAGGCCGTCATCTTCTCCACGTACACGCCATACGAGTTCGGGATCTTCGTGATCTTCACGCCGTGCTTGGCGCCCCACTTCTCCATCATTGCTAGCGAGGCGTCCTGGATGGGGTTGGGCTGGTAGCCCACCCGGATCTCTTTCGGCGCCTGTGCGACGGACGTGCCGGTGAACAGCAGCACGATGGCCGCGCACGCCAGAGCCCACTGCCGTCGGTTCGCCATGCTCGACCTCCCGGTGCGCTCGCCGCGCACGCTCAGATGCGGAGTCCGCGGATCACGTACTTCTGTCCGAACAGGGTGAGGAGGAACGCCGGCACCAGCGCGAGGATCGCCGTCGCGCTCATGAGGTGCCACTCGATGCCCATCTCGTGGACGAACTGCGCCATGACCACCGTGATCACCGGCGTCCTCTGGCCGGTGAGGATCAGCGCGAACAGGAACTCGTTCCAGGTGAAGAGCCAGCAGAGCACGGCCAGCGCGGCGATGGCGGGCACCGCCGCCGGCAGCGCCACGCGCACGAACGCCCCCCAGCGCGTGCAGCCGTCGAGCAGCGCGGCGTGCTCCATGGACGGATCGATGCCGTCGAAGAACCCCTTCATGAGCCAGGAGAAGAAGCAGATGTGCACGGCGATGTGCGGCAGAAGGAGGCCCGGGTACGAATCGTAGACTCCCCACGCCTGGGTGACGAAGTACAGCGGCAGCACCCAGGAAATGTAGGGCACGCAGCGGAACACGTAGATCGTCCCGAACCACGCCCGCGAGAGCGCGCCGCGGAAGCGCGAGAGCATGTAGCCGCTGGTCACGGTCACCATGAGTGAGAGCACCGTGGCCAGCGTCGAGATCAGCGCGCTGTTGACGAAGGCCTGCACGATGCGCTCGTTGTGCAGCACCTGGACGAAGTTGCCGAGCGTGAGCTCGGTCCCGCGGTGCACGTAGTAGACGCCCGACTGCGGGCGCAGCGACGTCAGCCCGAGCCAGAGCACGGGGAAGGCGAAGAGCCCGCACACCAGCGCGACAATGCCGACGAAGACGGCGCGGCGCAGCAGCCTCACCGCGAGACCTGCACCAGACGATCGAGCACGCGGAACAGGCCGAGGCCCACGACGAGAATGATCGCGCCGCCGATCATCGCGGCCGCGGAGCCCTTGCCGAAGTCGAGGTTCAAAAACGCGTAGACGTATGCGTAGAGGCTGAATAGCTCGGTCGAGCGGCCGGGTCCGCCGCCCGAGAGCGTCCACACGATGTCGAACGTCCGAAAGGCGTCGATGGCGCGAATCACCGCGCACACGACGAGCACGGAGCTCAGCAGCGGCAGCGTGACGAAGCGGAGCACGCTGAAGCGGCCGGCGCCGTCGATGGCCGCCGCCTCGAACGGCTCGCGGGGAAGGCTCTGCAGCCCCGCCAGCAGCAGCAGCGTGAACCAGGGTGTCCACAGCCAGACGTCGGTGAGCACGATCACGGCGAATGCCGTCCAGCGCTGCGCCAGCCACGGCTGGCCCTCGAAGCCGAGCGCCTCGAGCACCACGTTCACGATGCCGAACTGATCGTTGAACATCCAGCGCAGCATGATGGCCGCGATGACCGGCGCGACCATCAGCGGCATGAGGAGCACGGTCTGCACGAGCTTCTGGCCGCGGAACGGCCGGTTCAGCAGCAGTGCCAGCGCGAGGCCGAGCAGCAGCGAGGCGCCCACGCTGACCGTCATGAAGAGGAACGTGTTCGGCAGCACGATCGTGAGGAACGCGCGGTCGGTGACGACCGCCGTGTAATGCGCCAGACCCACCCACGTCTTCTTGGGGTCGTAGAGCGTCCAGTCCCGGAAGGAGGCGTTCGCGCCGATGAGGATGGGCACGACCTGGAAGAGCAGGAGGATGGCGGCCGCCGGCGCGATCAGCAGGAGCATGAAGCGCTCCTGCTCGGACAGCCGGCGCCGCGCGGGGGGCATCATGTGAGGGCTGGATTGTAGCGCGACCGCCTCGGTACCATGACCCAATGCCGCCACGCGCATCTCGAACAGGCCACCTGCGTGTCGAGCCGAGCGCCGCGCCGCCGCTACAATGAGTCGCATGCGCTATCACTTCTCAGGTGTCGGCGGCGCCGGGATGAGTCCGCTCGCGCGCCTCATGCGCGCGCGCGCTCACCCCGTGCAGGGATCGGATCGCGCGTTCGACGCCGGCCGCAACGGCGACGCCGCGGACGCGCTGCGCGCCGCCGGCGTCGAGCTCGTGCCGCACGACGGCCGGGGCATCACGCGCGGCATCGATCGGTTCGTCTTCTCGACCGCCGTCGAGGCCGAGACGCCGGAGATGCGCGCGGCGCGCGGGCTGGGCCTGACGATGATCGCGCGGCCGGCGCTGCTCGCCGAGCTCGTCAACACCGGGCGCCCCGGCGTCGCGGTCAGCGGGACCAGCGGCAAGAGCACCATCACGGGCATGCTCGCGTGGCTGGTGCGCGAGTCCGGCGCGCCGGCGGCGGTGATCGGCGGCGCGGCGCTCGTCGGCGAGGGCGGCGGCGGCTGTCTCGTGACCGGCCCGGAGAACCGCGCCGTCGCGGCCGAGGCCGACGAGTCCGACGGCACGCTCGTCGGCTATCGCCCCGCGCTCGGGCTGATCCACAATGTCAGCCGCGACCACACCGAGCTCGCCGCGCGCGCTCGGCCCCGGCCGGGCGACCGGTCTGCTGCGCTGGCACGGCAGCGACGTTGCCCTCGACGTGCCGCAGCCGGGACTGCACAACCTCGAGAACGCCGCCGCGGCGGCGCTGGTCGCGCTCGAGCTGGGCATCCCGCCCGGCGACGTCGAGCGGCTGCTCGCCCGTTTCCCCGGCGTGGCGCGGCGCTTCGAGACCATCGGGGTCACACGCGCGGGCATTCGGGTCATCGACGACTTCGCGCACAACGCGGAGAAGATCCGCGCGGCGCTGACGACGGCACAGGCCGCGGCGCCGCGCGTCGTCGCGGCCTTCCAGCCGCACGGCTTCGGCCCCGCGCGCTTCCTGCGCGGAGAGTTGCGCGAGCTGCTCCCGCGTCTGCTGCGTCGCGACGACCGCTTCTGCTACGCGGAGATCTTCTACGCCGGTGGCACCGTCACGCGCGATCTCTCGAGCCGTGATCTCGCCGCGGACATCGGCGGCGCCTACGCGCCCGACCATGCGGCGCTGGTGCGCTGGGTCGCCGGCGAGGCGAGGCCCGGCGACATGGTGTTGTTGATGGGCGCACGCGATCCGGAGCTGCCGCGACTCGCGCGTCAGGTCTTCGCGGCGCTGGCCTGAGCGGCGGCCGCTCTCAGTGCTTGACGGGGCTCCAGACGCCGACGCCGCCGAAGCGCTCGGGCGCGATCCGCGTGATGAAGCCGGGCTGGGCTCGATAGGCCGGCGGTGGGAAGTCGATGTTGGGGCCCAGGTACCGATGCGCCAGCTTCTGTAAGAGTGGCACGGCGCCGCCCTCGGTGACGCGGGCGCGGCCGTACACCACGACGTACTCGCGCAGCCCCGTCGCGCTCATCGTCTGCGCCAGCATGGAGAGCGCAACGCGCGAGTCGTGACGGACGTTCTTCGTCTTCCGTCGCTCGCCCATGTGGCCGATGACGAATTCGTCGCCTTCGATGTCCACCCACACGACCGTCACCTGAGGAGCGCCGTCGGCGTTGAGCGTCGTGAGGTGCGCGAAGGGCGCGGTGTCGACGACCGTTCGCACCGCATCCGGAATCCTCATCGAGTCCTCCCTGTGAACGGGTCAGCGCAGCGCGCGCAGGAACGCGCCGACGGCGGCGTTGTACGGCGTTGCGTGAATGGCCGGCGCGAAATGGCCGCCGCCGTCGAGCACGACCAGCTTGGCGCCGGGAATCGCCGACGCGAGCTCCTCGGAATAGAACGACGGCGTGATCATGTCGTCGCGGGCCACGATCACCAGCGTCGGCACGCGGATCTGCAGCAGCCGGCGCCGCCGATCGTGACCCAGGATGGCGTCGATGCGGCTGGCCACGATTTCGACCGGCGGATAGCCCGCCGCGGCCACGCGATGCAGCTCGGTGATAAATTCGTCGTTCTCGCTCACCCAGCGCGGGGTCGCCTGCACCAGCGCCGAGAGCCGCAGATAGGCTTCGATGCCGGAGTCGAGCAGCGTTTGCTTGCGGCTCTCGAACAGTCGCCGGAAGTAGGCGTCCGGGCCCGCCCACGTCGCGCTCAGCACGAGGCTGCGCAGCCGGTCGGGATGGTCGGTCGCGATCACCTGGCCGATGGCGCCGCCGGTGGAGTGCCCCACGAAGTGCGCGGCGTCGACGCCCAGCGCGTCCATGAGCCGCAGCGTGTCGTCGGCCATCTGCTCGACCGAGTACCGGATGCGCGAATACGAGCTGCGGCCGGCGCCGCGATGGTCGTGCACGATCGTGCGGAAGTCACGCGAGAACTCCGGCACCTGCGAGATGAAGAACGAGCCCGTGCCGACCAGCCCCGGCACGAGCATGAGCGGCGGGCCCTGACCCTTCTCCTCGTAATAGATGTCGGCGTCGCCGAGCGAGACGGTTGGCATTCCGCCCTTACGCGCGCGTGTCGTTCATACCCATCGCGCGCTCGACGGCCACGACGTCGTCCGGACGGGCGAACGGCGCGGGGGCGGGCTGGCCGGGCGTGCGCGGCCGGCCGATCGCCTTGAAGAAGTCTTCGAGGCCGTGCGGCGTGATCAGCCACAGCATTGTTAGATCTTCGGTGCCGTCGTTCACGATCTCGTGCGTGACGTCATACCCGAGAAAGCACGCCGTTCCGGGCACCAGCGGATGCGTCTTGCCGTCCACGACGACGTGGCCACGGCCGCGGAAGCAGATCTGCAGCTCGATCTGATCGCCGTGCGAGTGCGCGCGCACACGGCCGCCGGGCGCGATCGTCTGGTAACCCATCGACAACGCCGGGAAGCGCGTGAGGTCCGGCGTCAGCTTCGGATCGGCGTGGCCATTCGCCGGCACTGGCTGCCAGTACGACGGACCCTCGTCAGGCTGGACGACGACGGCGTGGCCGCGCGGCGTGGGATGCGTGCTCATGATCTTATCCTCCGCGGGAAGTGTACCGCGGCGCCGCCTGCGGGGCGGTCGTGATAGCCTGCGACGGATGGCGACCAAATCCTTCTCGGTCTTCGATTGCGACAGCCACATCGTCGAGCCGCCGGCGATCTGGGACGAGTACGTGCCTGCGCGTGTCCGCGCGTGGGCGAAGACGCAGTTCCACTTCCACACCGACACCGACACGCTCTTGATCAACGGCCGCGCCGTGCCGGCCTCGCGCGAGCGCGCCAACGCAGCGGAGGTCGGCTGGCCACGGTGGAACAAGAAGGAGGTCGGCCGGCTCACGCCCGGCACCGACGCGTGGAACGCCCGCTTCGGCCGGCTGAAGGGATGCCGCGATCCGCACGCGCGGCTGCGCGACATGGACGCGCTCGGCACCGACCAGGTGATGCTGTTCCCGTCGTGGTTCGTGCGGCTGGCGCTGGTGCGCGATCCCGAAGCCGCGCGCGTGCTGGCCACCGCGTACAACGACTGGGTCGATGACTACGCGGCCGCCGACCGCCGCCGCCTCTTTCCGTGCGCGGTGCTGCCGATCCAGAGCGTCGAGCACGCGATCGCCGAGCTGCGTCGCGTGGCGAAGAAGGGGTTCAAGGCGGCCGCCGTGCGCCCGTGCTTCTGGAACGGCCGCTATCCGACGCTGCCCGAGTTCGATCCGCTCTGGCGCGAATTCGAAGCCCTCGGCGTCGTGCTCGCCATGCACACGTTTCCCTCGCGCGAGGCGCTCACGTCCGAATGGGCGCAGCGGATCGCGCAGACGCGCGGCGCCGGCACCGGCCTGCTCTTCACCGACGAGCCGGTGGTGTACTCACCCGGTCAGTTCATCAGCAACATCGTCTTCGCCATGGAGCCCACGATCGACGCGAGCGAGTCGCTGGGCTTCATCATGGAGGCGATGACGTGGCTGACCACCGTGCTCATGACCGGGTGGCTCGAGAAGTTTCCTCGCCTGAAGTGCGCGGTCCTCGAGTCCAACGCGACGTGGCTGCCCCTGGTGCTCGGCCGCAGCCGCAACTTCCTCGACCTCTACGCGTTCCAGCGCGGACCGGAACGACCGATCGCCGATCCCGTCGAGACGTTCTATCGGCGCTGCTTCATCGCGTTCGAGAGCGACGAGGCGCCGGTCTACCGGATGTGGGACCTCTACGAGAACGTCGGCATCTGGTCGTCCGACTACCCGCACCACGACGCGGAAGACGTGTGGGAAGCGCTCGAGGCGATGACCAAGCTCGGGGTGCCGGAGGCGGTGCAGAAGAAGCTGCTGGGCGACAACGCGCGCCGGCTCTACGGCATCGAGCCCGTCCTCGTCGTCAAGGAGCGGATCGAGGACTTCCAGCCCGAGATCCTGCCCTGGTAGAGCGTCAGTAGCCGGCCTCGTCCAGCAGCGGGAACGCGCTCGTGATGCGCGGCACGGCCACCACGGGCGCACCCTGATGCAGGTACGATCCGTCGAGCTCCTTCCAGCGCGCGACGCCGAGCAGCGCCATCGCGATGCGGATCTCGTCCTCGAGCAGCTCCATCACCCGCACGCAGCCCGCGGCGCCGGCGGCCGCGAGGCCGATGCACGGCATGCGTCCCATGCCGACGAGATCCGCGCCGAGCGCCATCGCTTTGACCACGTCGCTGCCGCGCTGGAACGCGCCGTCCACGATGACGCGCGCGCGCCCCGCGACCGCCTGCACGACTTCGGGCAGCACGTCCGTGGAGCCGCGGCCGTGGTCGAGCTGCCGGCCGCCGTGATTCGACACGTAGACGACGTCGACGCCGTGCTCGCACGCCAGCGCCGCGTCCTCCGCCGTCGCGATGCCCTTGAGGATGAGCGGGATCGTGTGCGTGTCCTTGAAGCGCTTGATGTTGTCCCACGAGAACGCCGCCTGGAAATCGTGGCCGCTCGCGCGCTGACGCCACGGCTTCACGAAGCGCCGGGCGAGGTCGCGCTCGCGCCGGCTGTAGCTGGCGGTGTCGACGGTGATGGCGAAGGCGGCGTAGCCGTTGTCGACGGCGCGCCGCACCCAGTCGTCGACGAAGGCATCGTCGCCGCGCACGTAGAGCTGGAAGATGCGGAAGTTGTCCGCGGCCTTCGCCACGGCCTCGAGCCCGGGATGACACACACTGGACAGCATCTGCGGGACGCCGAACTCCGCCGACGCCTGCGCGGCGGTGGCGCCGCCGCCCGGGGTGAAGGACTCCACCGAGCCGATCGGCGCGAACATCACCGGGATGCGCACGGGCCGCCCGAGGAACGTCGAGCTGACGTCGACCTTCGACACGTTGCGGAGCACGCGCGGCCGGAACGCGATCGAGTCGAGGGCCAGCCGATTGCGGCGGAGCGTCGTCTCGGTCTCGGTGCCGCCGACCAGATAGTCCCACTCGCCGGCGGGGAGGCGGTTCTTCGCCGCGCGGACGATCTCGTGCAGGGTCTGGAAGCGGTCATCGAGTCCCGAGCTCATGGCCCCAGAGAATAGCAGACGACGGACGCGTGCTACCCTGGCGCGCTATGGAGAACGCCGCCCGCCCCTTCGCTGGCATCGACGTCGTCGAGTTCGGCCAGTTCATCGCGGTTCCGTTCTGCGCGCAGCTCCTGGCCGAGGGCGGAGCGCGCGTGACGAAGATCGAGTCGCTCGAGGGCGACCCGGTGCGCCAGCTCGCGCCGCTGCCGGGCGGCGACACGCGCCACTTCCTGTCCCGCAACCGCGGCAAGCGCTCGCTGCCGCTGGACCTGCGCCACCCGCGCGCGAAGGCCGTCATCGACGGGCTCCTCGCGCGCGCCGACGTCGTGCTCACCAACTTCCGCCCGGGTCTCGCGGAAGAATTCGGCCTCGACGTGGCGTCACTGGCGCCGCGCTTCCCGCGGCTCGTCGTCGGCAGCGTGAGCGCCTTCGGCCGTCACGGTCCCGACGCGCTGCTGGCCGGCATGGATCTGGTCGTCCAGGCGCGGACCGGATTGATGGCCGCGCTCGGAAAAGTCGAGGACGGCGTGCCCGCCAGCGGCGAGGCGCCCGTCGCCGACTACATCTGCGCGCTGTCGCTCGCGTTCGGCATCGCCGCCGCGCTTCTGCGGCGCGAGCGTACCGGCCGCGGCGGCGAGGTGAGCGCCGCGCTCATGATGGCGGCGCTCGTCGCCCAGAACAACTCGATGGTGCGCGTGGAGTCCGTGGATGGACCGGTCCACGCGGCCGTGCGCGGGCGGCTTCGCGAGCTCCGCGCGGCGGGCCGCTCCTTCGATGAGCAGGCGGCGGTGGTGACGTCGGCGCGGACACCGGCGATGCTCCAGGTCTATTACCGCACGTACGCGACGAAGGACGACGTCGTCGGCATCGCCTGCGTGAGCCCCGGCCTGCAGCGCACGTTCATGGCCGTGCTCGGCCTGAAGGATGAGGCGCCTGCGAGCGCGGATCGCGCGGAGCTCGAGCGCTATTACGCCGACCTCGGCCGGCGCTGCGAAGAGGTGCTGGCCTCCCGCGCCGCCGCCGAGTGGAAGCCGCTCTTCGACGCGCGCGGCGTTCCCGGCGCCGCCGTGCGATTCTCGACCGAGCTGTTCGACGACGCGCAGGCGCTCGCGAACGGCTTCTTCCACGATCTGCCGCACCCTGTGCTGGGTTCCGTCCGCGTGCTGGCGCCACCGGTGAGGATGGACGGCGACGGTTTTCAGCCGGGCGCGCCGACGCCGGCCTTCGCTTCCCAGACCCGCGCCATCCTGGGTGAACTCGGATTCGACGCCGCCGCGATCGAGGGGCTGCTGAAGGAGAAGGTGACGCGCGCTGCAGACTGACCGGTGACCGCGCCGGTCAGCCGCCGTGGTCGTGCAGCGCGTGAAACGGCGGCGCGCCGCCGTCGCGCCAACGATCGGGGACGATCCCGAACGCCTCGATGAAGCGCTGCCAGCCGCTCGCGAAGGTGACCGTCATGCCGAGGTCGAGGATCTCGTCGTCGCTGAAGTGTCGCCGCAGCGCCTCGTAGAACGCCTGATCGACGGTTGGCTCGTCACCGGCGAGCCGATCGGCGAGACGCAGCGCGGCCTTCGTTCGCTCGGGAAGGTCCGAGTGCTCGTAGTCG
>QHSO01000188.1 GCA_003220475.1 Candidatus Rokuibacteriota bacterium | reverse complement strand
CTCTGCTCGTCACCACGCGCGTGAATTCCGTGTGGCTCATCGCCGCGGGCGGCGCGCTCGGCATCGCCTGGCGGGCGCTCCATGCCTGAGGTATAGTCCACCGCCCAGTGGATCGCATCTTCTTCGGGCTCGGCTGCGCCTCGGCGTTCGTCGCCGTCGCTCTCGGCGCCTTCGGCGCGCACGGCCTGCGCGCGCGGCTCGTGCCGGACATGCTCATGGTCTTCGAGGTCGCCGTGCGCTATCAGATGTACCACGCGCTCGCCCTGCTCGGCGTCGGCGGCGTGGCCGGACGCCTGCCCGGCGGCGCCGTGGCCGTCGCGGGCTGGCTGTTCGTCGCCGGTACGATCCTGTTTTCCGGCAGCCTCTACGCGCTCTCGCTGACGGGGCATCGCTGGCTCGGCGCGATCACGCCATTGGGCGGGGTGGCGTTCCTCGCTGGCTGGGCGGCGCTGGCATGGGCGGCGTGGTCGCGTCTCTGACGCCGCAACGCTGCGCGTGGGCGGCCGGCACGCCGGCGATGATGCGCTATCACGACCGGGAGTGGGGCGTGCCGCAGCACGACGATCGGCGGCTGTTCGAGCTGCTCGTCCTCGAGGGCGCGCAGGCCGGGCTGTCCTGGTCCACGATCCTCGCCAAGCGCGACGCTTATCGCCGCGCGTTCGCACGGTTCGATCCGCGCGCCGTTGCGCGCTTCACCGCCGCGCGCGTGCGTGTGCTATTGCGCGACGAGGGCATCGTGCGCAATCGCGCCAAGATCCTGGCGACGGTCGTCAACGCGCGCGCGTTCCTCGCCGTGCAGCGCGCGGAGGGCTCGTTCGACGCCTGGCTCTGGCGGCACGTCGACGGCCGGCCGATCCAGAACCGCTGGCGCGCGCCTCGTGAGGTGCCCGCGGTGACGGACCCCGCGCGCGTGCTCAGTGGCGATCTCAAGGCGCGCGGCTTCGGCTTCGTGGGCCCGACCATCTGCTATGCGTTCATGCAGGCCACCGGCATGGTCAATGATCACGTGGTCGATTGCTTCCGCCGCCGCGAGGTCGAGCGTCTCGCGGACTCGTGTTAGGCTCCTGCTCATGCCAAACATCACGATCCAGTGGTTCGCCGGACGCACCGAGCAGCAGAAGCGCGAGCTCACCCGCGCGATCACCGAGGCAATGGTGAAGATCGGCAAGACGACGCCCGATCAGGTGCACGTCGTCTTCCAGGACGTCGAAAAGTCGAACTGGGGCTACAACGGCAAGCTGGCCAGCGACTGAGGGCTAGGCGGCCGCGCGCTCCGCGGCGCGCGCCAGCCGCTGCTGCAGCAGGCCGAGCACGACGGCCTCCGTACGATTGAGGCCGGCCAGGTCTTCGGTGATCGCGCGCTCCGCGCGGCGCCGATACGCGTCGAGGGTCACCCCGTCCATGTACGCCTCGATCACGGCGGGGTGCACGTAGCAGCGGCGGCTGATCGCTGGGGTGTTGCCCAGCCGCGACGCGACGGACTCCACTGCGCGCGTGATGTTGCGCCGCGCCTCGCGCGGCGTGGTGAACGAGGCCACCTCCGCGAGCGCGAGCGCGGCCAACACGGTGCCCGCCCAGGTCCGAAAGTCCTTCGCCGTGAACTCCTCGCCGGCGATCTCTCTCAGATACGCGTTCACGTCCGCGGAGTCGATCGTCTGCCGCTGCCCCTCGTCGTCGACGTACTGGAACAGCTCCTGACCGGGCAGGTCCTGACACCGGCGGACGATGCGCGCCAGGCGTGGATCGCGCACGTCCACCGCGTGCTCCTTGCCGCCCTTGCCGCGGAAGTGAAAGCGCAGCATCGCCCCGCGCACGGCGACGTGCCGGGCGCGCAGCGTGGTCAACCCGAACGAGCCGTTGGCCCGCGCGTACTCCTCGTTGCCGACGCGGATGAGCGTGGTCTCGAGCAGGCGGACGACGGTCGCCAGGACTTTCTCGCGCGGCAGACCCGAGCGCGCGAGGTCCGCGCGGACGCGGGCGCGGATGCGGGGCAGCGTGCGCGCGAAGGCGAGCATGCGCTCGTACTTCGTGTCGTCGCGCATCTCGCGCCAGCGCGCGTGATAGCGATACTGCTTGCGGGCGCGCGCGTCGCGGCCGACGGCCTGGATGTGGCCATGCGGCGACGCGCAGATCCAGACGTCGCGCCACGCCGGCGGGATCGCCAGCGCGCGGATGCGCGCGAGGGTAGCCCGATCGCGCACGCGACGGCCCTCGGCATCGACGTACACGAAGCCGCGGCCGACGTGGCGGCGTCTCAGGCCGGGGCGGCCTTCGATGACGTACGTGAGCCCCGCCGCCTTCGCCGACTCGACGGGGTCCGTAACGACGCGGCGACGCGCGGCGCGCGACATGATCTCGAGGAACAACGCAAGCAGCGTGCCGTCAGGCGACGGCGCGGTCGACTACCAGTGGACCGACTGACCCGGCGAGAGCAGCGCGATGTGCTCCTCGATGCCGTCGGCGAGCGCGGCCTTCATGAGGCGCGCCGGCGGCTCGGCGAACGGCTCGCGGTTCATGTCGAAGGTGCCGAAGTGAATCGGCACGAGCAGCCGGCCACCGACGTCCTCGAACAGCTGTAGCGCTTCTTCCGGGTTGACGTGGTTGGGATGCCGCGTCTCCCACGCGCTGTAGCCGCCGATGGGAATCGCCGCGAGGTCGAACGGTCCGAGACGCTTGCCGATCTCGGCGAGCGACTTCGTATAGCCCGTGTCGCCGGCGAAGAAGAAGCGCTTACCCCCGCCGGTGACGACCCACGACGACCAGAGCCGCAGATTTTGATCTCGCAGGCCGCGACCCGAGGAGTGCTGGGCCGGCGTGCACGTGAACGTCAGCCGACGAAACTCGCGGCTCTCCCACCAGTCGAGCTCGACGACGTTGGTGATTCCGAGATCGCCCAGCCACGCCTTGATGCCGAGGGGCACGAAGAAGCGCGGATGGAACTTGCGGTCCAGGCGCATGACCGTATCTGCGTCGAGGTGGTCATAGTGATCGTGGGTGATCACGACGGCGTGGATCGGCGGCAGATCTTCGAACCGCATGCCGGGCGCGACCAACCGCCGCGGTCCCGCGAAGCCGACGGGGCTGGCGCGCTCGCCCCAGTGGGGGTCCGTCAGGATGTTGACGCCTCCCAGCTGAACGAGCAGCGTCGAGTGCCCGATCCAGGTGACCGTGGGTACGGTGCCGTTGGCCCGCAGCGCCGCGCCGTCGTTGGACAGCACGGCCGGCAGAGCCCCTCGAGCCGGCCAGCCTTCGATTGTGCGGCGCAGCATGCGCTGCGCCCGCTCGCTCATCGAGAACCGATAGGTCGTGTCAAGATTACGAAACCCGTGGTGAAGGTGATGGGCGGGGCTGGCCTTGGCGGGCGGCTCGGCACGGAGCGAGGCGACCCCGGCAATGAGAAGACCGGCAACGGCGATGAGGACTGCCAGAGCAACGGACTTGCGGACGAACCCAGCCTGACCCAACTGCCGCACGATACCATGGCTTGGGGAAGACGGCTAGTGTCGCGCCGACCCGCGCGGTGTGCCTCGTCGCGTGACCGCTTTGCGCTGGCCGGTGACTCAGGCCTCCAGCACGCAGACCGCCTCGGCCGTCACGGTCTGTGCGGCGATGGTCTCGACGCAGAACAGATGCACCGCCTCGCGGTCGTGCAGGCGATAGCCGGCCGCGAGGTCGCCGCCGACGGTCAGCACGAAATCGTCACCGCGGGTCGAGAACACCGCGCCGGCGCCCTGGATCACGGGCGAGCGGTGCACCGCGGCCAGCACGTCGCGCAGCTGCCGCGCCGCCGGATAGCCGTTCTCGTCGGCTGCCTGCAGATACGCGTAGTAGCGCGCCGTCGACAGCACGGCCTCGTAGGGCCCGGGAATGCCGCGCTCGTCGAGCATCTCCACGGCACCGACCAGATCGGCGACGATCGCGCCGGGCCGCGTCCAGTCCTTCGCGCGCGCATGCGGCGAGTCCTTGCCGGTCAAGAGGCCGTTGCCGACGGGATCGCCGTAAAACACGAGACGATCCTCGGCCAGCGCGGCCTCGCGTGCGGCCGCCTCGGCGGCGTCCGTATCGAGCACCGGCGCGCCGCGCTCGAAGACCTCGATCGACGACCAGGGCAGGCTGAACTCGGCGCGGATCTCGGAGAGCAGCACGACGTTCGGCATGCAGACGACGGCGCGGCCGGGCGCGCCTCCGCACGGCGTCATCGTGCCCAGGCGCGCGGCGACGTGATCCCAGCCGTGCGGCCCGTCGAAGGTGGCGACGCGGCGCGCGGCGAGCACGTGGCGTGCGGCCTGGCCCACGGCCTCGTCCAATACTTTCCAGACGCGCTCGGACATGGGCGCGGTGTGACGACGCAGGTAATCCATCAGCGTCCTCCTCGCAGCGAGCCGATGCCGCGCGGGCTTCGGCTGCCGTTGGCCTCACCGCCGCCGCGCTCCGCGCCCTCGGTGGCCGCCTCGCGTCCGATGATCGAGCCATCGGTGAAGAGATAGGTCTTCAGCTTGGCCGCGAACGTCGCGTCGTGGCGCCGGATCCACTCGAGCACCATCGCCGCATGCTCCATTTCTTCGTCACGGTTGTGCTGGAGGATCTCGCGCAGCTCGGGATCCTCGGTCGCATCCATGCGCTGCTGGTACCAGTCGATCGCTTCCAGCTCTTCCTCGAGGCTGACGATCGCGCGGTGCAGATCGCGTGTCCGCGAGGACAGGCGTTCCTCGGCCTCGTGGAAGGTGGTCGAACCCTGTGGCATCGCTTCCTCCTGGGGCAGGGCGCGCACCGCCGCCGGGCCCTCGGGCCTGCTGCATCAAGAACCAGGCCGTCGGCCGCGGCTTGACAGGCGCCCGCGCGCGCGGATACCAGAGAAGCCATGGGGAACGAAGGCTGGCTCCGTGTGGCGGCGGCGAACGACATTCGCCCGGGCGAGGGGCGGGTCGTGGAGGCGGGCGGGCGCACGCTCGCGCTCTTCAACGTGGAGGGCGCCTACTACGCGCTCGACAACGCGTGCAGCCATCGCGGCGGCCCGCTCGGCGACGGGGATCTCGACGGTACCGTGGTGTCCTGCCCCTGGCACGCCTGGCGGTGGGACGTTACCTCGGGCGCCAACGTGAACAACCCGGCCGTCCGCGTGGCATGTTTCCCCGCGCGCGTGCAGGACGGCGCGGTCTTCGTCCAGTTACGCGACTGACGCGCGGATGCCGGGGAACGGCGCGCGATCGAGGCAGGGAAGGCCGGCGCCCGGGCAGGGCGCCGGCCATGAGACTAGCGACGGGTCAGGGAGGTGAGGCGCTGCCGACCGGCACTCAGGGCTTCTTCAGGTGATTCGTAGGCCATCCACTCACGGGCCCAACTGCTGTCGACGACGACGCCTCGTTCACGATCCCTGATTTCCCAACGCCAGAGGCATGGCTCGCTCATCAACTGCACCTCGACGCTGAGATGCTGCTCACGGTTTCTGTCCATGCGTCCTCCTGCGCTGAGTGGGCACAAAACTGCAAGGCATGTGCCTGCACAGCTCGCGAAGCCGGCGACGCAAAGTCCGCGTCGTCATTGCAGTGGCCGTGCAGTGGCCGAGCGCGAGAGCGGCGACGAGGGTAGAGGCGTTCCAGAATCTTCCCTGAATTCGGGAGAACCGGCTAGCATGGGAAGCCGTGGACGTTCCGTGGCCGGTTGTCGGCGCCGCGATCCTCGCGGGGCTCGGACTCGCCTGGGGACGGCGCCACTATCAACGGTGTCCGCACTGTGGTCGGATCGCCCCACGCGTGTACGTGGGGTGGAAGCGCTGCCGGCACTGCGGCCGCCAATATCGCAAAGGACTGTGGCTGCGATGAGACGCCTGCTCACCCTGCTCGGTCTCGACGGCATCTTCGACGCCTACTCGGAAGCCTCGCCCACGACGATCGGACGCGGAATCACGCTGAGGGGCGAGATACGTGGTGAGGGATCGGTGAGCGTGCTCGGCCAGTTCGAGGGCGACATCGTGCTCGACGGCACGCTACACGTCGGTCCTGAAGGACGGGTGGACGCCAACATCACAGCGCACGCGATCATAATCGCGGGCCTCGTGCATGGCAACCTCTCTGCGGAGACGCGCGTCGAGATCTTGCCGACGGGCGCGCTGGCCGGCACCGTCAAGAGTCGCGCCTTCAGCGCCGCCGATGGCGCCAGCGTCAAGGGCGAGGTGTGGCTCGACGAGCACGCCGAGCCCGCGGCGCGCGCGGAGGAGCGGCGTTCGTGAACGTGGCGTTGCCGCCGACCCGCACGCTCGGCGTCGCCGGTGCGGTCGCAATCGTGCTGGCCGCGGCGATCGCGGGCGGCTGGTACTGGTACGACACGCAGCAGCGGCGCGTGGCCGCCGCGTACGCCGAGGTCCTCACGCGCGTGTACGCTGCGCAGAGCCCGCAGGCGCCCGCCGACGAACGCGCACGCGCCCAGCAAGCTATGCCGCGCGGCAGTGGGCGCCGGCGCGTGGCGCCTACGAAATCGCCGCCGCACGGGGTGCGAGCCCGACCGTTCGGGCGCTGGCGCGTACGTCGATCGGCTACACCTGGGAGGCCGAGCGCGACTGGGCCAAGGCCATCGAGACGTTTCAGGCCGTGGCCCGCGAGCTCGGCCCGAGGGACTTTCTGTTCGACGAGGTCCAGTTCGCGCTGGCGCGCGTCCAGGAGCTGGGCGGCAAGCCGGCCGACGCGATCACGACGTACGAACGGGTGCTCAAAGACACACCGACCGCGCCGCGCATCGAAGAGGCCAAGCAGCAGCTGATGCGATTGGGCGCGAGCCGCAACAAATAGCGCAGTTAGAGCTGTACACCTCAAGTCGAGCCGCAGTGTGCCTTGTCCGCTACAGCAGGACGCAGCGGCAGCAGGTCAGGCGCCCAACCGCCAGTCGCAGATCACGAACAGCCGCAGATCACGAACAGCCGCAGATCACGAACAGCCGCAGATCACGAACAGCCGCAGATCACGAACAGCCGCACTCATGAGACACCAGAGCAGGACGAAACACATCCGCACGTCACGCGTTACAGTTGACCCGCGCAGCCGAGTTAACGAGCCTGCAAGCGCCA
>QHSO01000026.1 GCA_003220475.1 Candidatus Rokuibacteriota bacterium | reverse complement strand
GATGTGCAGGCCCCGCGTGGTCAGGATGTGCAGGCGCCCCGCTCGCTCGCCGGGTCGAAGGCGACAAGCAGCAAGGCCTTCAACCTCGTGAAGGAAGCCGAGGCCGCTTGCGCGAAGGGTGATATGGCGACGGCGAAGGCCAAGGCCGAGGCGGCTCTGGCGGTGATGAAGTAACTCGCTCGCCAACGTTGAGGTCGCGAGGCTCCAGGAGGGCAACCTCCTGGAGCCTTTCGTTTTCCGTTACAATCGCGCTCGTGCGCAGTGTCGTTGGTGCGCTGCTGTTGGTACTCGCTCCCGCGCTCGCGTCGGCTCAGTCGCCATCGCTTCAGGAGGCGTTGCTCCGCGCGAAACCCGCCGTGGCTCTGGTGATCTCGGAGGTCGCGGGCGACGTCGCGGTGCGCTGCGGCGCGGGTGCAGAGACGACGGTGACGCCCGCGCCCTTCCGCGAAACGGGCACCGGCTGGTTCATCGCGTCCTCGGGCTGGCTCATCACCAACGGCCACGTCGTCTCGCCGGCATATCGTCCACCCGAATGGCTGGTTCGGGAGCAAACGCAGAAGGCGATCAAACAGGTCTGCGGTGATCGCAGCGGCACGGGCCGCGCCAGGCTCGAGCCGTCGATCTCCGTGCTGATCGCCAACGGCGTGCGGCTGCCTGCGAGCGTCGTCAAGTACAGCCCGCCCGTTGCCGGTGAAGCGATGTCCGGCCAGGATCTCGCGTTGCTCAAGCTCGAGGCGGCCGACATGCCGACGCTGGCGCTCGCGGATTCCGCAAAGACGCGGATCGGCGATCGCATGCACATCATCGGGTTTCCCGGCGTGGTGTTGAGCCACGAGCTCTTGAACTCGTCGGCCAAGATGGAGGCCTCCATCACGAGCGGCGCGATCTCGGGCTTCAAACAGGATCGCGCCAACCAGCCGGTAATCCAGACCGACGCCGCCGCGGCCTGGGGCAACAGCGGCGGACCCGCCGTGAACGACGCCGGCGAGGTCGTCGGCGTGCTGACGTTCGTCACGCTCTCATCGG
This sequence comes from Candidatus Rokuibacteriota bacterium, assembly GCA_003220475.1. GTDB lineage: Bacteria > Methylomirabilota > Methylomirabilia > Rokubacteriales > CSP1-6 > AR12. The sequence goes on along the minus strand of QHSO01000026.1, from coordinate 59,341 downwards.
ACGCGCAAGCCGATATCGTGCAGGGCTTCAACTTCGTCATTCCAGCGGCGGCGGTCGTGAAGTTCCTCGAGGGCACGTCGGTTCGGCGTGACGAGCCGAGTCGATTCAACGCGGCGTGGTACGCGGGGCTCCGAGATTACTTCGCCGGCAACCACCGCCGTGCCCGGGCGGAGCTGGCAGAGGCGAACCGACTGCTACCCGAGCTGCCGGACGTGCGGCGAGTGACGATGGAGAACGACGAGCGTCTCAAGCGCGAGCCCCTGCTGCCGTGGACCTGGGTCGCGATCGGAATGCTCGCTGTGAGCGCGACCGGCTGGGCGGTGCTCCTCATGCGACGCCGCCAGCGCAACCGATTTCGCATCCCACCCGCCGAGGTCATGCGGCTCGTCGACGGGCCCGACCCACCGATCATCCTCGATGTCCGCGCCTCCGATGCCTATGCGCGCAGTCCCGTGCGGATCCCGCGTTCACTGCACCTGCCCCTCGACTCGCTCGCGGACGGCGCGGCGACCGTGCCCGCCGATCCGTCACGGACCGTCGTCGCCTACTGCACGTGACCCGACGAGATGACGAGCGCCCGTGTGGCGCTGCGCTTACGACAGCTCGGATTTCGAGACGTGCGCATCCTTAAGGGCGGTCTCGGATCGTGGGCCAACGCAGGACTCCCGCTGGAAGCGAAGGCCTAGGCACCGGCGCCGCGCTGGCGTCCGGCCGTGAAGTGGAAGTGGACGTGGTACACGACCTGGCCGCCCTCGGGTCCGGTGTTCACGCTGATCCGGTACCCTTTCTCCGCGAACCCCTTCGTCTCCCCGAGCCGCCGCGCCGCGAGAACGCAGCGGCCGATGAGGTCGGCATCGCCATCGCTGAGTTGCGCGATCGAGGCGATGTGGCGCTTGGGCACGATCAGGATGTGCACGGGGGCCTTCGGGTAGATGTCCTTGAACGCCAGCACGTGATCGTCCTCGTACTCGATGTCGGCGGCGGTCTGGCGGGCGACGATGCGACAGAACACGCAGTCGGTCACGAAGCCTCCCGAACGCTGCTGCTATAATACGGCGTTCACCGAATCGCTTCGACGATAAGGAGCACGAGCATGGGTACGTGTCCGAAGTGCAAGCTGCGCATCCGTAAGAATGGCAACCACGTGAAGCTCGGCGTCACGTGGTATCACAAGTCCTGCCCCACGCGTCCCGCCACGAAGTCCTGAGCACGACGCGGCGTCTCGTCAGGCCGGCGCGCGATGGCGCCGCCACTGACATGGCGCCTCGGCCCGCGCGCGCAACCTGAGCTCGTCGTCGATCACGAGCGAGCCGTCGACCCAGTCGGGCTCCGCAGTATCGGGACTCGGATCGACGACGACGAGATCCGCCCCCACCCACACGACGGTCACGGCCTCGTGGGCGCGCTGATAGCGGACCACGCGCGCCTCGACATCGTCGCCTTCTTCCTGGTGGAGCACGATCGGCTCGAACGCGACGACGGGCCAGCCGAAGAAATCACCGCTGACGCCGGGCGGCAGACACGGCACGCTCGCGACGAACGTGACCCCGCGCGTCGCCGCGTGACACCCCGCGAGGAGCAGCACGGCAGCGACGCCGGCAAGCGCGCGACGCACGGTTACTTCACGAAGTGGTCGCGCGCCAGTGGCGGTCGCACATCGCTGCCGGAGAACAGCAAGGTCACGATGATCTCGACGGAGGCACCCCCGCCGAGGCCCTGACAGCCGATAGCCGCGCGCGTCGGCTTTCCGCGCTCCCCGAACAGCTCGACCAGCAGATCCGCGGCGCCATTGATCACGCGCGGCTGGTCGTTGAAGCCGGGCGCGGAGTTCACGAAGCCGAGCATGTGCACGATCTGCTGAACGCGATCGAGATCACCGAGCGCGTACTTCACCGCCGCCAGCGTCGTGATCGCGGCATACCGCGCCGCCTCACGGCCCTGCTCCAAGGTCAGGTCCTTGCCGACGACGCCCGGCAGGTACGTCTGTCCGTTCTTGCGCGGCGTGGTGCCCGACAGATAGAGCAGGTTCTGGACGGGGAAGTGAGAGATGTAATGCGCGCCCGAGACATTGCTGCGATACAGGTCTTCGAGGCTCGGCAACTCGAGCCCGAGCTTCGCGAGCTTGTCTTCTACCTTCATGTCTGCCTCCCGCCGTCCCCGCAAAGCGAGAGGGCCGGGGTTGGTCCCGGCCCTCGTTCCGTCTGGTGGATTGGTGGAGGCGAAGGGAGTCGAACCCTCGACCTCGGCGTTGCGAACGCCGCGCTCTCCCAACTGAGCTACGCCCCCGCGTCAAAAACCCAGATATCTTACACGCGATCCGCGAGGCCTCCAACCCCGCGCGTCATTTCGTCTCGCCGCCGTCCTTGCCGCGGATCGTCTGAAAGAGTCCGAGAAGATCCATCGGCAGCGGAAAGAACGTCGTCGTGTTCCGCTCGGACGCGATCTCGCGCATCGTCTGCAGATAGCGCAGCTGCACCGCCACCGGAAAGCGCGTGAGGACCTCCGCCGCCTCGCCCAGCTTCGCGGACGCCTGGAACTCGCCCTCGGCGTTGATGACCTTGGCGCGCCGTTCACGCTCGGCCTCCGCCTGCTTGGCCATGGCGCGCTGCATGTCTTGCGGCAGATCGATCTGCTTGACCTCGACGTTGGCGACCTTGATGCCCCAGGGCTCGGTGTGCTCGTCGATGATGCGCTGCAGCTGCTGGTTGATCTTGTCGCGCGCGGACAGCAGATCGTCGAGCTCGACCTGGCCGAGCACGCTGCGCAGCGTGGTCTGCGCGATCTGCGACGTCGCGTAGAGATAGTCCTGCACGGCGATCACGGCTTTCACGGGATCGATGACGCGGAAGTAGATCACCGCGCTGACCTTGAGCGAGACGTTGTCGCGCGTGATCACGTCTTGCGGCGCCACGTCGAGAGCGACCGTCTGCATACTGACCTTCACCATGCGGTCGATGAAGGGCGCGAGCAGCACGAGGCCCGGCCCGTTGCCGGTGCCGCCGGGATTGAGCAGCGCGCGGGCGTTGCGTCCGAGACGGAAGATGACGCCGCGCTCGTATTCGCGCAGGATCTTGGCGTAGGAGCCGATGAAGATCACCGCAGCGATCACGACCACGAAGATGAGCGCCGAATCCATCGAGATCATCGTGTCCCTCCCCCCGCAGTGTCGCTGCCCACTACCTTCAGGGTCAGTCCCTGCACATCGACCACCGTGACCCGCGTCCCGTCGGCCAGCGGCCGGTCGGCGACGGCCCGCCAGATCTCGCCGTGCACGCTCACCTGGCCCTCGGGCTCGAGCGCGCCGCGCGCGACGCCGCTCTGCCCGACGAGACCGCTCACCCCGAGTAGCGGCCGGCGACGAAACGCGCGGACGCCGAGCGTGAGCGCGAAGAGGAAGAAGCCGGCGGTGAGGGCGACGGTCGGTGCCATCACGCGCCAGGACACGCGAAAGCCGGCCTCCGGCGCATCGTAGAGCATCAGCGAGCCCAGGGCCATGGACACGATGCCCCCGATGGCGAGCACGCCGTGGCTCGTCACCGTGACCTCGGCGATGAAGAGCACGATCGCGAACAGGATCAGCAGCAGGCCGGCGAAGTTGATCGGCAGGCTCTGAAATGCGAAGAACGCCAGGATCAGCGAGATGCCACCGATGACGCCGGGCAGGATTGCGCCCGGCGTGGAAAGCTCGAAGATGAGGCCGAGCGTGCCGAGCATCATCAAGACGTACGCGACGTTCGGATCGGTGATGATCGCCAGCACGCGATCGCGGAAGCCGATCTCGATGGGTTTCGCGACCGCCTGGCGCGTGGCGAGCGTCACCGGTCCGCGCGATGTCTTCACCGTGCGCCCGTCCAGCTTCGAGAGAAGATCGGGAATGGAGTCGGCGACGAAGTCCACGACCTTCAGGCGCACGGCCTCGCGCTCGGTCACCGACACCGACTGGCGTACGGCCTTCTCGCCCCAGTCGGCATTGCGGCCACGCTCGACGGCGATCGTGCGGATGAACGCGGCCGCGTCGTTCTCGATCTTGCGCATGCTCTCCTTGTCGATGCTGCCCCCGACGGCGACCGGATGCGCGGCGCCGATGTTCGTGGCCGGGGCCATGGCCGCCACGTGGGCGGCCATCGTGATGAAGACGCCGGCGGAGGCGGCGCGCGCGCCCGTCGGTCCCACCCAGACGATGACCGGGATCTCGGCGTTGAGCAGTCGCTGGCAGATCGCGCGCATCGAGCGCTCGAGGCCGCCGGGCGTGTCGAGCTGGATCACGAGTGCCTGCGCACCGCCGGCCTTTGCGTGCGCGAGAGCGCTCTCGACCAGGCGCAGCGTCACGGGACTGATGACGCCGTCGACGACGACAGTAGCCACCGGCGCCGGTGTCGGCGCCGCGGCCGCCGGCGCGGCGAGCAGAACGAGAAGGGTCAGCGCAACAAGGCCCTGAGGGCGACGTCTCATCGCGCGAGCGCGAGTACGCTCACGAGCTCGAACATGAGGTTCGCGGCGAGCAGCGCGGTGATCTGGCCGGGACCATCGTAGGGTGGCGAGACTTCCACGATGTCGGCGCCGACCAGCGTGTGACCCGCCAGTGCGCGCACGAGCGTGAGCGCCTCGAACGACGTCAGCCCGCCGACCTCCGGCGTGCCGGTGGCCGGCGCATAGGCCGGATCGACCGCATCGATATCGAACGAGCAGTACACCGGCCCGCCGCGCAGTCGCGCCAGCCGCTCGGCCGCCCACGCGGTACCGTGCTCCTTCACCGCTTCGATGCGCAACACCTCGAGCCCCCGCTCGTCGTGAAACGCGAAGTCCTCCGGCCCGTACAGCGGCCCGCGGATGCCCACCTGGATCATGCGGCGTCCATCCACCGCGCCTTCCTCGATGGCGCGGCGAAACGGCGTGCCGTGGAAGAACTTGCTGCCGAAATATTCGTCCCACGTGTCGGGATGCGCGTCGAAGTGCACGACCCCGAGCGGACCGTGGCGGCGCGCCAACGCGCGCAGAATCGGCAGCGAGATCGAGTGATCGCCGCCGATGCAGAGGGGCATGGCCCCGGCCTGCACGACGCCGTCGATCCGCCGCTCGATGGCCTCGAACGTGCGCTCGATCGAGATCGGCACCACGTCCACGTCACCGCAGTCGGCCACGCGCAGCCGCTCGAACGGATGCACCTTCAGCACCGGGTTCCACGTGCGGATCAGCGAGGACTGCTCGCGCACGGCACGCGGCCCGAACCGCGCGCCCGTGCGGTATGACGTCCCGCCGTCATACGGCACGCCGAGCAGCGCGACGTCCAGACCCTCGACGTCCGCCGCCGGCAGCAGCATGAAGGTTGCGATCTGGCCGAACCGCGGCGACTGGAACGGGTTGCGCGGTACCTGTAGCGGCTTCTTCGGCGACGTCGGCTCGCTCATCGGCTCAGGGCGCCCCGCCGAGCGAGGCCACCGCGTGCGCGAGCAGCGCGACCTCCTCGGACGAGTTGTAGACGGAGAAGCTCGCGCGACTCGTGCCGACCACGCCGCACCAGCGCATCAGCGGCTGCGCGCAGTGATGGCCGGCGCGCACGGCGATGCCCTCGGCGTCGAGCGCGGCGGCGACGTCGTGGGGATGCCAGCCGTCGACGGCGAACGCGACGACGGCGGCACGCTCGCGCCGCGGCCCGTAGACCCGCACGCTGGGGATCGCGCTCAGCACCTCGACCGCTTGCGTGGCGAGCGCCTGCTCGTGCTCGCGCACGCGCTCCATGCCGAGCTTCTCGAGATACTCGATCGCCGCGGTGAGCCCGACGGTCTCGGCGATCGGCGGTGTGCCGGGCTCGAGGCGCCAGGGCAAATCGTTCCACGTCGCGCGGTCCACCCAGACTTCCTTGATCATCTCGCTCCCCCCGCGCGCCGGCTCCAGCGCCTCCAGCACAGGACGGCGGCCGTACAGGACGCCGAGCCCGGTCGGGCCCAGCATCTTGTGCGCTGAGAACGCGTAGAAGTCACACTCCAGCACGGACATGTCGAGCGGCAGATGAGGCACAGCCTGAGCCCCGTCGACGAGGCTCAACGCGCCCACCCGGCGGGCGCGCGCCACGAGGTCGGCCACGGGGTTGATGGTGCCCAGGACGTTGGAGACGTGCGCGAATGCGAAGAGGCGTGTGCGCTCGTTGAGCAGGCGCTCGGCGGCCGCAAGGTCCAGCGTGCCCTCGCCGATCAGGGGCACCGAGCGGATCCGCACGCCCCGATCCCGTGCCGCCACCTGCCAGGGCACGAGGTTCGAATGGTGCTCCATGTCCGTGACGAGAATCTCGTCGCCGGGCTTCAGCGTGCGGCCAATGGCCTCGGCCACGATCGAGATCGCGTCGGTGGTGCCGCGCGTGAAGACCACTTCCTCACGCGCGGCGGCGCCGATGAAGCGCTGCACGCGGTCGCGCGCGAGCTCGTAGAGCTCGGTGGCCTCTTCGCCGAGCGTGTGGATGGAGCGGTGGACGTTGGCGTGCGAGGTCTCGTAGTAGCGCGTCATCGCCTCGATGACGGTCCGCGGCTTTTGACTCGAGGCGGCAGAGTCGAGGTAGACGAGCGGACGACCGTTGACGGTGCGCTCGAGGATCGGAAAGTCGCCGCGAGTCTGCGCGTCCAGCGTCATCCCAGCGCCTTTGCGAGCACGGTGATCGGCAGCGTCACGCAGCGCATGCGTGTCGGCCGCACGTCGGCCTGCAGCACGCCGAGGACGTCGCCGGCACCGAGCGCCGCCGCCTCCGCGCGCGAGCGCCCCTCGACCATTTCCGACAGCACGTCGGCTGACGCGGTGCAGATCGCACACGAGTCACCGGCGAAGCGCGCCGCGCTCACGCGCCCGCCGTCGAGCTTCACCTGCATCCGGACGCGGTCGCCGCAGAGCGGATTGACGTCCTCGGCCGTCGCGGTCGCGCCCGGCAGCTCACCGCGGAAGCCCGTGGCCGAGGGCGGCGATCTCCTGGTTGCCGATCACTTCCCCCGCCAGGAGACGCGGCAGGACGAGGTCGAACGTCGTCGCCTGCGAGAACATGCCGCACGTCGGCATCCCGAGCACGGGCAGATCCTGCCACCGCGCGAGGAACAGCAGGCTGCCCGGATGCGCCGGCGCACCGTGACGCTCCATGCGCGCGCCGAGCAGGGTGAGCCCGCCGAACACCGGATCGAGCGGATCGAGCGCGCTCGCGCCGGCGACGATCAGCACGTCGGCGCCCTCGGCACGCAGCGCGCTCAGCTCGTCGGCGACGGCCCGCGGCGAGGCGCCGGCGAAGCGCACCGGTAGCAGCCGTCCGCCGAGCCAGTCGATCTTCGTCTTCAGCGCGCCCTCGAACCGCGCGCGCTGCTTGGGCTCGAGGCTTTCGCGGGCGACCGTGCCCAGCGCGGCGGGGCGGAAGGCGGCCACGCTGACCGCACCCCCGCGCGCCGCCTGCTCGACCCCGCTCACCGTGTCGCCGCCGATCGCCAGCGGCGTCACTTTCGCCTTCGCGACGGACTCGCCGCGATCGACCGGCTGGCGGTCGAACAGCGTGAAGACGGCGATGCCTTGATGCACGTTCACGCCGGCCAGCCGCGCCGTGTCCACGCGGACCAATCCGCGGCGCGTCGCGGTCAGTGTCCACTGGCCGCCGGTGTACCCCTTGACCTCGACGCCGTCGCCGGCGACCGCGGCGGCGAGCCGTCGCCCCGCGTCTTCCTCGTGCAGATCACCGGGCTCGAGCGCGAGCAGATGGACCTCGTCCCAGGGCAACGCCAGCAGCGCGTGCGCCGCCTCGGCGTCGAGCCGGGCGCCCTTGGCGAGCGCGACCTTGCCGGCGGCGTCGCGCACGTCGTGGCAGAGGACCTTGCCGACGAGCACGTCGCTCGTCGCGCCGTCGCGGCGCTGTGCAACCGCCTTCACGTTCGCCGGCTCAGGAAGCGCCCGCTGCCGCCGCCGCGCACCATCTGGATCTCGGCCAGGATCGCGAGCGCGATCTCGGGTGCGGAGCGCGCACCGAGATCGAGGCCGATCGGCACGTGCACACGCGCGAGCGCCTCGGGCGTGACGCCGTCCTCAGCGAGGTGATGCAGGATCGTCGTGCCGCGTCGCGAGGAGCCCAGCATGCCGATGTAACCGACGTCCGTGCTCAGCGCGTGCGTGAGCACCGGCAGGTCGTACTTGTAGTCATGCGCGACGAGCACGAGCGCGGTGGATGGCACCAGCGGGTAGTCGCGAATGAGCTCGGACGGGATGCCGACCTTGAGCTCGTCGACGTCGGGAAAGCGTTCCTTGGTCGCGAACCGCGGTCGGCCGTCCACGACCACGGTGCGGTAGCCGAGGACCCGCGCCAGCGAGGTGAGCGGCATGGCGACGTGACCGGCGCCGACCACGAGCAGCAGGGACGGCGGCGCGATGACTTCCACGAAGCCGCGCACAGATTCGAGGAACAGCGCCCCTGAGGCTCCGCGCGTGATGGCGTCGCGCGCTTCGGCGGCGAAGCGCTCGTCGAGGAACGCGTCGCCCAGCGTGCCCTCGCCGGTGCCGTCGTCCAGGACCAGCAGCTTGCCGCCGGGGCCGTCGAGGCGAGTCACGATCGCGCCGTGTCCACCGCGGCGCGCGTGCTCGCGCACGCGCTCGTATATGCGCGCGCCGACGTCGGGCGAGCCGTCGAGCGCGAGTGGCTCGACGAACACCTCGATGGTCCCGCCGCACGTGAGGCCGATCTCCCACGCGTCCTCGTCGCCCAGGTTCATCTCGAGCAGGCGCGGGCGCATCGTGCTCAGAACGTCTTCGGATTCCTCGATCACCTGGGCGTCGACGCAGCCGCCGATGGTGACGGAGCCCAGCACGCGGCCGCCCTCGCCCACCAGCATCTTGGCGCCTTCTTTGCGCGGAGTGGTGCCGCGGGTGTTGACGAGGGTGGCGACGGCGACGCGCCCGCCAGCGCGCCGCAATTCGTCAATGTGATCGAAGAGTTCCGCCACGGCACTCAATCATACGCTCGGTGGCGGGAAAACGAAATCGAACGTCGCCCGGCGGCGACGCTAGCGCGTGCGACCGCGGCCGACCGAAGAGAGACTGAGAAGCGCTAAGCCAGTGAGGAACAGCATCGCCGGCTCGCTCGTCGCCAGCGGGAAAACGCTCGGGAAGAGGGACGAGACGAGCGCCTGCGCCTGCGTCGGTCCGTGCACCACCGCGAGGAGCAGCAGCATTACCGGCGCGATGATCTTTCTCATGCCGGTTTGTGGGAAGTGCAAGCACGAAGCCAGGCGGACCCTCGCAAAATCGCGGCGATGCACCACTGACCGGAGGCGAATCATGCAGCGCGTTGCAGAAGTCCCGCAGCCCGTCGCGGACTCTCTGCAGCGGACCGCGACGCTCGGCGACCGCCGCGCGGCTCAGAGCGACAGCGATCCGGCGAGGTCGCGCAGGGCGGCCAGGTTATGAGCGGCCGCGAACCGGTCCACGAGCGGCAGCGCGGCGGCCATCCCCCGCGTGAGCGGCTCGTACGACGGATTGCCGAGCAGTGGATTGAGCCAGATGACGCGGCCCGCCCGGCGCTTGATGCGCAGCAGCTCGGCGGCCAGCACGTCCGGGTCGCCGGTGTCCCAGCCGTCGGAGAGGATGATCACAATCGTGCGGCGATCGACCAGTGCGGGCCAGCCGCGATTGAACTCGGCGAGCGACTCGCCGATCTTCGTGCCGCCCGACCAGCAGAAAGCGGCTGTAGAGATCCATCGAGCCCGACACGTCGCACAGCAGCACGAGCCGCACCTTCTTGCGCTTGCGCCGCCGGTAGCGCAGATCGATCAGCTCGCCGCGCGTGAGGTTGGCGCGCAGCGTGCGCCGCAGATCGATGCGCCCGCGTCGCGCGGACGGCCGCCGGCGCCGGCTGATGCGCCGCGCGAGGCGCCGGGCGATCTTCAAGGTCACCCGCAAGACCTCCTCCAGCTGGTCCGGCGAGAACGTCGAGAAATCACGCGCGGCCAGCGCCTCGAGCTCCGAGGCCGCGGGCACGCCGACGGGCTCGTCGCCGGCGTCACCGTCACCGTCGTCTTGCCACGCTTCCAGCGCCAGCGTCTCGCGGCCGGCGCGCTCGAGGCCCGGCGGCGCGTGCTCGGGCAGGGCCGGCGGCGCGAGCGCCTCGGCTACGCGATCGGCCTCGGTGGCGACGCGCCAGAACGCGTCGAAGACCCGGTCGAAAATCGTGAAGTCCTCGGGCCGGCCCGCGAAGACGGCGCGCAATCCGGTGCGGACCTCGTCGCGGTCGGCCAGATCGAGGTGCTCGAGCGCGCGCACGCCGTCGGTGACGTGCTCCGGCGTGACGGGCACGCCGTGCCGGCGTAGCGCCGCAGCGAAGCGGACCATCGCGGCGCCGAGACTGCGGCTCACGGTCAGGGGGTGGCGAGCAGTGGGCCGAGACCGGACTTGGCAACCTCCGCGCGGAAGCGCTTGATGTCGTCGGCATCCTTCAGCACCGTACCGATCGTCTCGCTCACCAGCGTCTCGTCGAGGTGATCGGCGTGCAGCGCGGCCAGCGCGTGGGCCCAGTCGAGCGTCTCGGCGACCCCGGGCACCTTGGCCAGGCGCATGCGGCGCAGCGACTCCATGAACCGCGTCACCTCGCGCGCGAGCGCCTGGTTGATCTGCGGCACCTTCAGCTGCACGATCCGGACTTCCTTGTCGAAGTCCGGGTAGTCGATCCAGAGATAGAGGCAGCGGCGGCGGAGGGCGTCGGACAGCTCGCGCGTGCGATTGGAGGTGAGCACGACGTGTGGCGGGTGCGTCGCCTTGATCGTGCCGATCTCCGGGATCGTCACCTGCCAGTCGGAGAAGACCTCGAGCATGAAACTTTCCGCCTCTTCATCCGACCTGTCGACTTCGTCGACGAGCAGGACGGGCGGCTGGTCGATCTGCGTGATCGCCTGGAGCAGCGGTCGCCGCAGCAGAAACGGCTCGGAGAAGATCTCGCGCTCTTCCTCCGAAGCGGTGCGTCCCGACGTCTCGTGCAGCTTGATGTGGAGAATCTGCTTCTGGTAGTTCCACTCGTAGAGCATCACCGCGGCGTCGAGGCCTTCGTAGCATTGCAGGCGGATCAGGTTCGTGCCGAGCATGCGCGCCATGACCTTCGCGATCTCGGTCTTGCCGACCCCGGCGTGGCCCTCGATCAGAAGCGGCTTCCGCAACGTCGTCGCCAGATGCACCGACGTCGCCACCGGGGCGTCGGTCACATAGTCGGCGGCCTCCATCAGCTGCTGGATCTTCCGGATCTCGTCGCGCATGGCGTCTATTCTAGCCTCGCCTCACAAGCCTTCCCCGACGCCATGCAGGCGCGCGAAGTCCTCCGGCGTGTCGACGTCCGCCGGCATCGCGACGTCGACGTCGACGATTTCGACGCGGTCCGATCGGGCCTGGACGACGGCACGTGCGCCGGAATCACCGGCGAGCGCTCGGAGCTCCGCGAACACGGAGGCGGCGAAGAGCACCGGCGTGCCGCGCGTGCCGCGGTACGACGGCGCCGCGATGGCCTTTCCACTGGCCTGCTGCGCGGCGAGCAGCGCGGGAATCACGCTCGGCGGCGTGAGCGGCTGGTCGCCGAGCACGACGAGCGCGGCCGCCGTCGATGGCTCCAGCGCCGCCGCGCCGACCGCGATGGAGGAGCCCTGCCCGTCCTGCGGCCGTGGATTGACGGCGAAGCGCACGCTCAGGTCACGCAGCGCCGTGCGCAACGCGGCGTCGTCTCGACCGGTTACGACGATGCAGTCGTCGACGTGCGGGAGGACGCCTTCGATGCTCCAGCGAATGACCGGTTTGCCCTTGAGATCGAGGAGGAGCTTCTGGCGGCCCATGCGCCGGGCCAGCCCGGCGGCGAGAACGATCGCGGCGATCACGGTGAGCGCGGGCGCGGGACCGGGCCCGCGCCCGCCGTCGATGACTTACGCGTGCGCGCGCTTGACCGCGGCCTCGATCGCGCGCTTGGCGAACACGCGACAGAGGTGCGCCTTGTACTCCTCCGAGCCCTGCAGGTCGGCCTGCACGTCGACACCGTCGGCGGCCTTCGCGGCCGCGGCCTCGATCGCGGCGGCGTCGAGCTTCTTGCCGCTGAGCGCCGCCTCGACGCCCTTGGCCCGCACCGCGTGCGTGCCGGCGCCGGTGACGCCGACGCCCGCCTTGGTGCACTTGCCTTCCTTGTCGAGCGTGACGACCGCGGCCACGCCGACAACCGCGAAGCGCGACGCGGGGTGCGGGAACTTCAGATAGGCGGCGCCGGTGCCCTTGGCCAGCGCGGGCACGCGGATCTCGACGAGCAGCTCGTCCTCGCCCAGCGCCGTCTCCATGATTCCCTTGAACCAGTCGTCGACCTTCACCGTGCGCTTCTTCTTGCCCTGGCACACGAACTCGGCGCCCAGCGCGATGACCGTCGCCGGCATGTCGGCGGCTGGATCGCCGTGCGCGAGCGAGCCGCCGATCGTGCCCTTGTTGCGCACGGCGGGATCGCCGATCATCGCCGCCGTCTCGGACACGACGGGGCACTTCGACTTGAGCACCTTCGACGATTCGACTTCCCAGTGCGTCGTCATCGCGCCGATGGCGATCATGCCCTTGTCTTCTTTGATTCCCGTCAATCCGGCCACCTTGCGCAGGTCGATGAGGTGCTTGGGCTGGGCCAGGCGGAGCTTCATCATCGGAATCAGGCTGTGACCGCCGGCGAGGATCTTGGCGTCGTCGAGCTTGCCGAGCAGCTTGAGAGCATCCGCGACGCTGGCCGGAGCGTGGTACTCGAACGCGGCTGGATACATGGTCCTCTCTCCTTCAGCGACCGGCCTTCGCGGCCTTGATGGTCTTCCACACGCGCTCGGGAGTGAGCGGCATCGTTTCGATGTGATCGACCCCGAGCGGACGGAGCGCGTCGACGACGGCATTGACGACCGCGGGCGTCGCCGCGATGGTGCCCGTCTCGCCGGCGCCCTTGATCCCGAGCGGATTGACCGGCGTCGGGGTCACCGTGCGCTCGGTCTCGTACATCGGCAGCATGTCGGCCTTGGGCAGCGCGTAGTCCATCATCGTGCCCGTCACCAGCTGGCCGTCGTCCTCGTAGACCGCACCTTCCCAGAGCGCCTGTCCGACGCCCTGCGCGATCCCGCCGTGCACCATGCCGTCGACGATCATCGGATTGATCACGTTGCCGACGTCGTCCACGGCCACGTAGCGCAGCAGCTTGACGTGTCCGGTGTCGCGATCGACTTCGACCACACAGGCGTGGGCGCCGAACGGGAAGCAGAAGTTCGAGGGATCGTAGAAGGACGTCTCTTCGAGGCCGGGCTCGAGCCCCTCCGGATAGTTGTGCGGCACGTACGCGGTCAGCGCGACCTGGCCGAAGGGCACCGCCTTGCCGGGGAAGCCCTTCACCTGGAACTGACCGTTGACGTACTCCATGTCGCCGGGCGACGCCTCGAGCAGGTGCGCGGCGATCTTCTTGCCCTTCTCTTTGATCTTGTGGATCGACATGTGGATCGCGGTGCCGCCGACAGAGGCCGAGCGGCTGCCGTAGGTGCCCATGCCGAACGCGATGGCGCCCGTGTCACCGTGCACGATCTCGACGTCCTCCATCGGCACGCCGAGCTCGTCGGCCACCAGCTGGCTGAAGGTGGTCTCGTGACCCTGGCCGTGGGAGTGCGAGCCGGTGAAGACCGTTATCTTCCCCGTCGGATGCACGCGCACGATGCCCGATTCATAGAGGCCGGCCTGGGCGCCGAGCGAGCCGACGACCTTGGAGGGCGCGATCGAGCAGGCCTCGATGTAGGTCGAGAAGCCGACGCCGATCAGCTTGCCCTGCTTGCGCGCCGCCGCCTGCTCCTCGCGGATCTTGCGATAGTCCAGCATGCCGAGCAGCTTGTCGAAGGCGGCGGCGTAGTTGCCGCTGTCGTACGTGAGCGCCACCTTCGTCTGGTAGCCGTGCTCGAACTTCGGGATGAAGTTCTTCTTGCGGATCTCGGCGACGTCCATCTTCAGTGCGACGGCGGCCACCTCGATCATGCGCTCCACGAGATAGGCGGCCTCGGGCCGGCCCGCGCCGCGATAGGCGTCGACCGGCGTGGTGTTGGTGAACACGCCGGTCACGTCGCAGTGGATGGCGCCCATCTCGTAGACACCGTTCAGCAGCGTGCCATAGAGGTACGTGGGCACCGCCGGCGCGAACGTGGAAAGATAGGCGCCGAGATTCGCGATGGTCTTCACGCGCAGGCCGAGGATCTTGCCGTCGCGCGAGAGCGCCAGCTCGGCGTCGGTGACGTGGTCGCGGCCGTGGGCGTCCGTCTGGAACGCCTCGCGCCGCGTCGAGGTCCAGCGAATCGGGCGCTTGATCTGTCGCGTGGCCCACGAGCAGACCGTCTCCTCGTTGTAGAGGAAGATCTTGCTGCCGAAGCCGCCGCCGACGTCCGGCGCGATCACGCGCACCTTGTGCTCGGGAATCCCGAGGACGAAGGCCGTCATGAGCAACCGATGGACGTGCGGATTCTGCGAGGTCACCCACAGCGTGAGGTCACCGGTCGCGGCATCGAAGCGCGCCACGCACGCGCGCGGCTCCATCGCGTTGGCGACGAGGCGCTGGTTCACGATGTGCTTCTTGACGGTGACGGCGGCGGTCTTGAACGCCGCATCGACCGCGGCCGCGTCGCCGATCTGCCACTTGAAGGCGACGTTGGCGGGCGCGACCTCGTGGATCTGCGACGCGCCCTTCTCGGCCGCCTTCGCGGTCGCGGTGACCGCCGGGCGGACGTTCCAGTCCACCTTGACCTTCTCGGCGGCATCGAGCGCCGCGTCCTGAGTCTCGGCGATGACAACGGCGACGGGATCGCCGACGTAGCGCGCGGTGTCGACGGCGAGCGGCGGGTGCGGCGGCACCTTGAGCTCGGGCAGCAGCCAGCCGCAGGGCAGCGAGTTCACGCCGGTGAGGTCCTTGCCGGTGAAGATCGCGACCACGCCCGGGTGCGCCTTGGCCTGCGTGAGATCGATCTTGCCGATCTTCGCGTGTGCGTGCGGGCTGCGCACGAACGCCGCGTACGTCATCCCAGGCAGCTTCAGGTCGTCGGTATAGCTGCCGCGCCCGGTGATGAACCTCGGATCCTCGCGACGCTTGATGGATTTGCCGAGCAGGCGCGTGTCGGTTGCAGTGGCCATGGCGCTACCTCACTTCGCTCCGGCCATGTGCTCCGAGGCCCACTGAATCGCCTTCACGATGTTGTGGTAGCCGGTGCACCGGCAGAGGTTGCCATCGAGCTGGTGACGGATCTGCTCTTCCGACGGTTTCGGATAGCGCTCGAGCATCTGATACGCGGCCAGGATCATGCCAGGCGTGCAGAAGCCGCACTGCAGCCCGTGCTTTTCCCAGAAGCCCTGCTGGATGGGATGCAGGTCGCCGTTCTTCGCGAGCCCCTCGATGGTCGTGATCTTGGCGCCGTCCGCCTGCACGGCGAAGACGGTGCACGATTTCACCGCCTGCCCGTTGATCAGAATCGTGCAAGCGCCGCACTGGCTCGTGTCGCAGCCGACGTGCGTGCCGGTGAGGCCGACCGTCTCGCGGATGTAGTGCACGAGCAGGAGGCGCGGCTCGACCTCGTGGCTCTGGGTCTGTCCGTTGATCGTCATTTTGACTGAGTGCTTCACGCAGGACCTCCTGGGTATGACCTCGGCGCGTGAGAGGGTAAGACGCCGCCCCGGCCCTGTCAACGCCCGGCCAGGAGCCGGCGGCCTTCCGCGCGCGCCTGGTCCAGCACCTCGCGCACGGGCAGCGACTTCTCGCGCGCGATGCGCGCGACGTCGGCGAATTCCGGCGTGACCGTCACGACGCGGCCCTCGAGCCGGGAGACCTTGAACGGGATGGGGCCGTAGGTCGTCGTCAGCGTCACCATCTCGCGCGGCAGGACCGCGCGGCGCCACTCGGACCAGCGCACGCCGATGGTGGAGGATTCTTCGAACAGCACGCGGCTCAGGTCGCCCACCCGGTCGGGTGCGCACAGCGCGGTGAGCACCGTGCCGGGCCGACTCCGCTTCATCACCACCGGCGTGAGGAACACGTCGAGCGCGCCCGTCTCGAAGAGACGATCGACGAGCGGCTCGTAGAGCTGCGGCGACATGTCGTCGATCGTCGTCTCCACCTGCACGATCGTCTCGGTCGCGCCGCCCGCGTCCGCGGGCTCGCCGACGAAACAACGCAACACGTTCGGCGTGTCGGGCAGGTCCCGCGTGCCGGCGCCGTAACCGACGGCGGCCAGCGTCATCGCGGGCGGCCGCACCGCGGGCCGCGCCAGCGTCGTCAGGATCGCCGCGCCCGTTGGCGTCACGAGCTCGAACCGCACGCCCGTGTCGACGACGGGAAAGCCGCGCAACAGCTCCGCGGTCCCGGGGCCTGGAATCGGCATCCGGCCGTGTGCGCCCTCGACGAAGCCGCCGCCGAGCGGCAGCGGCGAGACGTACACGCTGCCGACGCCCAGCAGATGCAGACCGAGCGCGCCGCCCGTGACGTCGACGATCGCATCGACGGCGCCGACGTCGTGGAAGTGCACGCGCTCGGGCGTCGTGCCGTGCACGCGCGCTTCCGCGGCCGCGAGCCGCTCGAAGATGCGGCACGCACGCTCGGCCACCGGTGCCGGCAGCCGGCTGCGCTCGAGGATCGCGAGGATGTCGCCGAGCGTGCGGTGGTGCTGATGCGCGGCGGCGTCGATCTCGACGTCGACCTTGGTGGCGCGGAACGCGCCGCGGCGGACCTCGTGACGCACGAGCTCCCAGCCGCCGAGGTCGAGCCCGTGCAATCCGTCACGCAGCGCTTCGAACGGCGCGCCGGCATCGACCAGCGCCGCCATGATCATGTCTCCCGCCGCCCCGCTCGGACAGTCGAAATACGCAATGCGCGCCATCAGCCGTCCTTCACGCCGCGCATCGCGGCGAATGACGCGGCGCCGAGGAGCGAGCAGGACGAGGCGGCCGAGGCCAACGAAGTCATGCGACGCTCATCGGCATCGCGTCAGCGGATTTTCGCGACGAGATGATTGATCTGGCTCGCCTGATGCGCCGCGCCGTAGCCGTTGTCCACGTTGACGACGGAGACGCCAGGGGCGCACGAGTTGAGCATCGCGAGCAGCGCGGCGAGCCCATTGAGGGACATGCCGTAGCCGATGCTCGTCGGCACGGCGATCACAGGGCGATCGACGAGCCCCGCGATCACGCTCGGCAGGGCGCCCTCCATGCCGGCGACGGCGATGATCGCGTTGGCCTCGCCCAGCAGCTCGCGATGCGCGAGCAGGCGGTGAAGACCGGCGACGCCGCAATCGATGACGCGCTCCACGCGATTGCCCAGCGCCTCCCCCACCACCGCCGCCTCCTCGGCAACGGGCAGATCCCCGGTGCCGGCCGCGGCGACGACGACCAGACCGATGCCGTCGCGCGGCTCGGGCCGCGCGACGATCAGCCGCGCCAGCGGATGCCACGCGTGCGGCAGTCCGGCGGCCGCGACGGCCGCGACGATCGCGTCGTCCGCGCGCGTGGCCAGGACGTTGACGTGGTCCACCACCAGCGTCTTGAGAATCGCCACCACCTGCGCCGGCGTTTTGCCAGGACAGAAGACCGCTTCGGCCCCGCCGGCGCGCAGCGCGCGGTGCAAGTCGACCTTCGCGAACCCGAGGTCGGCATAGGGCAGATCGCGCAAGCGAGCCGCCGCGTCGTCGGCGCTCAGCCGACCCGCGGCCACGGCGTCGAGAAGGATCTTCAGCGCCTCACGATCCACTGGCGCGTCCCAGCTTCAGTAGCAGATTCGCCGAGCCGGACTGAAAGCCGGCGAGATCGACGGTGACGTAGACGTAGCCCAGCTCGCGCAGGCGCGCGACGATGTTGTCGTGGCGCCCATCCTCCCAGAGCCGCGCCATCTCGTCGTGCGCGATCTCCAGCCGCGCGAGCCGCTCGTGGTGACGCACGCGGAACTGCCGAAAGCCGAGCGAGCGCATGAAGGCCTCGGCGGCGTCGATGCGCCGCAGCTTCTCCGCCGTGATGGGGTCGCCGTACTGGAAGCGCGAGGACAGGCAGGCGAACGCGGGCTTGTCCCACGTCGGCAGTCCGAGCGCGCGCGAGAGCTCGCGGATCTCCTGCTTGGTGAGCCCGGCGTCGATCATCGGCGCGCGCACGCCGCGCTGCTTCGCGGACTGCATGCCCGGCCGGTGGTCGCCGAGATCGTCGACGTTCGCGCCGTACACCAGCGCGCGGCAGCCTTCGCGCTCGGCGATCGGCGCGAGCTGAGTGAACAGCTCCTCTTTGCAGAAGAAGCAGCGGTTGGTGGCATTCTTCGCGTACTCCGGGTTGGCCAGCTCCGCGGTGCGGACGACGACGTGGCGCAGGCCGATCAGCGCCGCCAGCCGCTTCGCCTCGGCCAGCTCGCCCTCGGGATAGGTTTCTGAGTCCGCGGTCACGAGCACCGCGCGCTCCCCGAGCGCGTCTTTCGCGGCGCGCGCGAGCAGCGTGGAATCGACGCCGCCCGAAAACGCGACGACGACGCTCTCGAGCTCGCGCAGGGCCGCGAGCAGCTGCGCATACTTCGCCTCGAGCGCCGGGCTCATGCCAGCAGCCGCCCCGCCACGCCGGCGAGCGAGGCCACCGGGCGCGCGCCAACGTGGGAGATAACCTCCGCCGCCGCCAGCGCCCCGAGGCGGCCACAGATGGCCAGCCCGAGCCCGCGGCTCAAGCCGAAGAGGAACCCGGCGGCGTAGAGATCGCCTGCGCCCGTGGTGTCGATCACCGCGTCGACGGGATGCGCGTCGACGACGTAGATCTCGTCGCCGCCGACGACGACGGAGCCGCGCTCGCTCCGCGTCAGCGCGGCGACCTCGCAGTGCCGGCGCACGCGCGCGGCCGCGCCCGAAAAGTCGTTGGCCTGGTAGAGCGCGCAGATCTCGAGCTCGTTCGCGAACAGGACGTCGACGTGATGCTCGACGAGCTCGACGAACGCCTCGCGGTGCCGATTGACGCAGAACGGATCGGACAGTGTGAGCGCGACCTTGCGGCCGGCCGCGTGCGCCGCCTCGGCCGCCACGCGGAACGCCTCCTGCGCGGCCGGCGGATCGAACAGATAACCCTCGAGATAGAGGATGCGGCCGCGCTTGATGAGGCCCGGGTCGACGTCCGCGGCTCCGAGCAGCGTCGAGGCGCCGAGGTACGTGCTCATCGTCCGCTGCGCGTCCGGCGTCATCACGATCAGGCACCGCCCCGTGGCCGGGCCGCTCGTCGCCATGGCCGTGGTGTAGCGGACGCCCACCGACCTCAGATCGTGGGCGAACACCTCGCCGAGCTGGTCGTTCCGCACCTTGCCGACGTAGTGGGCGCGTCCGCCGAACGAGGCAACCCCGACGATCGTGTTGGCGGCCGAGCCTCCCGAGATCTCGACGGCCGGGCCCATGGCGTCGTAGATCTCCCGCGCGCGCGCCTCGTCTACCAGTTGCATGGCGCCTTTCACGAGACCCTGGCGCTCGAGAAACGCCTCGCTCTCGTGGCACAGCACGTCCACGAGGGCGTTACCGACGCCGATCACGTCGAGTTCCTCGGGGCCGAGGTCAGCCACGCCGCGCCTTCTTTCGATCGAGCGGAAAGTACTTACCGATCAGCAGATCGAGCCGCCGCCGCGTCGCGTGCGGAAATGCCGGCGGGCTCGTGATCACGGCGTTCTCGAGCAGGCGCGGACACTCGCACAGGCGCGCGCCGCCGATGGCCGGGATTACGCGGCGAAGCACGTCCTTCGCCGTCGCGACATTCTTCATGAGGTTGGCGACGACCACCTCGACGCTCACCGCCGCGTGCGTGTCGTGCCAGACGTCGTAGTCGGTCGCCAGCGCCAGCGTCGCGTAGCAGAGCTCGGCCTCGCGCGCGAGCTTCGCCTCCGGCATGTTCGTCATGCCGATGACGTCGACACCCCACGAGCGGTACACGCGCGACTCCGCGCGGGTCGAGAACTGCGGCCCCTCGATGCACACGTAGGTGCCGCCGCGGTGCACGCGGCTGCCGGTGGCGCGCGCGGCCTTGTCGAGCACGTCGCCCAGCGGTCCGCACACGGGATCGGCCATTGGGACGTGGGCGACGATGCCCTCACCGAAGAACGACGAGGCGCGCCGCTTCGTGAGATCGATGAACTGGCCGGGGATCACGAGGTCGAGCGGCCGGATGTCCTCCTTCATGCTTCCGACGGCGGAGACCGAGACGATCCACTCGACGCCGAGCGACTTCAGGCCCCAGACGTTCGCGCGGAAGTTCAGCTCCGTCGGCGTCAGCCGATGGCCGCGGCCGTGGCGCGGCAGAAAGACCACCGGCCTGCCCTCGAGCTCGCCGGTGCAAAATTCGTCGGAGGGATCGCCGAACGGCGTGCGCACGCGGCGCCAGCGGACATTCGTCAGGCCTTCGAGCTCGTAGAGCCCGCTGCCGCCGATGACACCGACCGCGCCCTCCGTCATTGCGGCAGTCCTTCGAGTAACTCGCCGCGCCCGGCCGGCCCGATCCGCACCCGTGCCGTCCGACGCATCAGCGCATCGGGCCCGTCGAACGGCACTTCGACATAGTGGCCGGTGAGGCCGACCAGCGCGCGCGTCGCAGGATCGCGAGTCTCCAGCACGAGGACGTCCTCGATTCGGTCGGCGAGCGCGCGCCGGAACGCCAGCGCCTTGGCCGCGCCGAGCGCACGCAGGCGTGCGGCCTGCCGCGCGATCGTCGCGCGGTCCACGTGACCCGACCGCGCGGCCGCCTCGGTGCCGGTCCGGTCGGAATACGGAAAGACATGCAGATAGGTGAACGGCAGCGCCTCGATCAGCGCCTCGGTCGCCGCCGCATCGTCGGCGGTTTCGCCGGGGAAGCCGGCAATGACGTCCGCGCCGAGGCCGAGCACGGGCATGGCCGCGGCCAGGCGCTCGACGATCGCGCGATACATGCGCACGCTGTACGGGCGCCGCATCGTGCGCAGCACGCGGTCACTGCCGCTCTGCAGCGGGACGTGGAAGTGCGGCGCGATCGCGGGAGCGCCGGTCAACACCTCGAAGAGCTCATCGGTGAAATACGCCGGCAGCACCGACGACAGCCGCAGCCAGCGCAGCCCGCGGATCATCGACGACGCGCGCGGGCTCGAGACTGCGGCTGGCGCCCCGCGCGCGCGGCACGATACAGAACGCGCAGCGGTGCTGGCAGCCGTCCTGGACTTTCACGAACGCGCGCGAGCGGCCGGGCACCCGCGTCGGCAGATCGACGTCGACCACGCGCGCCGTCGCGATATCGCCGACCTCGACGCGCGTCGGACCGCGCGAGATCTTCAACAGGTCGTCGAGCAGCGTGGGCAGGCGGGCCTTGTCGGCGTTGCCGACCACGAGGTCCACGCCGGGCTGGCGCGCGACCTCAGCCGCGCTCGTCTGCGCCCAGCAACCGGTGACCACGACACGCGCGTCGGGATTGGCCCGGCGGGCGCGGCGAATCGCCTGCCGGTCGGAGACCTCCGCGCGCGCGGTCACCGTGCAGGTGTTGACGACCACGACGTCGGCGGCCGCGCCGAACGGGACGGTCGAGAAGCCGCGCGCCTCGAGCGCCGCCTGCAGCTGCTGGCTGTCCACCTGGTTCAGGCGGCAGCCCAGCGTGGCGAAGGCGACGCGCGTCACGCCACCGCTTCCTTGAGCTGGCCGCACGCAGCGCCGATGTCCTCGCCCTTACTCCAGCGCACGGTCGTGGTGATGCCGGCCTCGAGCAGGATCGACTGGAACGCCAGGATGCGTGCAAGCGGCGGTCGCCGGAATTCCGCGCCCGGCCAGTCGTTGAACGGGATCAGGTTCACCTTTGCGCGCACGTTTCGCAGCAGGCGTGCCAGCTGCCGGGCATCGTCGGGGCCGTCGTTCACGCCGTCGAGCAGCACGTACTCGAAGAACACGCGCTGCCGTGGCGCCAGCGGATAGCGCCGCACGGCGGCCATCAGCGCCTCGAGGTTCCACGCGCGGTTCACCGGCATGAGGCGCGAGCGGATCTCGTCGGAGGCGGCGTGCAGCGAGATCGCGAGGTTGACCTTGAGGTCTTCGCGACCGAGCTTCTCGATGCCCGTCACGAGACCGACCGTCGAGACGGTGATCCGGCGCGGAGAGTAGCCGAGGCCGAGCTTGGCGTCGGTGAGGATCCTCAGCGTCTTCACGACCTCGGCATAGTTCGCGAGCGGCTCGCCCATGCCCATGAAGACCAGGTGCGTCGCGTGCTCGAGGGCGTTCGCGCGCAGCACCTGGCCGAGCATCTCGGCCGCCGTGAGATTGCGCGACAGTCCCATCGTTCCCGTGAGGCAGAACGCGCACGCATAGCCGCAGCCGACCTGCGTCGACAGGCACAGCGTGACCCGCCCCTCATCCGGCATGAGCACGCTCGACACCCGACCGCCATCGGCGAGGCGGAACACGAGCTTACGACTGCCGTCTTGCGACGGCGTCTCACGCTCGACCTCGGGAAGCGCGACGACCGCGCGCCCGGCGAGTGCCGTGCGGAAGTCCTTCGGCAGATCGGTCATCGCCTCCAGATCGACGACGCCCTTGCGATAGATCCACGTGGCAAGTTGCCGACCGCGATAGCGGGAGGCGCCGAGCTCGACCGAGAGGTCTTCGAGCTCGGAGGGCAACATTCCGACGAGGTTCCGGACGGTCATCGGACGAAGAATAACACTGTAACCGGCGGCCCCCGCCGACCCTCATATCAGCATCAACTCTTCGGGAGGAACACCATGCGGTTGTTCGGTTTTCTCGTCGCGATCCTCGTTGCCCAGGCGTTCGTCGCGGGGCCGGCGCTGGCGCAAGCGCGCGGTCGCGCCTTCAGCGGCGCTTCGAGCCCGACGATGGTGAGTCCGGGCGTCAGCAGCTCCATGACCGGCGGCATCCCCGGCACTCTAGGCGGCACGCCCACGACCGGCAGCTCGACGACCGGTGGGATTCCCGGCACGCTCGGCAGCGCGCCGTTCAACTCCGGTGGTTCGACGACCGGGGCGATCGGCAGTCCGTCGACACAGGGGACGAGCACGACGGGCTCGACCGATTTGCTCGGCACCAGCGTCGTGGGAGGTTCGAGCAGCACCTCGCGTTGATCGACCCGCGTGGCACGTAGAAACTCCTACGCGCGTAGAAAATCCTACCAGTGACTATCCACCGAAATCGTGAACGAGCCGTGGATAACCATGTGGCGAATTCCAGTCCGTCCATACGATGTCGATCACTTAGAGCGCTTCGCCTACGCGATGAGCAGCGTCGGCGAATTCCGCCGCTCAATCTCGAAGCAAGAGGTACACATCCAGCAAATTCGTATTGGTCGGACCCGTGACGAGCAGATCGCCCGCGCCGGAGAGAAACGTGTAGGCGTCATTGTCGTCGAGGGCCGCGCGCGCGGCGCGTCCGACGCGCTCTCCTCGCGCGACGGTGCTCGCGTCGACGATGGCGCCGGCGGCATCCGTCGGGCCGTCGGTGCCGTCGGTCCCCGCGGCGAGCGCGACGAGACGATCGGCGGCTGAGAGCTCGAGCGCCGCGGCGAGCGCGAACTCCTGGCAGCGCCCGCCCTTGCCCTTGCCCTGAACTCTCACCGTCGTCTCGCCGCCGGCGATAAGACACGCGCGTTGCGGCAGCGCGCGCGCGCGTGCGACGAGCTCACGCGCCACTTCGCGCGCCTCTCCCTGCAGTCCGCGCGTGAGCACCTCGGCGCGATAGCCGAGCCGCGCGGCCTCGGCGGCGGCCGCATCCACCACCAGCGCGTTGTTGCCGATGACGACGTTGGTCACGCGCTCGAACGCGGGATCGCCGGCCTTGGGCGTCTCCTCGACCTCGCCCCGCGCGCCCGCCTCCAGTCGCGCGCGCACGGCGGTCGGCACGAGATACGCCACGCCGCGCTGCTGCAGCACCGTCAGCGCATCGGCGAACGTCGTGGGGTCGGGCGCGGTCGGGCCCGAGGCGATCACGTCGAGCGGATCGCCGATGACGTCCGACAAGATGAGCGCGATGAGCGGGGCCGGCGCCGCCGCGCGCGCGAACTGCCCGCCCTTGAAGAGCGACAGGTGCTTGCGCACCGCGTTCAGCTCGTTGATCGTGGCGCCGGCGCCGAGCAGTAGCCGCGTGGTCTCCTGTTTCTCGGCGAGCGTGATGGGGCGTACCGGAGCCGGCGTCAGCGCCGAGCCGCCGCCCGAGACGAGAAACACGACGAGATCCTCGGCGCCCGCCGAGCGCACGCGGTGGACCATCGCCTCGGCTGCCGCCTGGCCGCGCGCGTCGGGCACGGGATGACCGGCCTCGCGCAGCACGATGCACCGCGTGGGCACCGTGTAGCCGTCCTTGACGACCACGAGCCCCTCGGTGATGCGTTGGCCGAGCGCGCGCTCGAACGCGGCGGCCATGGCGCCGCTGGCCTTGCCGCAGCCGAAGACGAACACATGGCGCCAGGAGGGATGGGTCGGGTCGACGCTCAGGCGCTGAAGCGCGCGATCGACGAGCGGACCGACGTTGCCCGCGCCGAGCGCCGCCCGCCAGATCGCGCGGGCATCGGCGCGGGAGGCTTCATGCAAATCGGCGGAGCTTCTGGAGTCGCTCCCCTGCCTCCTGCAGCATGTCGTCGGTCTTCGGGAAGCAGAATCTGATCTTGGTACGGCCGAGCTCGGCGTGGGCATAGAACGACGAGCCCGGGACAGTGGCGACGCCGCACTCCTTGATCAGCCACATCGCAAAGGCGTAATCGTCGTCGACGCCCGCCGCCTTCATGAAGTGCGCGGCGTCGGTGAGGATGTAGTACGCGCCGCCGGGCTTCCAGGCCACGAAGCCCGCGCTCTCGATGTAGCGCCAGAGTAGGTCGCGCCGCTTCTGGTAACCCTCGCGTAGCTCGACGTAATATCGCTCGGGGAATCGCAGCGCGGTGACCGCCGCCTCCTGCAACGGGTGCGGCGCGCCGACGGTGACGAAGTCGTGCGCGCGCCGAATGCCGACCGAGAGCTCGGGCGGCGCCACCGCATAGCCGACGCGCCAGCCGGTGACCGAGTACGACTTCGAGATCCCCGAGATCGTGATCGTGCGCTCGGCCATGCCGGGCAGCGTCGCGATGGGCGTGTGCCCGTGGCCGTCGTAGACGATGTGCTCGTAGATCTCGTCGGTGATCGCGAGCAGGTCGTGCTGCAGGCACACCTCGGCGATCGTGGCAAGCTCGGCGCGCGAGAATACCTTGCCCGAGGGATTGTTGGGGCTGTTGAAGACGATGGCCTTCGTGCGCGCCGACACCGCGCGGCGCAGCCGGTCGGGATCGAAGCCGAAATCCGGCGGCTCGAGCGGCACCCACACCGGCGTCGCGCCCGAGATGATGCAGCCGGGCCCGTAGTTCTCATAGAACGGCTCGAAGATGATGACCTCGTCGCCGGGGTTCAGCACCGCGAGGAGCGTCGAGAGCATCGTCTCGGTCGCACCGCAGCACACGGTCACGTGGCGTTCGGGATCGACGTCCATGCCGTAGAACGCGCGGTACTTGTCGGCGATGGCGCGGCGCAGGCTCGGCGTCCCCCACGTGATCGCGTACTGGTGGAAGTCGCCGTCGATCGCGCGGTGGGCGGCCTCGAGCAGCGCCTTCGGCGGCGGGAAGTTGGGCATGCCCTGGGCGAGGTTGACGCCGCCGAGCTGGCTCACCACGCGCGTCATCTCGCGGATGACCGATTCGGTGAAGCCCTGGACGCGCGTGGAGATGCCGGTCACGCGATCACGTCACGCTCGATCGGATCGACCTGGACGCCCTTGTCCTTCAGCCAGCGCACGCCACGCGCGAGGGTGTCCTCGCCCGCCTCCATCTCCAGCGCGACCCAACCGTAGTCTTCCTTCACGTCGGCGCGCCGGATGTTGATGACGATGTCGAAGTCCTTCACCAGGCGGTAGAGAATCGGCTCCTGGATGAGGTTCGGCGGAAATGTCAGCCGCACGCGCGTGCGGGTCATTGTCAACACGCTCCTTATCGGCCTCCCGCGATGGCCGGCACGATCGAGACCGCGTCGCCGTCCTTCAGCGTCGTCTTGCGGCCGTCCATGAACCGGATGTCTTCCTCGTTCACGTAGATGTTGATGAAGCGCCGCAGCTCACCGCTCTCGTCCACCAGCCGCTCTTTCAGACCGGGAAACTGGCGCTCGAGGTCGGCCACGAGGTCGTCCACGGTTGCCCCCTTGGCCGAGACCTCGGCATTGCCCTTCGTGACCTGGCGCAGCGGGGTGGGAATGCGAACCGTCACCGGCATCGTCATCTCCTTGCCTTGTTCATTCGCTCGCCTCGGACGGTGGGGCCCCAGCCCCACGATATCCGAATGGCCGCACTGCCGTCATTTCGTCTGCGTCTGATTCTTGAGGTCGGCCAGCGCGCGGTCGAACGCCGAGAGCGCGGGCTTGATCTTGACGTGGGCGTCGAGCCGGTCGTAGAGCGCGTCCGGCGTCTTGAGCCCGTTGCCGGTGATGCAGATCACCACGGACTCGCCGCGCGGAATGACGCCCGTCTCGATCAGCTTCTTGGTGGCGGCCACCGTCACGCCGCCCGCCGTCTCGGTGAAGATGCCTTCCGTCCGCGCCAGCAGCAGCATCGCCTCGACGATCTCGGCATCCGTGGCGTGCTCGCCGAAGCCGCCCGACTCCTTGGTTCATCGTGACGATGGGCCCGCAGCCCAGCGCCTGCGCGGCGTGCATCCGCGTCTTCACTGGCCCGTCCAGCAGGCCGAGCATCGTGAGCTCCTTGATCGCCTTCCAGATCTTCGTGATCAGCGAGCCACCCGCGCATGGCACGACGATGTGCTGCGGCGTGCGCCAGCCGAGCTGTTCGACGATCTCGAAGCCGTACGACTTCGAGCCTTCCGAGTAGTACGGACGGAAGTTCACGTTCACGAATGCCCAGCGGTACTTGTCGGCGATCTCCGAGCACAGGCGGTTGACCTCGTCGTACGTGCCGTGCACGGCGACCAGCGTCGGGTTGTACACGAGCGTCGCCAGCACCTTGCCCTGCTCGAGATCGGCCGGGATGAAGATGTAGGACTTCAACCGGGCTTCCGCGGCGTGCGCGGCCACCGAGTTGGCGAGGTTGCCCGTGGACGCACACGCGACGGTGTCGAAGCCGAACTCGCGTGCCTTCGTCACCGCCACCGCCACCACCCGATCCTTGAACGACCACGTCGGGTGACACACGGAGTCGTTCTTGATCCAGATCTCGCGACACCCAAGCTCGTCCGCGAGGTTGTGCGCGCGGATCAGCGGCGTGAACCCGACGTGATGACCGACCGCGATGTCGCCCTCGATCGGCAGCAGATCCTTGTACCGCCACATGCTCGGGGGGCCGGCGGCGATCGACTCGCGCGTGACCACGCCCTTGAGCGCGTCGTACTGGTAATCGACTTCGAGGGGACCGAAACAGAACTCGCAGACGTGAACGGGGGCTGCCGGATAGTGACGGCCGCACTCCCGGCACTTCAAGCCCTTCAGCGTGCCCATGGCGTCTCCATCGGTAGGGGAATTGAGCCCCGAGTCTTACTGCACCGACAGCAAGATATTTCGCTTACTAAAGCATATCCAGAGGGAAATACAAGGCGGTATGCTCGCCACGTGCTGCCGCTCGTGCTGCTGCTCGGCTTCGGCGTCGCGTTCGCCGCCGCGACGCTCGGCGGCGCGATGCTCGGATTCGACGACCATCCCGGCCAGCTCTATCGGCTCTGGCATGTGCTCACGTACGGACCGGCGCCGTGGGCGTGGGACCGTGGCTGGTGGGCGGGCTATCCGGAGCTGCAGTTCTATCCGCCCGGCTTCGCGTATCTGGGCGCGCTGCTCGCGTCGGTAACGACCGGGGTCTTCGACGTGCGCGCCGTGTATCAGGCGCTGCTCTGGTTGGCCTATCTGCTGCCCGGCATCACGACGTACGTGGTCATGGTGCGGCTCACGGGGCAGCGCTGGCTGTCGCTGCCGGCCGCCTTCGTCGCGCTCACGCTCTCGGCGAGCCTCGCGAGCGGGGTGAACGGCGGCGTTCGGATCGGCATGGTCGGCGCGCGGCTGGCGTGGGCGTTGTTGCCGGTGCTGCTCGCGCTGCTCGCGCGCTGGCTCGACGAGCCGCGACCGCTGTCGTCGGCGATGGCGCCGCTGCTCGCCGCCATCACCCTGCTGCATCCCGCTCAGCTGCCGGCCGCGGTCGCGCTGCTGGCGCTGGCCGTCGCCCTCGGCGTGCCGTGGCAGGCGCGCGCACGCGAAGCCCTCCGCGCGCTCGCGCTGGCGGCGGCGTTGACCGCGTTCTGGACGCTGCCGCTGCTCGCCCGATTGGCGGAGACACGCGCGCTCGCGTGGGGCGCGCTGACCCTCGACGACGTCGTGCGCCCGCTGCCGCTCGTCCTCGGCGCGCTCGCCGTGGCGGCCGTCGTCGACCGTGCGCCGATGAGCGCCGGAGCGCGGCTGGCGCTCTGGTGGCTGCCGGCCATGATCGTCGTGACGGCGCTCGATCGCTTCGCGGCCGAGCCGCTCGGCCTGTACTGGCTGCCGGCCGATCGCGTCGTCGATGGCGCGTGGATGGCGCTCGTCGTGGCCGGCGGCGTCGGCGCGGCACGGCTGGCGCGCCGGCTGGAGGCCGTGCCGTTCATGCCACGCGTCGCGGTTGCGCTGCGTGCGCCGGCGGTCGGCCTCGGCACGGCGGTCGCGTTCGCGCTGCTCTCGATCGGCAGCGAGACGCTGCTCCTGAGGCCGCGTCCGGCCGACTGGCCGTCGCTGATTTCCATCGAGCGTGGTCTGCGGCTGCCGGATTTCTGGAGTCTGCTCAGTCGGCTGCCGGAGGGCCGGATGCTGTTCACACGCTCGGGCGTCCCGCTCGTTTACGGCGCCAACTGGTGGCGCCCGCACACGCACGTGACCGCGCTGGCGCCGGCGGAGAGCGGGCGCGATATCGTGCACGGCACGTTCACCCACCCCTCGCCGATCGCCGCGCTCGTCTACCGTGGCGATGCCGACGACGAGCCGATCACCGAGCTCACCGAGCGGCACGACGGCCATACGCTCTTCGGTGAGCCGCTCGACTCGCTCGCCCCCAGCCAGTTCAACGAACGCGCCGACCGACTCGGCATCGTCGCCGTCGTTGCACTCGACGACGACGTCAACCTGCTCGGCTGGCTCGACGGCACGCCGTTCCGCCGCCGACTCCTCCTTGCGCCGTTCGTCGTGTTCGCGCGCGAAACTGCCGTCGCGGTGCCGGCGGCGCGCGAGGGCGTGTGGCGCGTGGCGCTCGCCGGCGAGGCCGGCGGCTGGACGTCGGCGCGCGTCGCCTATTACCCGCTCTGGCGCGCCGAGGCCGACGGCGCGGCGCTCGACACGCGCCGGGGCGACGATGGGCTGCTCGAGGTTCGTCTCACGCGTGCGACGCAGACCGTGACGCTGCGCTACGCGGCCGGCGGCCCCGAGCTCGCCGGCCTCGCGCTCAGCGCAGCGGCGCTCGTCGCGTGGGCCGCCGCCGCGTTGAAGAGCCGCTAGCCCTTCACGGCCGCCGCGCCCGCATCGGCGCACTCCTGGTCTTGCTCGCCGGTGCCGCCGCCACACCCGATGCCGCCGATCACGCGACCACCGACGACGATCGGCGATCCGCCGAGCGTCGGGAGGACTTCGCCCTGCGCGACGATCGGCATCACCTGCCAGAAGCCCCAGCCTTTTGCGCCCATCGTCGTCAGCTCGGCCGTGCTCCGCCGGAACGCCGCCGCGGCCGTCGCCTTGGCGCGTGAGGTCTCCGGCGTGAGGAAGCCGGTGCCGTCACCACGTGCGCTGAGCACCAGGCGTCCCGCTTCGTCCACCACGGTCACCGTCATCGGCGAACCCAGGGCGTTCGCCTTGGCCTGAGCGGCCTTGAGCGCGGTTTCTGCGGTCTTGAGAGTCAGGTCGATCATGCGTTCGTCTCCTTTGTAGCGACGGCGCGTGCTCGGCTCGAGCCGAGGGTGGCCTGGTCTAGATTCGCGTGGCTGCGCTCACCCCGTCATCACGTTTAATTTAGTTGGGCTTTAAGGTGTGCGTGAACATGACGGCGCCGCTGTCGTCGATCAGGCGGACCGTGAAGCCGGCAGGCTCGACGACGATCTCGCCGAAGTTGAAGACGCCGCCGCGGCCGAAGAGCGAGCGGGGATTCAGCGTGAGGTCGAGCGGCCGCGGCCGCCCCATCGTCGCCGAGAGCGGCCCGGCGACGAGCTCGTGGAACGACCAGCCCGGCGTCGGCTCGTGACGGATGACTTCAGCATGGTGGACGTCCGCCGTGACGAACACGAGGTTCTTCACGTCGTGCTTGCGCAACTGCTCGAGGATGGCGTCCCGCTCGGCGACGAATCCCGCGCCGTCCATGGGAAGCCCGAAGGGCGACACACCGGTCCAGGAATCGCGCGCCTCCGGCCGGCCCGTCGCAATCGACAGCGACACGCTCGTGACGACGACCTTCCACACGGCGGCGGACGACGTGACGGCGTCGAGGAGCCAGCGCTTCTGCGCGGCGCCGAGCATCGTCTTGCGTGGCCCGTCGCTCTCGCTGTTCAGGCTGCGGTACTGACGCGTGTCCAGGATGAAGACCTCGAGCAGCCGTCCCCAGCGGAACCGTCGATAGAGCCGCGTCGGCTCGTCGTCCGGCGGCGCGATCGGCCAGTAGTCGAGCAGCGCCTGACGTCCGGTCGGCATCAATGGATCGTGGGGACCGGAGAAGTCGTTGCGGACCTCGTGGTCGTCCCAGATCGCGTACACGGACGTCGCGCGGAGCAGCGCCTGCAGCGGTGGGTCCTCGCGCTGGTAGCGGTGACGCGCGTGATACTCCGCGAGCGTGCGCGCACGGAAGTCCGCGCCCGGCGCCACGCCCGGCTTGCCGCACGGCACGTCCGCGTAGATCGTGTCGCCCACGAACAGGAAGAAGTCGGCGCGGCGCTCCAGCATCGGGCGGAACACGCGATAGCCGCCGTCCAGCGGCCGGCACCACCCGCCGCCGCCGAGATCGCCGGACCAGAGAAATGCCACGCGCGCGGGGACGTCCGGCGCCGGCGCGCTGACGAACTCGGCCTCGGCGCGCGCGTCGCCCTGGCTGACGCGCACGGCGTAACGCGTCGCAGGCGCAAGCCCGGTCAGCGTCAGCTTGCCGGTGAGATCGCGCGCGGGCGTGACCGGCAGCGAATGTCGAGTCGACGACGCGCCGCCGACGGCGCCGACGACGACGTCGAGCGTCCCCGGATGGACCCCGCGCGCCCACACGACCGCGCGCGTCGACGTGACGTCGCCGGTCGCCACGAGCAGCGAGATCTCGGCGGCCGCAAGCGAAACGGCGACGCCGAGCAGAATGACGAGGGCGGCGGCGGCCCGCCTACTGCCTGAACTTCGCCAGATGGACGACGGCCTCCTGCTCGAACTCACGCAGCGGTTGCCCGAAGGCGGTCTGGAAGTTGGCGCGCCGATCCGCGCGCCGCGCGAACGATCGGAAGTACTCGACGAGGCTCCCGAAGCCCTCGCGTGCGATCAGGTAGTCCGCGAGCAGGTAGCTCATCTGGTACGTCGCCTGCGAGCCCTCGCGCAGATGACGCGCGGTGAAGCCGGGCGACGTGCCGAGGGTTTCCAGGTCGAGGCGCCGCGCGAGGATGGGCGCGTGATCGCGAATGGTGGCGATGGCGAGGCAGCGGCGGCGCGCGACGGTGTCCACGCCGAGGCGCTCGAGCACGCGGAAGGAGACCCACTCCGCCATGCCCTCGGCCAGCCACTGCTCGGCGCGCCCCTCGCCTTCCGCCATCTCGATCTGCGATACGTGCGCCAGCTCGTGCGCGACCAGCCGCACCCATTCGGTGCTCGCGACGTTGCGCTCGTGGTGCAGCAGCAGCTGCCGACGCTTGCCGACGCCGATCGCGAAGTCGCTGAGCTCCGCGGCCCGCATCCGCGAGACCTGGCCGTCGGCCACGAGCCCCTGCTCGAAGACCTCGCGCGACGAGTAGACGTACACCATCACCGTGTCGGGCAGCGGCAAGCCGATATCGCGCGTGATGACGCCGGCGATCGTGCGCACGGTGGCCTCGTACGACGAGAGATCGGGGATGATCGGCGACGGCAGGCTCGCCGCGGGTTGCATCCGCACCGGGACGACGGTCCGGCCTTGCGCGCAGCCGGTGACCGCGACGGCGAGGGCGATGAGCAGAACGCGGCGCAGGCCTCTTCGCCGGCCCGCCCATGCGCGTCGCACCATGCTCATCTGTCCCTCCGAAGCCCGAGCAGAGTACCAGATCGCCGCCGGCGCGGAAGTGTATCTCGTCGTGTTCGGCGCGCCCGTCAAACGCCCGTCAAACGAGCGGGTCGTAGTTGAAGTACTGGCCGGAGGTCACGAGCGGTACGAGATGGTGCTGCAGCGTCCCGGGAAACATGTCGGCGATGCGCTCGGGCGTCCATCCTTCGGCGTTGTGCACGCGCATGATCGGCCGCTCGTGGCCGAACAGCATGATCTCCTTGCCGCGCACGCCGAACACCTGGCCGGTGACGTCCTTGGCGGCGTCCGACGCGAGGAAGACCGCGACGGGCGCGATGTGCTCGGGACCCATGCGCTTGACCTTCTCCACGCCGCTGTTCGGCGCCTCGCGCCTCGTCCTGCACCGCATGCTCGGCGTGAAGGGTGTCGGCCACTACCTGCGCAATCTCGCGCTCGACGCCGGTCTCGTGCTGCTGCTGACGATGCTGCTGTTCCTCGCCTCCGTGATGACCGCGATCTTCCAGTGGTTCCAGGAATTCTTCCTGGAGGCCATGGGCGTGCCGTGGCAGTGGCTGTACTGGACGGCGGTGGCCTTCAGCCTGTCGCTGTCCACCGCGATGTTCTACTTCGTCTACCGCTACGTGCCGCGCCGGCAGCCCGCACGCATCGCCGCGCTCCCGGGCGCCATCCTGACCGCGCTGTTGTGGGAGGTCGCCAAGCAATTGTTCCGCCTCTACATCCGCCGTGTCGGCGTCTACGACCAGATCTACGGGCCGCTCGGCGTCGCGGTCGCCTTCGTGAGTCCGAAGATGCCGAGCTTGGCCGCCGCGTAGTTGGCCTGGCCGACGTTGCCGATCAGGCCGGAGGTGGACGTCATGTTGATGACGCGACCCCACTTCTGCTCGCGCATCAGCGGCGCCGCCGCCCGCGTCACCGCGAAGGTCCCCTTCAGGTGCGTATTGATGACGGCGTCCCACTCCTCCTCGCTCATGTTGAAGATCATCCGGTCACGCAGGATGCCGGCGTTGTTGACGACCACGTCCACGCGGCCGAAGGCCTCGACGGCGGTCTTCACGATCGCCTGCCCGCCCGCCATCGTCGCCACCGAGTCGTAGTTCGGCACCGCCTCGCCCCCGCCCTTGCGGATGTCGTTGACGACCTCCTCGGCGGGCCCCTTCTCGCCCCCGGTGCCGGCGGCGGTGCCGCCGTAGTCGTTCACGACGACACGCGCGCCCTCCTTGGCCATCAGCAGCGCGATCTCCCGACCGATGCCGCGGCCGGCTCCCGTAATCACCACCGACTTGCCCTTGAGCATCATGGCGCGCTCCCTTCGGGACCCGAGTGCGAAACGGACGAGACGATATCACACCGCGTCATCCGCTCACTCCCGGCCCGCGCGCCGCGCGCCCAGCGCCGCCACGTACGCCGCGCCGAACACGAACACGAGGCACGTGTAGTACACGAACATCACGAAGGCGATCAGCACGCCGAGCGGCCCGTAGATCTGGTCGTAGACGCCGACACGGCGGATGTAGAGGCGGAACAATTGCTTGGCGACCTCCCACAACAGCGCGGTCAGGATGGCGCCCGGGAGCGCGGCGATGCGTGCGGGCTGCCGGCGCGGCACGTAGCGGTAGACGAAGTAGAACATCGCGGTGGACAGCGACAGGCTGAAGGCCACCGCCGTCCAGTACAGCCACTGCCACGGCACGCCCATGGCCTCCAGGAAGAATTCCTGGAACCACTGGAAGATCGCGGTCATCACGGAGGCGAGGAACAGCAGCATCGTCAGCAGCAGCACGAGACCGGCGTCGAGCGCGAGATTGCGCAGGTAGTGGCCGACACCCTTCACGCCGAGCATGCGGTGCAGGACGAGGCGCGAGGCGCCGAACAGCGGCGTGGAGAAGAAGACGAGCACCAGCGTGCCCGCAATGCCCGAGAGCGCGCGCGTCTCGACGATGCGCATCAGCACCATGGCGATCTCGCGGCGGTAGACGGGAAAGTTGCGCGCGAGCTGCCCCACCACTTCGTCCGCGGCGCGCTCGGTGGAGAGCACGAAGCCCAGCGTGGAGACGCCGAGCAGCGTCAGCGGGATGCAGCAGATCAGGAAGAAGAACGCCAGTCCCGCCGCCAGGAAAAAGCCGCTCTCCGCGAAGAAGCGCGAAAACGCGCCGCGGATGGCGAGCATCACGCGCGGCTCAGAACAGGCCGCGCACCAGGCCTCCGTCCACCTGGATGGCCGTGCCCGTCACGTACGAGGCACGCTCGGAGGCCAGGAAGACGACGACGTTGGCGAACTCCTCCGGCGTGCCCACGCGGCCGATCGGGATCTCGTCGCCGAGCTGCGCGATGTACTGCTCGCGAGAGAGGCCCGAAGCCTTCAGACCGCCCATCAGCCGGTCCGTCAGGATCCGGCCGGGGCAGACGGTGTTGAACGTGATGTTGTCCTTGGCGTAGCGCAGCGCGAGCGTCTTGATCATGCCGTGCGTGCCGGGGCGCACGGCGTTGGACAGCAGGAGATCGGGCAGCGGCTGCTTGACCGACACGGACTGGATCGTGAGCACCCGGCCCCACTTCTTCGCCTGCATTCCCGGCAGCACCCCGCGCACCAGGCGCACGACGGACAGCAGCGAAAGCTCGAAGGCCTGCTGCCATTGCTCGTCGCTCATCTCTTCGAAGAAGCCGCGCGCGGGCCCGCCGGCGTTGGCGACGAGGATGTCCACCCCGCCCCACTGCGACGACACCCGCTGCGTCAACGCCTGCACGTCGTCTTTCTTGGTGACGTCGGCGGGCATGGCGAGCACGTCGGCCTTGGTCGCGGCTCGGACCTCGTCGGCTGCGGTCTTGAGATCGCTCTCGGTGCGCGCGCACATCGCCACCTTCGCGCCCTCGCGCGCGAACTCGAGCGCGCACGCCTTGCCCATGCCCTTGCTCGCCGCCGTCACCAGCGCCACCTTGCCGCGCAGTCCCAGGTCCATGGGGTCTCCTCTATATATGGCGGGTCGGCTAGATTTGCTTGAAGAATTCCGCGCGGTCGCCCGTCGTGACCTCCAGGCGGCGCAGCCGGTTGTCGCGCATTACCTCGAGCGTGAGCTTCTCGCCGGGGCCGTGCCGCCACAGCGAGAGATAGAGCTCCTTGCGGCTCGGCACCTCCTCGGCGTTGAGCGATACGATGACGTCGCCCTCCTGCAGCCCACCACGGTCGCCCGGCCCCTCGGGCACGATCCCGGCGATGACCACGCCCTCCTCGACCGCGTGCGCGAAGACGCCGAGCCAGGCGCGCTTGGGCCGGCTCATCACGCGGCCGTAACGCAGCATCTCGCTCGCGTGCTCGCGATAGTTGTCGACGGGAATCGCGAGCGAGCAGCGCACGATCTCGTTGAGGTTCAGCGAGACGACCCCGAGGATCGCGCCGGTCATCGAGAAGAGACCGCCGCCCCCGAACCCGGGATTCGGCGCGCTGCTCACGATCCCGCGATCGAGCAAGTACTCCCAGTACGCCTCGAACTCGCCGAGATAGGTCACGAGCCCGCCGCCGATGCGCCGCTCCTGTGGCCCCGTGGACGCCACGGCGATCACGGGATCGCCGCACGAGACGTCGCCATCGGCGAGCGGCACCGCAGTCAGCCCCTGGCGCTTGACGCGAACGAGGGCGAGTCCCACGTCGAAGTCCTGTGCGACCACCTCGGCTTTGACGCGGCGGCCTTTGAGGAAGCCGACGTCGACGGTCTGGGCGCCCATCACGACGTAGTTGACGGTGAGGATGAGGCCGGAGGCGTCGACGACGACGCCGCTGCCCATGCGCTCGTTGCCGAGGATGCGCGAGGACGGGTGCGCCTTCGGGACGAGCGCGTGCAGGTTCACCACGGCGCCGAGCAGGTGGCGTGCGAACTCGACCGAGACGTCCATCAGGGCCGTCCGCCGAGGTGGCGCGCGAAGAACTCGCCGACGCGACGATGCGCATCCGCGTTGGCGGAGGCGTCGAAGCCGACGGTGGCGCCGCAGCAGCGGCCGCCGGCGGCGTTGTGGTTCTCCACCTCGGCCAGGAACACCCGCGGCTGTCCTTCGACGTCGAAATAGTGGACGGCGCCCGGATAGACGACGATCGTCACGTCGGCGCCCTTCGCGCGCTGCCGCGCCGCGAGCGCCTCGCACTCGGCGGGGTTCGTCCAATCGTCGTCCGACCCGATGAGGATCAGCACGGGCCTCACCGACAGCTCGTTGCTCAGCGACGGGCAGGCGCCGGGGTACACGCCGACGGCGGCGCGGTAGCCCGGGGGCGAGATCTCGACGCCGCGGCGCTTCGCGCGCTCGGCCGTCGGACCGTTGACGGCGGAGAGCGCGAACGCGCCACCGTTGGACCAGCCGATGATGCCGATGCGCTCGCGATCGACCTCCGGCTGTGCCTGCAGCCAGCGCAGTGCGCCGATCGCGTCGTCGAAGCGCGCGGTGTTCGGCAGGTCCTCGCCGGGCGAGCATTGCTCGCCGAGCTCGCGTGACGTCCACGAGTCCACGACCAGCGCGAGGTAGCCGCGTTCGCGGAACCACCGCGCCCAGTCGTGCGTGGACCGCGAGACGCCGTGACAGCCGTGCATGAGCACGGCGGCGGGAAACGGCCCCGCGCCGTCCGGACGAAACGCCTCGGCGCGCACGCGCACCGGCGCGCCGGGGGTGACGTTGTCGAAGGAGACCCGACCGGTCGCACAACCCGCGAGCAGCAGCGCAGCGAGCAGCAGCGCGGGGCGGGTCATGCGTCCGAGCATATACCGTCACGTTCAGGTATAGAATCCGTGCATGGCATCGGACGTCCGTCTCGTCGTCTACAGCGACTATCTCTGACCGTGGTGTTATCCGGCGGCGGTCCGCCTCCGGCGACTTCAAGACGAATACGGGCCCTCGCTCGTCGTCGAGCACCGCGCGTTTCCGCTGCGACCCGCTCCTGTGGAGCCGGTGCCGTTCAAGGGCACGTATCGCGAGGCGGGATGGCAGCGCTGCGGCGCGATGTCCGCGGCCGACGGCATCACGTTCACGCCGTGGCCGCACGCGACGATGCCGAACTGGAGCATGCCCGCGCTCGAAGCGGCCAAGTGCGTCGCCCGCCAGGGTGACGACCTCTTCGAGCGCGTGCATCCGCGCCTGTACGAGGCGTACTTCACGCGGAGTCTCAACATCGCGGACCCGCGCGTGATCGCCGAGATCGTCGCCGCCGAGGGGGCGGACATGACGCGCGTTCACGCCGACCTCGAGTCCGGTGCCGGACGCGAGGGGGTTGTGAAGGATTACGAAGCGGCTGTCGCCGAAGGCATCCGCTCGATCCCGACGGTGATCGTGCCGCAGACCGGCCGAGTGCTGGTCGGCCTCGTGGATGCTGCCATGTATCGCGCCGCGGTCGAGGAAGCCGCCGGCTGAGCGCCCCGCCCCCGCTGCTCTTCGGCGCCGATCCCACGCCCGGGCTCGTCGCCGCCGCCCTCGCCGACGACGGTCACGCCATCCGCCTCTGGATCCGCGACGGCGCCCTCACGTGCGTGGAGCGCGTTCCGTTCGAGCCGTTTCTGCTCGCCGCGGATGCCACGCTCGTCGGCGACGCGCCCGGGCTCGTGGCGCTCACGCGGCTTCAGGGTGCGGGCGAGCTTCGGTGGCTGGCGCGCTTCGACGGCTGGGGCGCGGCGCTGGCCGCGCGCGAGCGCTGCCGCGCCGCCACAGGCCTTCCCGCCAACGCCGCGGAGGCGCCCTACCGATTCTTTCCGGATCCCGTGCACCAGTATCTGATGCTCGCGGGCCGCACGTCGTTCGGCAGTCTCCGCTTCGACGACCTGCGGCGCCTGGCGCTCGACATCGAGGTCGTGACCGGTGAGGGTTACGAGTTTCCGTCGGCGGCGCGCGAAAGCGATCGCATCGTGGCCATCGCGCTGGCCGACTCGACGGGATTTCGTCGGGTCTTGCGCGGCGATCGTCTCGACGAGGCGGCGCTGCTCGCGGAGTGTGGGCGGCTCATTCGCGAGCGCGATCCCGACGTGCTCGAGGGACACAACATCTTCCGCTTCGACCTGGAATACCTCGAGGCCCGCGCGCGGCGTCACGGCGTCACGCTCGCGTGGGGACGCGATGGCAGCGCGCTGCGCGGCCGGCCCGCGCGGCTGCAGGTCGCCGAGCGGGCGATCGGCTTTCGCCGCTACGACGTCGCCGGCCGGCACATCGTCGACACGTGGATGCTCGCGCAGCTGCACGACGTCGGCGCGCGTGACCTGCCGTCGTTCGGGCTCAAGGACATCGCGCGCCATCTCGGCGTGGCCGCCACCGGCCGCACCTACGTCGACGCGTCGAACGTCGCGCGCCAGCTCGCCGAGGACGCCGACCGCCTCATGGCCTACGCCGGCGACGACGCGTTGGAGACGCTCGCGATCTCGGCGATCCTCTCGCCGCCGTTCTTCGCGCAGGCGCGGCTGGTGCCGTTCGACTACCAGTCCACGACGCTGCGCGGCTCGGCGGCCAAGGTCGACGCGCTGCTGCTGCGCGAGTATCTGAGAGCGGGCCGCGCCGTGCCGCGACCGCGTCCCGGCCAGTCCGTCGGCGGCGGCCTCACCGCCATCTGGCAGCAGGGCGTGGCGGCGCCGGTGCTGCACGTCGACGTCACGTCGCTCTATCCCTCGCTGATGATCGGCGGGCGCGTGGCCCCGGCGTGCGACGAGCTCGGCGTCTTCCTCGACCTCCTCACCCACCTGCGCGACGTGCGCGTGGCCGCCAAGCGTCAGGCCCAGGCGGCGGACACGGAAGAGGAGCGCCGCCACCAGCTGGCGCTGTCACAGTCGTTCAAGATCCTCATCAACTCCTTCTATGGATATCTCGGCTTTTCCTCCGCGCACTGGAACGACTTCGAGGCGGCCAACCGCGTCACCACCGAGGGGCGCGCGGTCGTCACCTCGATCGTCGAGCGGCTGCGGACGCTCGGCGCCACGCCGGTGGAGGCGGACACCGACGGCGTGTATTTCACGCCACCGCCCGGTCACCGCGCCGAGGACGACGCGCGGCTGCTCGCGATGGTCGCCGAGAAGCTGCCGCCCGGCATCACGCTGGAGCTCGACGGGCGCTATCCGGCGATGTTCTCGTACAAGATGAAGACCTACGCGCTGCTGGACGACCGCGGCCGCGTCACGCTCAAGGGCTCGGCGTTCCGCTCCCGAGGGCTCGAGCCCTTCCAGCGACGGCTGATCGACGAGCTCGTCGGCCTGCTGCTGCGCGGGCGGCGCACCGACGCCAAGGCCGTGGTCGATCGCTGGCTCGGCGAGTTCGCCGCGCATCGCGTGCCCGTACGCGACTTCGCGCGGACCGAGACACTTCAAGAATCACTTGAAGTCTATCGCGAGCGCGTCACCGCGGGGCTGCGGCCCACCTCCGCCGCGTACGAGCTGGCGACGGCGAGCGCCCGGCCGGTGCAGCCTGGGGATCAGATCTCGTACTACGTCGCGGGACGCACGGCGCGTGTCGCCGTCACCGACGTCGCGAAGCTGGCGACGCTCTGGGATCCCGCGCGGCCGGACGAGAACGTGGAGTATTACCAGTCCAAGGTGCTCGAGACGTGGGAGCGCTTCCGCCGCTTCACCGAGCACGACGGTCTCGTGCCGTATGTCGACGACGCACCGGAGTCGTCGCAGCTAAGCTTGTTCTAGCTCGCGCTTCAGCGCCGCCAGCCGCCGCCTCCTCCGCCGGGACGCCCGCCGCGATCGCCGCGTGGACCGCCGCCGCCGCCGGCGCCGCGCTGCGGCTGCGGCCGCGCCTCGTCCACGACGAGGTTACGGTCGCGAAAGAGTCGGCCGTTGAGCATCTCCACCGCTTTCGTCGCCTCTTCTTTCGTCGCCATCTCGACAAAGCCGAAGCCGCGCGGACGTCCGGTGAACTGATCGGTGATGATCCGCACGGTCTCCACGGTCCCCGCCTGCGCAAAGAGCTCGCGCAGGTCTTCTTCTGTGGCCTGGAAGGAAAGGTTGCCGACGAACAGTTTTGCCGCCATCGCGCGAACCTCCTGCCCTCGGTGGAAGCGGCGAGATAGGGAACCCCAGCCCAGCGCTACGGAAAGATAATGACAGGAGGCGACGCATGTCAAGGATGGGTCCGGCTCACGCGTACACGCCGCGCGTGGCTCCGCCATCGACGGTGATGCAGATGCCGGTGATGAACGACGCGCGCGCGGAGGCCAGGAAGCAGACGACGTCGGCGATGTCCTCGGGCGTCGCGATGCGGCCGAGCTTGTAGGGCGCCTGCGATGCCGCGCGAATCTCGTCCACCGTCTTTCCCGCCGCCTTCGCCTGCTGCTCCATCAGCTGATCCCAGCGCTCGGTCCGCGTCGCCGCCGGCGAAACGGCGGTGACGAGAACCCCGCACTCGGCGCCGAGGTCGGCGAGTCCCTTCGTGAAGTTCACGAGCGCGGCGTTCGCGGCGCCGCCGGCGAGATAGGTCGCGGTCGGATTACGCGCCGCCGCGCCGACGACGTTGACGATGCGTCCGCCGCCCTGCGCCTTCATGAGCGGAAAGACCGCGCGCGCCATGCGGATGTAGCCCATGAGCTTGAGGCTCCAGTCGTCGAGCCACTGGGCGTCGGGGATCTCGAGGAAGCCTCCGCCGCGGATGGCGCCGGCGTTGTTGACGAGGACGTCGATACGGCCGCACGCGCGCCGGACCTCGTCCACGACGCGCTCGACCTCCGAGAGCCGCGAGAGATCGGCGCCGATCGCCACCGCCTCCCGCTTGCTGCGGTCGCGCGCCTCGCCGGCCAGCTTGTCGAGCGCGGCCTTGTCGCGGGCCACCGCCACCACGCGCGCGCCCTCGCTCGCCATGCCCAGCGCGATCGCGCGGCCGATGCCACGGCTGGCGCCCGTCACCACCACGACCTTGTCGGTCAGCTCCAGGTTCATACGCTCTCCTCTCTCTCCCTCGCGTCGCGACACGGAAACGGCGGCGGCGCCGCAGACGGCACGCGCGCGGATGCCGCTGCCGTCGCCCGCGCGAAGCCGTCGAAGTCCCGCGCGCCGAGCCGCTGTCCGTGCAGGCGCGTCGCCCCGTCCAGCAGGAGCGAGCGCGCCCCGGCGACGTTGTCGTTGGCGAGGTGCTGCCAGCCGACCGCCGCCTGGATCACGCCCTGCAACGCCTCGCGCGTCTCGCCGCTCGCCGCCATCCAGTGCGGCTCGAGCCACTCGTGCACTTCGAAGTACAGCCCGGCCTCGTAGAGCCGCGCCGCCGTGTCCAGCACCGCATCGAGTCCACGCGTCGTCGCCGGCGGCAGCGTGGCCAGCGCGTCGCTCGCCCGCCGCGCGCGCGCCGCGAGCAACGGCGCCCAGTGTCGCTCGTCCACCCCTAGCCACGTGTCGGGCGCCTCCGCCACCGCGGCCAGCGCGCGCCGCGCCCGCGCGTCGCTCACCGCCTCGAGAATCGTCGCCGCCAAGCGGTTGCGTAGTGGCAGCGGCAGGGTGCGGATCACCCGCCCGAGCGCGGATCCGACTCCGCCGTCGGTGGCAACGGGCTGCGCCCCACCATCGACGCGCCGAGCGGCGACACCGGCGCGCGTGACAGACGACGTACGCGCGTCACATACGGCACGCGCTCGGCACGGCTGCCGGCGATCAGATCGTGGAACGCGCGCTTGTCCTTGCGCAATCCGCCGACGATGTGGCCGATGCCGAGCGTGAGCGGCAGCGCGGCCCAGAACACGACGGCGCGCAGCAAGGCCGCGCCGAACGGCAACGCCTCGCCGTCCAGCGCGACGACGCGCAC
Source organism: Candidatus Rokuibacteriota bacterium (assembly GCA_003220475.1). Lineage (GTDB taxonomy): Bacteria > Methylomirabilota > Methylomirabilia > Rokubacteriales > CSP1-6 > AR12. The sequence continues at coordinate 17,369 of QHSO01000026.1, read as the reverse complement.
GCGCGTGAGCACCTTGCCGAGCGTCTGGCCGGTGAGCGCGTGCAGCACCGTCGGGTACGCGACGGCGAACACGAAGGTGAAGAATCCGACGGCCCCCGGGGCGCCGCCCGAGCCGAAGCGCGCGACCGCGACGATCTTCAGGATGAACTGCGCGAGGATGATGACCACGAGATCGATGACGAAGGCGACGAACCGGATCCAGAAGCCCGCGGGGTGCGTCGCGTCGCCCGGCGCGCCGTTCATGGCGCGTATAATACGCGCATGATCTCGGTGCGCGACGGGCAAGCGCAGATTCTCGCCCGCATCGGCGTGCCGCTCGCGGCCGAGCTGGTGCCGCTGACACGCGCGCTGGCGCGCGTGCTCAGCGAGGATTTCGCCGCGCCGTTCGACGTACCGCCCGCGGACAACTCCGCGGTCGACGGCTACGCCGTGGGCGGCGCCGATATTCCGCCGCGCGCCACGCGCGACCTCGTCGTGATCGGCGACCTCGCCGCGGGCGCGGTCTTCGAGCGCGCGCTCGGCGCCGGGCAGGCCCTGCGCATCATGACCGGCGCGCCGATGCCCGCCGGCGCCGACACCGTCTACCCCCAAGAAATCGTGCAGCGCGAGGCTGACCGCGTCCGCGTCGGCCCCATCGACAAGGGCGCCAACGTGCGGCGTGCCGGCGAGGACGTCGCCGCGGGGAAGACGGTCATCGAGGCCGGCACCGTGCTGCGGCCGCAGGAGATCGGCCTGATGACCTCGCTCGGGGCCTGGCAGGTGTCGGTGCGCCGTCGGCCGCGCGTCGCGCTGATGTCGACCGGCGACGAGGTGGCCGAGCCCGGCACGCCGCGGCGTCCCGGTCAGATCTACGACGCCAATCGCTTCACGCTGCGCGGCTCGATCGAGCAGTGCGGCGGCGACGTGAGCGATCTCGGCATCGTTCCCGACGTGCGCGAGACGCTACGCGACGCGCTGCGCGACGCCGCGCGCGCCGCCGACGTCGTCGTCACCTCCGGCGGTGTGTCGGTGGGCGTGTACGACCTCGTGAAGGACGTGCTGCAGGAGGTCGGGGCCATCGATTTCTGGCAGGTGGCGATGCAGCCCGGCCGCCCGTTCGCCGTGGGCCACATCGACGGCGCGCTGTTCTTCGGCCTGCCGGGCAACCCGGTGGCGTCGCTGCTGTCGTTCATGCTGTTCGTTCGCCCGGCGCTCTACAAGCTGGCGGGACGTCGCCGGATCTTTCCGCCGACGTGGCAGGCGCGCGCGCTGGAGCCGATGCGGAAGAAGACCGGCCGTACCGAGTACAAGCGCGGCATCCTCGCGTTCCGCGACGGCGACTGGGACGTCTGCACGACGGGGCCGCAGGGCTCGGGCATTCTCTCGTCCATGGTCGCCGGCAACTGCTTCGTCGTGCTCGAGGAGGCGCGCGGTGACGTCGCGGCCGGTGAGCGCGTGACCGTCGAGCCCTTCGAAGCGCTCTGACGATGGCCGCCATCACCGTCGATCTGATCGATCGCGCGCGCGAGAACGTACCCGCGCTGCTGGCCGACGCGCGCCGGCGACTGCCCCACCTGGCCTATGCCGACCTGCGCCTCGAGGTCACCGAGAGTCGCCACGCGATCGCCGAGAACGGCGCCGAGCGCTCGTCGGGCGACGACTACGCGTGCACCGCCGGCGTCCGGGTGCTGGCCGGCGATCGGAGCGTGGCGCCGGGGTGGCTCGGGATCGTCCTCGGCGCCGCCGATGTCGCGGATCTCGAGGCGCGACTGCGGGAGGCGCTCGAGCGCGCGTACCGCCGCGCGATGGCGAACGCCGAGCACAAAGCGACCGCGCGCGAGAAGTTCGGGCCGCTGGGCGCGACGCTGGCCGAGCTGAAACTCTACACGGTCGACGTCCGCCGCGACGTCGTCCCCGCCGTCTATCGGATCGATCCGCGCAGCGTTCCGCTCGGCGACATGGTCGCGGCCGCGGTCGACGTCTCGCGCGCGATCGCCGCCGCCGAGCCGAGCGTGCGCTACAACTGGATTCCGCTGCTCACGCAGCTCACGCGCGAGCTGTTCGCCTCCACGGAGGGCGCCGTGATCGATCAGGCGTTCGCGCTCACGCAGGGCGCCGCCTCGGTCGTCGCCGTCGGCGCCGAGACGAGCCAGGAGCTGTACGACGTCATGGGCCACCAGCGCGGCTGGGAGGTCATCGCCGGCGGCGTCGACGATCCCCTGCTCGCCTTCCCACCGTTTCGCGACTTCGCGCTGGCTCTCGCGCACGACGCCGCCGAGCTCGCGGCGGCGCCGCCGCTGCCGAGCTCCGAGCGCGAGGTCGTCGTGGTGACGGATCCGCACTACAACACCCTCGTCTCCCACGAGATCGTCGGTCACCCGGCCGAGCTCGACCGCGCGCTCAAGATGGAGACGGCGTATGCCGGCCGCTCGTGGCTGCTCGCCGATCTCGACGCCCATCAGGTCGGCCAGCGGATCGCATCTCCGCTGGTGACCGCGTACTCGGACCCCGCGCTTCCGGGCTACGGTCACTACGCCTACGATCACGAGGGCACGCCCGCCCGGCGCGTGACCCACATCGAGCGCGGCATCTTCCGTGGCTTCATGAACAGCCGCCAGACGGCGGCCGTGTTCGGCGGCGAGCCCAACGGGCACTTCAAGGCGACCAGTGCCGCGCTGGTACCGCTGATCCGGATGTCGAACACGGTCTTCGACGGCGGCGACGCCGATCCCGCGCGGATCGTCGGCGACGTCGATCGCGGTTATTACATGGTCGGCCATCGGATTCCGTCGATCGCGGAGAGCCGCGAGAACTTCCGCATCTCCGCGCGCAAGGTCTATGCGATCGAGCGCGGCGAGCTCACGCGACTCTACCGCGACGGAGGCATCGCCGCGGACACGCGCGCCTATCTGATGAACGTCGACGCGGTCGGCCGCGACTTCCGTCTCTATCCCATCCCGAACTGCGGCAAGGGACAGCCGATGCAGAGCAAGAAGCTCGGCAACGGAGGCCCGACGATGCGCAGCCGCGCCCGCGTGCTCGGAGGCTGAGCCGTGCGCCGAGCGATGGTGCCGGCGCTCGCCACCGCGATCGTGCTGCTCGGCGCGGCCCCGGCCGCGCCGCCCGATGCGCCCGTCAACTTCATCAAGGTGGACGAGCTGAAGGCGGCGCTCGATCGCGGCGAGAAGGCGGACATCATCGACGTCCGCAACTGGGACGCCTACGTCGAGATGCACATTCGCGGCGCGCGCTCGATGCCGCTGCGTAGCGTGGAGCGCCGCGCGTCGGAGATCCGCAAGACCGGGCTCGTCGTCTTCTACTGAACGTGTCCCCACGCGCTGTCCCGTGGGGCCAGCAATGTCCTCCACGTGCTCGGCTGGCGCAATCAGCGCGTGCTCGAGGAAGGGCTTCCCGGCTGGCACGCGAAGGGTTACCCGGTCGAGGGCACGAACATCAGCGACACGCCCAAGCACTGACATGCGCGATCTCGGCGAGTTGAGCCGCGCAGCGGAGCAGGCGCTGGGCTGGGCGCGCGCCCAGCCGGGCGTGAGCGAGGTGGAGGCGTTCGTCTCGGCCAACGCCGCGCTCCTCACGCGCCTGAACTACACCTCGCACATCCCCTGCAACGGCGTGGAGGAGCCGAAGTCGGTCGAGTCGTACGGCATCGGTCTGCAGATCGTCCTGGACGCGCCCGGCGGCCGGCGATTGGGCTTCGGCAGCGAGCCGAACGACCTCTCCGTGTCCGGCATCGAGCGCGCGTTCGACAAAGCGCGGCGCGCCGCGGTGGCGGACCCGGACTTCGTCTCGCTGCCGCGCCCGCTGGCCGCGCCGCGGACGCTGAGCGACTATCACGATCCCGCGCTCATGCGCGTGAGCGACGAGCGCCTCGTCGAGGCAGGATGGACGATCATCGGTGGCGCGCTCCGGACCTTCCTGGCGTCGTCGCGTCTGGCCGATCTGGCCGACGGCGAAGAGGCGCTGCGCCGGCTGGGGCTGATCATCAGCGGCGACGTGACGATGATCCAGGAGCGCATGGCCATCGCGTCGACGGCGATGCCGCACGTCCAAACGGACGAGACGACGCTGATCACGTCGTTCGTGACGTCCATGGTCGAGGCCCACGCGGCCAAGGGCTCGGGATGGTCGACGGGCACGCGCCTCGACGACTTCAGCGACGAAGCGGGCGGTGAGGCAGCGCGGGCGGCTATCGCCGCCCTCGGTGGCACGCGCGTGCCCTCGGGCCGTTACACGGTCGTCTTCGGCCGCCAGCCGGTGGCCGACATCCTGAATGACCTCGTCCTGCCGGCCTGCAACGCGGAGACGTTCTACGCCTCGGCGTCGCCGTTTCTCGGCCGCCTCGGCCGGCGCGTGGCGTCGTCCGCGCTGTCGATCTACGACCACGGCGCGATGCCCGGGATGATGGGCTCCAAGGGCATCACGTGCGAGGGCCTGCCGACGGGCCGCACCGATCTCATCCGCGAGGGTGTGCTCACCGGCTGCCTGTCGTGCTGGTACGAGACCGAGCGGCTGATGCGCGACCCGCAGCGCGCCGACAAGCTCGGCGGGGCCGACGACGCCGTACGGGCGGCCGCACTGGTGCCGCGCAACGGCTTTCGCTTCGGCGCCGGCGGTGGACGCCAGTTCGCCAGCCGACCGTCGATCGCGGCCACCAACGTCGTCGTCGAGGGCGCCGAGCCCCTCGATCGTGACGAGCTGTTCCGCCGCGTCGGCAACGGGCTCTACGTCGGCCGCATCTGGTACACGTACCCGATCAACGGACTGCGCGCGGGCGATTTCACCTGTACGGTCACCGCGGATTCTTATATGATTCGGTCCGCGACGTCCGCATCGACGCCATCGCCCACGTCGAGGACTCCAGTGGCTGACCCCCGACTGCCGGCGATCGCGCGCGCCTGCCGTGTCCAGATCATTCGGATGCTGGCGCACGCGGGGTCGGGCCAACCGGGTCGGCCGCCAAGACCGGCCACGTGGTGACCGTGGAGAATCACTCGGCGGCTTCGATCCGGACGGCATCGCGCGGAGCGTGGCCAAGTTTCTCGGCCGATAGACCATGATCCATCAGCTGCGCGCCTACGAGATCTTCGAGCACAACAAGTCGGCCTTTCACGAGCGCTTCCGCGATCACGCCGCGCGAATCATGAAGTCATACGGCTTCCGCATCCTGGCGATGTGGGAGGCCAAGAGCGACCGTCGCACGGAGTTCGTCTACCTGCTGACGTGGCCCGATGAGGCGACGAAGCAGGCGGCATGGACGAAGTTCATGGCGGACGGCGAATGGAAAGAGATCAAGCGCGCGACGAGCGCCCAGCACGGCGACCTCGTGGGCTCGATCGAGGATCGCATGACACTCGGAGGCTGAGCGGCCGTGTCGCGCTATTTCTGCCACGACCAACCCGATGTCCTGACGCTCGAGACGCGCGTGGTCGACGCGCGGCCGGGTGCGGTCGTGCTCGAGTGCAGCCCGTTCCATCCCGGCGGCGGCGGTCAACTTCCCGACCGAGGGCGCCTGAGCTGGCGCTCCGGCGAGACGGCGATTACGGGCTTCGAGATCGCCGCCGATGGCCGCGTCTGGCACCTTCTCACCGATGCCGTCGAAGCGGACGGTGTCGTGCAGGCGGCGGTCGATCCGGCGTTCCGGGCGCTGCAGACGGAGCTGCATACCAACGCGCACGTCCTCAACGCGCTCGTCTTCCAGCATTTCCAGGGCGCGCTGATCACCGGCGCGCAGCTGAACGACGACGGGACGGCGCGGACGGACTTCGACCTGCCCGACGTCGACAACGACCGGCTACGCGCGCTGGAGCCACAGCTCAACGACGTGATCCGCCAGGACCTGCCTCTGCGCTTCGAGTGGGTGCCGGCCGAGGCGATCGGCACTGAGCCCGGGCTGATCCGATGCCGCTCGGTGGCGCCGCCGCCGGCGCCCGATGGCAGCGTACGCGTCGTCGAGATCGTCGGGCTCGACCGCCAGGCGTGCGGGGGCACGCATCTGGCGTCCACCGGCCGCTCACGCGCCGTGCGCATCCTCAAGATCGACAACAAGGGCCGCCACAACCGCCGCGTGAGGATCGGCCTCGTTGGTTAGCGCTCCGAGCGCTGCTTCACAGGCCATTGCGCAGCGAGTCCGTTCGGCGCAGTGTGTACCGGACCCGCGAGGGAGGTGATCGAGCCGCGGCGCTATCGATGCAGCTCACTCAAAGGGGGAGGAGTACGAATGCACTCGATCCGACGTGCGGTGACTCTCGCACTCGTCGTTTTCTTCGTGATCGTGGCTGCGGACGTCGCGCAGCTGTCGGCGCAGTCCAAGGACCCACGCGTCGGCACGTGGAAGCTCAATGTCGCCAAGTCGAAGTACGACCCGGGTCCGCCGCCTCAGAGCCAGACGCTGAAGGTCGATGCGGTCGGCAAGGGTGAAAAGGTCACCTCCGAGACGGTGACGGCGGACGGCAAGAAAGTGACGGTCACGTACACGGCCAATTTCGACGGCAAGGACTATCCCCTCACCGGCTCCGCGCTCGGCGCCGACAAAGTCTCGCTCAAGCGCATCGATGCCCGCACGACCGAGCGCATCGACAAGAAGGACGGCAAGCCGGTCGTCACCATCAGGCGCGTGGTCTCGGCCGACGGCAAGACGATGACCGCGACCTCGAAGGGCACGAACGCCGAGGGCAAGCCGACGAACAACGTCGCCGTGTTCGAGAAGTAGTAGGTCGACGGCGTCCGCGCGCCCGCTCGGCGCCGCCGACGTGGCCGGCGACGGGTGGGCGCGTCGACAGCGCCGTGATATTAAGGACTGACTCTAGCCGCCGGGAGGCACGGATGCGATATCTTCAGCTTCTGCTGTTGTGCGTGGTGGCGTCCGGGTGCACGTACACGGTCAACTCGCCGGCCGGCAAGGTCCAGTTCGTCGACCAGAAGGCCCCTGTCCGCGTCGCACCCGTCATCAGCCTGGCCGCCACGCCAACCGTGACCGATCCAACGCTGAAGATCCAGGTCGCGCGGAAAGTTCAGGCGCCGGTCTACGAAGCGGAGGAGACGGACGAGGTGGCGACCGAGGTCAACTTCGACCCGACGCGGCCGATCGCCTTCCTCTTCGACACGCTCTTCGGCGAAGGGCTGCGGCTGCTCACACAGCCCGAACGCCTGGCCGGCGCCCTCACCGGTCTCGAATCGACGGTGCTCGGCACCAAGCGGGTTCGGAGCGAGCCGCGCCGCACGTCCGAGACGCAGGAGATCGTCGAGCCCTGGAAGGCAGGCGCGGTGACGATCGACATCGACAATGCCGTCTCGCGCTGGATCGTCGCCGACGACGCCGGCGTCGTGAGCGTCAACCTCGCGGACGAGATCGCACGCCTGCCGACCTATCCGCGCGATGCGCTCAACGTCGCCGTCTCCACGGCCACGGCGACAGAGCGCGACGAGAAGGCCTTCCGCCTCGACCTCGACACGGCGCGTGCGCTCTATTTGAAAGGCGTCGACATGTCGCCCCACACGCCCGGCGCTCCGCCGCAGACGGGCGTCGACGTTCGCGTCGACGGCAAGCTGCTCGTCGTGGAGATCACCAACCGCGGCGCGGGCGCGACCGCGCAGCTGCGGGGAACGCTGCAGAGCCCGCTCGCGGAGCTGAACGGGCGCGAGATGCTGTTCGGCAGGATCCCGCCCGGTCACCAGCGGGCGTGGTTCACGGAGCTGCCGTTCCCCGAGGAGACGCGCTACGCGGAGATTCCGATCCGGATCGTGTTCTCTGAGCTCAACGGCTTCGCGCCGCAGGACGTGGAAGCCACGCTGACCGTCGCCGGCTCCGACTGAGGCACACGCCGGCATCCCTCCCCGCTTTCCCCGCATCCCAATGCGAGAGGAGGAGATTGCCGATGACGCTGACCGAGGCGACGTTCGACGAGACGCTGGCGACGACCGACGAGCTGCTGCTCGTGGATTTCTGGGCACCCTGGTGCGGGCCCTGCCGTGCCATCGGCCCCGTGCTCGAGGCGCTGGAGCGCGATCGCGGCGGCCGCGTTCGCGTGGCGAAGGTGAACGTGGACGAAGAGCCGGCCCTCGCGGGCCGCTACCAGATCCAGTCGATCCCGACCATCCTGTTCGTGCGGGCCGGCCAGATCGTCGACAAGGTGATCGGCGCCGTGCCGCGCGCCACGCTCGACGCGAAGATCGACAAGGCGCTGGGGGCCTAAATCCCCAGCGTCTTGACGACCTCGTCGATCCGCTCCTTGTGATTCTTCACCCACTGCTCGAGCGTCGTCTCTTCTTCCTTCTTGGCCCGCATCTGCGCACGGCTCAGTAGATCGGCCGCCTGCGCCCTCGGCAGCACCACGATGCCCTCTTCGTCCGCGACGACGACGTCGCCCGGCGCCACGGTGACGCCGCCGCACACGACCGGGACGTCGATGAGCCCCGCCGTCTTGCGCACGCCGGGAATCGGGATCACGCCGCGGCCGAAGACGGGAAACTTGTTCTTCCGCGTCTCGGCGATGTCGCGGATGACGCCGTCGACGACGAATCCGGCGATCCCCCGCTGCTGCGCGTACGCGCAGACGTTGCCGCCCGCCATGGCCCAGTTGGAGTCGCCGGCCGCGCACACGATCACCGAGCCCGCGGGGGCACGATGGATCGCCACGTGCAGCATCAGGTTGTCGCCGGCCGGGCACGCGACCGGATACGCGGGACCGGCCACGCGCGGGATCGGCTCCCACAGCGGCCGGATGGCGGGATCCATCACGCGATCACGCGTGACGACTTCGGCGAAGGTGCACGGCGAAATCTTGGCGTAGGCGCTGTCCATGATCACTCCGACATTTTGAGGAGAAGCCCGGTGCGCCGCGCGCGCTGCACGCAGCTGTAGAAGGCCAGGTGCGCGAGCGCCGCGTACACGACCGACAGCCCGAGGCCGGTCGCGATCGGCGCCGCGAACTCCGAGGTGAAGCCGAAGTGCGCGCGGTACGCGTCCAGGAAGTACGTGAGCGGGATCGCCCGCGCGATGGCGGCGGCCGGCGGGGGCAGCACCGACACGGGATAGTAGATACCGGCGAGCACCAGCACCAGGTTCACGCTGGCCCACGCGAACGCCTCGGCGCGGTTGCCGAACAGCGTGATGAGCGCGCAGACGAAGACGCCGACGATCCAGGCGTTGAGAAAGCAGCCGATCAGGAACACGGCCACCGGGCCCCCGCCGGCCGCGAACACGCGAAAGCCGAACGCCCACCAGGCCAGGACGGCCAGCAGCGTGAAGAGCGCGACACCGCGTACCATGCCGACGAGCCAGGAGCCGATGGTCAGGTGACGGATCCCGATCGGCGCGAGGAACTGGTGCTTGATCGATTTCGCCCACACGTCCATGAGCACCGCGTAGGCGACCTCGAGCTGACAGACGTTGACGACCGAGAGCGCGATGGTGCCGATCAGCACGAACGAGGTCTGCGCCGGGGTGAGGCCGAGGAACCTCGTCATCAGTCCGATCGACAGCACGCCGACGATCGGCCAGAACAGCAGCTCGAAGAAGAAGAAGACGTTGCGCGACGCCATCAGCGCGTTGCGTACGACCACGGCCCACACCGCGAGCGCGTCAGCGCGCCAGCTCAACGAAGACCTCCTCGAGCTCGGGCTCGCGCACGCGGACGTTGCGCACCGTCACGCCCTCGGCCTGCAGCCGACCGAGCAGGTCGGGCAGCCGCTTTTCCGCTTCGTCCACCGTGCACTCCGTCCACCCATCGTTCGTCGTGCAGCGCAGCACGCCCGCGGCCGTCGCGAGCCACGCCGGCGCCGTCGGCTCCAGACGCAGCGCGATGACGTCGCCGAGCCCGATGCGGCGCTTGAGCTCGTCGGGCGTACCGGCGTCCAGGATCCGGCCGGCCTTGATGAAGGCCACGTCGTCGCACAGCTCTTCGGCCTCGCGCATGTAGTGGGTCGTCAGCACGATCGTCATGCCACGCTCGCGGCGCAGCGCCGCAATGTGCGCACGCACGCGCACCGACACGTCGGGGTCCAGTCCGAGCGTAGGCTCGTCGAGGAAGAGCAGCTCGGGATCGTTGACGAGCGACTTCGCCAGCGCCACGCGCTGCTTCAGACCGGTGGAGAGCTCGCTGTAGGGCACCCGCCGGTACGGGGTCAGCTCGTACTCCTCGATCAGCCGGTCCACGCGCGCGCGCAATACCGAACCCGACAGTCCGTAGAGCCGTCCGTAGAACGCCACGATCTCCGCGACCCGGAGGCTCCAGAGGAACGACGGCCGCCCGCTCGCCATGTTGAGACGCCGTCGCAGCGCGAGCGAGTCGCGCACGACGTCCAATCCCAGCACGCGCGCGCTGCCCCGATCGGGGATGAGTAGCGTGGCGAGAATGGAGAGAAACGTCGTCTTCCCCGCGCCGTTGGGCCCGAGCAGGCCGACGATCGCGCCGCGTGGGACCTCGAGCGTCACGCCGCGCAGCGCTTCCGTCGTGCGGGGGCGAAACCATCCGGAGCGGAACGTCTTCGCCACCTCGCGCGCGTCGATGGCGAGGGACGCGGCGGGCGACGACATGAGTGAATGGTAACATGCGGCGCATGACGGTCCCGGCGGAGTGGCGCGGATCCGCCGCCGCGCTGCCGCCCGGCCGGACGACGAAATTCCGGCTGGGGTGTCGCGGCCGCGGCGTAGAAGGATTCGTCGTCAACCACGACGGCGAGTACCACGCGTACGTCAACCGCTGCCCGCACGTCGGCACACCGCTCGATCTCTGGCCGAACGACTTCTTCGCCGAGGACGGCCGCACGCTCATCTGCTCCACGCACGGCGCGCTCTACGAAGCGGCCACGGGCTATTGCACGGCGGGCCCGTGCGCCGGCGACTCGCTGACGCGCCTGCCCCTGCGCCGCGACGGCGACACTCTCATCGTCACCTGCGCATAGCAGTGAACGCGGAGCGGAGCCACGACGCATCTCGAACGGGCCACCCACGGCCCGAGCCGCACGCATGGCCGTCGATACAATAACGCAGGCGAACGCGGGCTTCTATCGCGCCTTCGAGGCGCTCGACCTGCACGCGATGGACGAGGTCTGGGCGCACGGCGAGCACGTCAAGTGCGTGCATCCCGGCTGGCCGCTGCTCACTGGCTGGGACGCGGTGCACGCCTCGTGGGAGACGATCTTCGCCAACACGCAGGAGATGCGATTCACGCTCACCGACGTGCGGGTGATGGAGACGCACGAGCTGGCGTGGGTCACCTGCACGGAGAACATCCTGTCCGAGACCGACGGCCGCGTCGGCGTCACGTCGATCCTCGCGACGAACGTGTTCGAGCGCGACGGCGATGCCTGGCGCATGGTCCACCACCACGCCTCGCACGTGCTCGGCCGCGCGGCATCCGAGTGAACCGGTGAGTCAGCGGCGAGCGGCGGAGGCGCCCAGCCGCCATCGCGCACGCCCGCTCAGCTCAGGCGCGTGTAACGGGCGGGCAGGCTGTCGAAGCGGCGCGAGCGCCGCAGCCCCCACTTGTTGACGAGATACCAGAACACGACCGCGAGGATCCGCAGGCCGTAGACGCTCGAGGCGACGAACGACGCCGAGGAGGCCTCGGGAAAGTAGCGCGTGGGCACCGCGATCTCCGCGATGCGAAAGCCGGCCGCCACGACCTGCGCGACGATCTCCTGGTCGAAGATGAAACCGTCGGCGTTCGCGCGGAAGTTGACGGTCTCCAGCACCTCACGACGGAACGCGCGGTAGCCGGTGTGGTATTCGGACAGGCGCAGCCCGAACGCACGATTCTCGACCCACGTGAGGAACCGGTTGGCGACGAATTTCCACCACGGCATGCCCTGCGCGAGCGCCGAGCCGCCCTTGAGCCGCGAGCCGAGGACGACGTCCGCCTCGCCGCGCGTGATCGGCTCGACGATCTGTGGGACGAGCGTGGGGTCGTACTGATAGTCGGGGTGGACCATGACGACGATGTCGGCGCCGGCGCGCAGCGCCTCCGCGTAGCACGTCTTCTGATTGGCGCCGTAGCCGTAGTTGCGGTTGTGCACGAAGATCTCGAGCCCGAGCTGCCGCGCGACTTCGAGCGTCGTGTCGGTCGAGCCGTCGTCCACGAGGATCACGAGGTTGACCGCGTCCTTCGGGAGCTCCTCGTAGGTCATGCGCAGCGTCCGGCCGGCGTTGTAGGCCGGCATCACGACGACGATCTTTGGCGCGCGGTTTCTGGACTGGACGGTCATTGTAGCGGCCGCGAGATCGGCTTGGGCCGTGGGTGGCCTGAGATAGATGCGAGTGGCTCCGACACGCCCGATCTACCGTTCCGCATTCCGGGTGGCTCCGACGACGAACTGGTAGGCCAGCAGGCGCGGCAGCAGGCGGGCGCTGCCGGCGCTCAGCGCGTGGACGGCGGCCAGCGCGCGGCCGTGCCAGCGCGGCGGCACCACCTGATAGAGCGGTACCGGCGTGGAGGTCATGCGTGCCACGCGCAGGCCTGCCTCGGCCACCAGCGCCGCGAGCGTGCGGCGCGTGAAGAAGCGCAGGTGCGTGCGGTCGAGGATGCCGCGCTCGGCGTAGTCGAAGCGGCCGGCCAGCAGCGACAACCGCACCCACACGTGTGCCACGTTCGGGATCGAGACGACGAGCTCGCCGCTCGCGGCCAGTGACCGCCGCAGCGCCGCAAGCGCGCTCGCGGGATCGCGCAGGTGCTCGAGCACGTCCGCGCAGACGATCGCGTCGAACTCGCCGTCGAGCCGCGGCACACCCGCGTCGAGGTCGGCAACGATCATCCGCTCGCAGTGCACCGCTCCCGCCTTTGCAGCGATGGGATCGGCCTCGATGCCGGTGACCTTCCAGCCGCGCTCCGTCAGCAGGCGTGCGAGCAGCCCGTCGGCGGCGCCCACGTCGAGCAGCCGGCGCCCGCGTCCCTCGCCGAGCCAGTCGAGGATGACCGAGTGGCTGCTGTAGGGGTCGCCCTTGAGCGTGTAGCGTGACGCGAGGCTCACACCGTCATCATCCGACGTCGCCCGCTCACTTTTCAACATTCGTGTAGAGCCAGCGTCCCCCGCCCTGCACGACGAGCCGGTACGAATCGGCCGGCAGTGTGCGCACCACGCTCCGCTCGGGCGTGATGCTGGTGACCAGGAAGCGCCGGCCCGGCTTGGGCCATTCCTGCGCGAGCCGCGTGCCATCCCAGAACAGGTCGCGCGCCTCGGGAAAGGTGGCGCCGAAGGCGAGATTCGACTCCCGTCCGTTGACGACGGTCACCCGGCGGTCCAGGGCCAGCAGCAGCGACCCGCTGTTCTCGAGCGGTCCCTCGTGCACGACCTGATCCCCGGGCTGCAGGCGAAACACCAGCGCCTCGGTGACGGTTCGCGCCGAGCGGGTGCGCGCGAAGGTCGCCATTCCGTCCCCGGCCATCGGCAGAAACGCCAGCGTGACGGCCAGCGCCGCCCACGCCCCGAGGCCCGGGAGGCGGCGCCACGCCGCCCATGCGAGCACGAGTGTGCCGGCGGTGAAGATCAGCGCGCAGCTGCGCAGCGCCGGCACGTACGCCGCCATCGGCGCGCTCGCGCCGACCCGTCCGCGCGCGGCGAGATTGCGGGTGGCGAGATCCAGGTTGGCGAGCACACCCGGCGGCAACGCCAGCCGATCCATGGCCGCGAGGATGGCCGCGATGTCGAAGAGCGCAAAGATCACGAGGATCGGCACGATCAGCGCGCGCGGTCGCAGCGAGGCGGGCGCCGCCTCGATCGAGTCGTCCCACACGCGCGCGACGAGCAGCGCCAGCGCCGGAAAGGCGGGTAGGCCGTAGTGAGGCAGCTTGAAGGGCGCGAGCGCGAAGAAGCCGATGACCACGAGCGGCCAGAGCGCGATGAGAACCCAGAGTCGCGCGGTGGCGTCCTCCCATGGGCGGCGCAGCGCGCGCGCGATCGCCCAGGGCGCGCTCAGCGACCACGGCAGAAATGCCAGCAGCGTCACGCCGAGAAACTGCAGCGTTCCGAGCGGCACGTCTTCGTCGGGAAACACACGGTGCCGGGTGAAATTGAGCACGTGATTGTCCACGAGCGTGTACCAGAGGAAGCCCGGATTGCGCACCTCCACCGCGGCGTACCACGGCACGGTCAGTGCCAGCAGCAGCAGCACGCCCCACCACGGCGCCCAGGGCGCCAACGGGCGCTCGCGCGTGAGCACCAGGAAGATCGCAACGACCGCGAGCGGCCCGAGCGCGCCGAGGATGTCCTTCGTCATCGTGGCCGCGCCGAGGCTGGCGTAGAAGACGGCGAGCCCCCAACGGCCGGCGCCCTTGTAAGCGACGGCGAAGCCCGCGTAGGCGAGCACGATGCAGAGCATGAACACCATGTCGGGCTTTACGAGCCGCCCGTACAGGTACATTCCGAGATTCGCGATCACGATCAGGCCGGCGAGCAGCGCGATGCGCGCGCCGCCGAGGATGAAGCCGAGCCGCGCGGTGACGACGGCGATGCCGACGGCGGCGAGCGCCGACCACACGCGCGCGGTCGCTTCGCCGACGCCGGCGACGGAAAACGAGCCGGCCATGAGCCAGTAGAGGACCGGCGGCTTGTCGAAGTAGCGCACACCGTTGGCGTGGGGCGTGATCCAGTCGCCCACCCGCGTCATCTCGCGCGCGATCTCGGCGTGGAAACCCTCGGGAGGATCGATGAACGGCGCCCCGCCCAGGCGCAGAAGATAGAGTGCGGCGGCGACGAGGGCCACGCCGAGGGGGATCCCGCGCACCGGGCGGCGTTCCCGTCAGCTGACCTTCACGACCGCGTCGTTCGGCAGCCGCCCGAGGAAATCCGCAAGCGCCTGCTCGAGGTAGCCGCGGTCGCGCGACTCGAGCGTGACCTTGACCTGGTATTCGGGATTCGACAGCTCGGGATAGGAGCCGATCAGGAGCAGCGGGAAATCGCCGAGCAGCCGGTTGAGGTACTCGGCGAGCGTCCCCTCACCGATGCGCACGAAGACGTTCTTGAGATGGATGGGCGCGTCGCGGAAGCGCTCGCGCATGGCGTCGAACTTGCGTCGGAAGATCTCCGGCACGCCGGGCAGCACGTATACGTTGCGCATGGCGATGTTGGGGAAGCGCAGGCCGTTGCCGGTGATCAGCTCCGCGCCTTCGGGAATCTCGGCCATCCGCAGCGCGGCGTCGGTCAGCGTGTCGCGATAGTAGCGCTCGAGCAGCCCGACCAGCGTGGGATGGCGAACGACGGCAACGCCCATCGCGCGCGCGACGCCCTCGATCGTCACGTCGTCGTGCGTGGGACCGACGCCGCCCGAGGTGAAGACGAGATCGAAAGCCTTGCTGAAGGTGGCCACTTCCTCGGCGATCAGCGAGACCTCGTCCGGGATGACGGTGATGCGGCGCACCTCCACGCCGAGCTCGCGCAGCTCGCGACAGAGATAGGCGGCGTTCGCGTCCTCGATCTTGCCGGAGAGGATTTCGTTGCCGATGAGAATGATGCCGGCCGTCTTCGGCATGGCGGGGCGAATTCTACGACGCCGTCGACGCCGATGCTAGACTTGACGCCGTGCCCGACGACGTCACTCCGCTCCGTCTCGACGGTTGGGCCCTCGTCCTCGGCGCCTCGTCGGGCTTCGGCGAGGCCGTCAGCGTCGCGCTCGCGCGCGCGGGCATGAACATCTTCGGTGTCCACCTCGACCGCAAGGCCACGCTCGGCAACGTCGAGCGCATCACGGGCGAGATCGCCGCGCGGGGACGCGAGGCGCGCTTCTTCAACGTCAACGCGGCCGACGCCGAGAAGCGTGCGGAGGTCACGGCCGAGATGCAGAAGGTCCTCGAGCAGCGCGGCGAGACCGGTCGCGTGCGCGTGCTGCTGCACTCGCTCGCGTTCGGGACCCTGAAGCTGTTCATCGCCGATCCGATCAAAGACGCCGTCACGCAGTCACAGATGGACATGACGCTCGACGTGATGGCGCACAGCCTCGTGTACTGGACGCAGGAGCTGGTGGGCCGCGGCCTGATGACGCGCGGTGGACGCGTCTTCGCCATGACGTCGTCGGGCGGCGCGCGCGTGCTGCCGAACTACGGTCCGGTGTCGGCGGCGAAGGCCGCGCTCGAGTCCAACATCCGCCAGCTCGCCGCCGAGCTGGGCCCGCGGGGCATCACCGCCAACTCCATCCGGGCCGGCGTCACCAACACGCCGGCGCTGCAGAAGATCCCCGGCAATGAACAGATCATGGCGGAGGCGCGGCGGCGCAATCCCAGCGGGCGGCTCACGATACCCGAGGACGTGGCGAAGGCGATCGTCGTCCTGTCGCACCCGGACACGTACTGGATCACCGGCAACGTGATCGGCGTGGACGGCGGCGAAGAAATCGTCGGGTGAGCTACGCCCAGGCGCTCGTGCTCGGGCTCGTCCAGGGCCTGACCGAGTTCCTTCCCGTCTCGTCGTCCGGGCACCTCATCCTGGTGCCACGCGTCTTCGGCTGGCCCGACCAGGGTCTCGCCGTCGACGCTGCACTGCATCTCGGTACGCTGGCCGCGCTCCTGGCCTACTTCCGCGCCGAGATCATCGAGCTCATCAGCGGTGCGCTCGATCGCCGACTGGCCGTGATCATCGTGCTCGCGACGATTCCCGGTGCGGTCGCGGGCCTGCTGTTCGGCAAGTACATCGAGGCGCACGTGCGCTGGCCGCTGCTGATCGCCGCCACCACCGCGTTCTGGGGCCTCGTGATGCTGCTGGCCGACCGGCAGGCGCGCCCGTCGCCCGCGCCGCGGCGCACGCATTCCAATCCCGGCGATCGGCCCGACGATCCGCTCGAACACGTCGGCTGGGGACAAGGCATCGCCGTCGGCTTCGCGCAGGCTCTGGCGCTGATCCCGGGCACGTCGCGCTCCGGCATCACGATCACCACGGGCTTGCTGACGGGTCTCGACCGCGCAACGGCCGCGCGCTATGCGTTTCTGCTCGGTATCCCGATCACGGCGGGCGCGGGGATGAAGGAGGCGTTGCACCTGCTGCGCACCGGCGAGCACGTCGGCGACGCGGGCCCGATCCTCATCGCCATCCTCGTGTCGTTCCTCAGCGGCTGGTTCGCGGTGTGGTTCCTCGTGAACTATCTCAAGCGCCGCTCGCTCGTCCCGTTCGTGATCTATCGCCTCGTGCTCGCCGCGGTGATTGTGGCCGTCTGGTATCGTTAGGGACATGACGCCTGACATTCGAACCGGCGAGCCCCGCATGGACGCGACGAACCTCTACCGCGAGGACGTCATCACCGACCGGCGCGTGGGCACCCTGCGCGTCATGACGCCGATCAAGACCGACGGCTCGACCGACCTGGGCCGGCCCGTCCTCTACGTGGGCGAGGCGCAACTGCTCACCCAGGCCGGACTGCTACCGCTGGTCTTCGAGATCGACGCCACCTC
>QHSO01000187.1 GCA_003220475.1 Candidatus Rokuibacteriota bacterium | reverse complement strand
CCGCGATTGCGTACGCGCAGGCGCTCGGCCTTCCGCGCATCTGGGCGCGCGTGCAGATGCTGGCCGCGGCGCTGCGCGCGCGCCTCACGGAAGTGCCGGGCGTGGGCGTGCACGATCTCGGCCCCATGCGCGGCGGCATCGTGTCGTTCACCGTGCGCGACGTGGACGCCGCGCGCGTCAAGGCGGCGCTGCGGGCGGTGCGTATCAACGTGACCGTGTCGCCGGCGCGCGGCACGCTACTGGACATGCGGGCGCGGGGGCTGCGAGAGGTCGTCCGCGCGTCCGTGCACTACTACAACACCGACGAGGAGATCGACCGCCTGGTGGCGGAAGTCGCGCGGCTCGCGCGATGAGACGAAACGACGAGAGGAGTCGCGAATCCCGTGAAGACGATCGGCCTGCTGTTCGCATCCAACGTATTCATGACCGCTGCGTGGTACGGCCATCTGCGCTTCAAGAGCGCGCCGATGTGGAAGGCCATCCTGGTTTCATGGGCGCTCGCGTTCTTCGAGTACTGCCTGCAGGTGCCCGCCAATCGCTGGGGCTACGGACGCTACAGCGCGGCGCAGCTGAAGGTGACGCAGGAAATCATCACGCTCGTCGTCTTCGCGGCCTTCGCCTGGCTCTGGCTCGGGGAGCGGCTGCGCTGGAACGAGGCGGCGGCCTTCGGCCTCGTACTGGCCGCGGTCGTCGTCAGCCTGCCCTGATCGTTTTCGTGCTTTTGCTCCTCGTCGCGCCGGCGATGGCGTGCGAGCGCGCGCGTGGCGCCGCCGATGTTCCGACGGCGCTCATCCTGTCGGGTGGCGGCGCCAAGGGCGCGTGGGAGGCGGGCGTGGCGGCGGCGCTCGTCGAGCGCGGACTGCCGCTGCGACTCGTGGCCGGCTCGAGCGCCGGCGCGCTGAACGCCGCGATGGTCGCCGACGGCCGACTCGACCGGCTGCAAGCGCTGTGGCGGACCGTCACGCGCGAGCAGGTCTACACGCTGCGCCCATCGGTGCTGTTCGCCGGCTTGCTGCCCGGCGTGCTGACGCTCTTGGCGCTGGACCGCGCCGGCTCGCTGCTCGATCCCGCGCCGCTGCGCGCGCTCATCACCGACGCGATCGACCTCGAGCGCATCCGAGCCTCGCACGTGGAGCTGCTCGTCGTCGCCACCGATCTCGCGCGCTATGACAAGCGCGCGTTCGACAACCACAGTGTGAGCGTCGATGCGTTGATGGCGGCGACGGCGGTGCCGGGCGCGTTTCCGCCGGTCCGCGTGGACGGCGTGCCGCTCGTCGACGGCGGGCTGACGGGCCGCGCGCCCGTGCTCGAAGCGCTGGCGCTCGGCCGCCCGATCGGTCGCGCCATCGTCGTCATGAGCTATGCGTCCGACGAGCGGGCGAGCGCGCCGACGACGCTGCGCCGCACGCTGGAGGACGCGATGGAGCTGATGATGATCCACGCGATCCGCCGCGACGTGGAGCTGGCGCGCCTGCGCCACCCCGACGTCGACGTGCAGCTGCTGACGCCGTCGGCGCCGCTCATGCTGCGTCCGCTGGACTTCGACGGCGACGCCATCGCTCGCGCGCTCGAACGCGGGCGCGCCGACGCGCAGGCCTGCCTGGACGCGATGCACGGGCGATGAGACGGCGCCTTGCAGTCGTCCTCGTGCTGGCGTTGTCGGGCTGCGCGGCGCCTCACTACATCTACGAGAAGCGCAGCGCGACTCCCGCCCAGTTGGATCGCGATCTCGAGACGTGCAAGCGGGAGGGGTTCCGCGCCTCCCGGTTCGCGGTATGGCCGTCCAATCGCTACGACTGGGACGTGGTCAACCGGTGCATGGAGCGGAGGGGGTATCGCGTCCAGCCGCCCGAAGACTGAGCTCCCGCCGTTCCCGCGCGGCCCCAAGGACTGTATCCAAGATCAGGCGTTGACCCTGCGGGTTGGGCCTCCTATGATGGCTGCCAGTTCTCAACGAAACGGCCCAGCGACCATATAAGGAGCGCGCGCATGGCGGAAGCCAAGACCGATAAGAAGCAGGCCCTCGAACTCGCCATCGCCACGATCGAGCGTCAGTTCGGTAAGGGCTCGGTCATGCGCCTGGGCGCCAACGGGCCGCTGGAGGAGATCGCCGTCATCCCGACGGGGGCGCTCTCGCTGGACGTCGCGCTGGGGGTGGGGGGCGTGCCGCGCGGCCGCGTCGTCGAAATCTACGGTCCGGAGTCGTCAGGCAAGACCACCCTCGCGCTCCATGTGGTATCGGAGGCGCAACGCCTGGGCGGCATCGCCGCGTTCATCGACGCCGAACACGCGCTGGATCCGATCTACGCCAAAAAGCTTGGCGTCAACACCGACGAGCTGCTGATCTCGCAACCGGACACGGGCGAGCAGGCGCTGGAGATCACGGAAACGCTCGTGCGCTCCAACGCCGTGGACGTCATCGTCATCGACTCCGTCGCCGCGCTGGTGCCCCGCGCCGAGCTCGACGGCGACATGGGCGACTCGCTGCCCGGCCTGCAGGCGCGCCTCATGTCGCAGGCGCTGCGCAAGCTCACCGCGGCAATCTCCCGCTCCGGCTGCGTCGTGATTTTCATCAACCAGATCCGGGAAAAGATAGGGGTCATGTTCGGGTGCTTCGAATACCACACGCGCGTGGTGCTCTCCGACGGCACCCGGATGCCCATCGGCAAGATCGTCAATCAAAGACTGCCGGTTGAAGTGCTCTCGTACGATCCGCGTACCGGTGCGATCTCCCCCCGCAAAGTCGTCAACTGGTTCGATAACGGCCGCACTGACGAGTTCATCCAGTTCCAGGTCGAAGGAGGCCGCTCGGGCTACCGGCATTTCGCGGCGACTGAGAATCATCTGATCTTCACGCCGCAAGGTGCGCGCCGCGCTGGAACGCTCCGGATCGGCGATGACGTGTTGCTGTCCGTCGAAGACTATCGACTCACGGACGATCAGTTGCAGCTCGTGCTCGGCAGCGGCTTGGGTGACGGGTCGATCCGGAAGGTCGGCGCGCACACGGCGACCTTCCGCGTCGGCCATGGTGTAGATCAGAAGGATTACCTTCGCTGGAAGCACGAAATGCTCGCGCCTTTCTCGCGGGCGATCAGTCGCACCGGTAATGGATTCGGCTTCGATACGCTGGCCATGCCAGCTCTGCTCGATCTGTGGGCAGAACTCTACGCCGACGGCCGGCGTGCGGCGGCTGCTTCGGCGCTCGACCGCCTGGGGCCGAAAGGCTTGGCGGCATGGTATGGCGATGATGGTTCGTTCATGGGCTCCTATGCTCGATGGGGCAAGGGCAAGGCCGTTCTGTACAACAAGTCGCTCCAGTCAGATGCTCGTGCGCGCGTCGTCGCAACGCTCGAACGTCTCGGCATCGGGACGCCGCGTGACGATGGCCGTGGCTTCTGGTTCACCTCCGACCAGACGGCCCGCTTCCACGCGCTGATCGCGCCGTTCGTGCATCCCTCCGTGGATTACAAGCTCCATCCGACACAGCGCGGGCGTTTCACGTGGCACGCGCCTCTTACTGTCGAGTCGGTGGACGGGCGCCGGACGCTGAGGGCTGTTCCCGCGAAGATCACGAGGCGTTACGTCAAACCGGCGACGCGTTCGATGCATCGCTTCGATCTCGAGGTCGAAGGCCAGCACACCTATCTGGCCGACGGCGTCGTCGTCCACAACTCGCCGGAAACGACCACCGGCGGCCGCGCGCTGAAGTTCTATGCCTCGGTGCGGCTCGACATCCGCCGGCAGGACGCGATCAAGCAGGGCACGGAATCCGTCGGCGTGCGCACGAAGGTCAAGGTGGTGAAGAACAAGTTGGCGGCTCCGTTCCGCGAGGCGGAGTTCGACGTTCTTTACGGCGAGGGCATCTCGAAGTCCGGCACGATCCTCGACGCCGGCGTCGAGCAGGGGATCATCGAGAAGTCGGGCACCTGGTACACCTACAAGACCGAGCGCATCGGCCAGGGGCGCGAGAACGCGCGCAAGTGGCTGCAGGAAAACCCGGTCGTCCTGAGCGATCTCGAAGCCAAGATCCGCGAGACGCTCGGCCTCAGGGCACCCGCACCGCTGAAATCGTAGCGCCGCGTAAGGTTCTCGACGCCAAGACCGCCCGCCTCGCGGCGGGCGACCTGCTGTCCCGCCACGCGTGGACCCGCGCCGATCTCGCCGCGAGGTTGCGTCGCCGCGGCGCGCCGGCCGAAGTTGCCGCCGAAGTCGTGAACGATCTCGTCGCGCGCGGCTATGTCGACGATGCCGCATTCGCGCGGCAGTGGGTCAGCGCGCGCGCCGCCCGCGGCTATGGCGCCGCGCGGCTGCGCATGGAGCTGCGGGCTCGCGGCATCGCCCCGCCGGTGATCGCGGCGGCGCTCAGCGCGCTCGGCGGCGACGATACGCTGGCGAGCGCCCGCGAGACCGCGCGCCGACGGCTGCCGGCGCTGCGTCGCGGACGTCCCGATCGCGTCGCGCCGCGTCTGCGCGATTACCTGCTACGCCGCGGCTTCTCGACCAGCATCGTCGTGCGCGTCGTCCGCGAGACGACCGGCGTCGCCGCGGAAGAGTGAGCGTCGGCGCAGTGCGCATCAGCGCACGCGCGCGCCGGCCGCCGCCTTCGCGCGCAGCAGAAATGCGGCGAGCGCCGCGGAGTCGGCCACGACCCGGATGGTACAATGACGCTTCCATGACGGGCGCCGAGCTCCGCGAAGCTTTTCTCAAATATTTCGAGCGCAACGGGCACACGCGCGTGCCGTCGTCGCCGCTCGTGCCGGTCGGCGACCAGACGCTGCTCTTCACGAACGCCGGCATGGTGCAGTTCAAGGGCGTGTTCCTCGGCGAGGAAAAGCGCGACTACGTGCGCGCCACCACCTGCCAGAAGTGCGTGCGCGCCGGCGGCAAGCACAACGATCTCGAGAACGTCGGCCGCACGGCGCGGCATCACACGTTCTTCGAGATGCTCGGCAACTTCTCATTCGGCGACTACTTCAAGGCCGACGCGATCAAGTTCGCGTGGGAGTTCCTCACCAGGGACCTGGGCCTCGATCGGCGCCGGTTGAAGGCCACCGTGTTCAGGGACGACGACGAGGCGTTCAACCTCTGGAAGTCGGTGGCCGGACTGCCGGAGGATCGAATCCTGCGCCTCGGCGAAGAGGACAACTTCTGGGCCATGGGCGATACGGGGCCCTGCGGTCCGTGCTCCGAGGTCCACTTCCACCAGGGCGACGACCTACCGTGTGCCGAAGAGGCGGCGGGCCGCACGTGTCTGGGACCGGCGTGCGAGTGCGATCGCTGGCTGGAGATCTGGAACCTCGTCTTCATGCAGTTCAACCGTGACGCCAGCGGCAAAATGACGCCGCTGCCGCGGCCGTCGATCGACACCGGCATGGGGCTCGAGCGCATGGCCGCGGTCATGCAGAAGAAGCTCTCGTCGTACGAGACCGACCTGTTCGCGCCGCTGATCCGGCGCATCGCCGAGCTGAGCGGCCAGCGGTACGGCGCCGACGCCGAGCGCGACGTCTCGATGCAGGTCATCGTCGATCACATGCGTGCCACGACGTTCCTGATCGCCGACGGCGTCCTGCCGTCCAACGAGTGGCGAGGCTACGTTCTGCGACGCATCATGCGCCGCGCGATGCGACACGGCCGCAAGCTCGGCTTGACCGAGCCGTTCCTCTGGCGCGGCGTCGACTGGGTCGCCGACGTCATGGGCGGCGCGTATCCCGAGATCGTCCGCGAGCGCGGAGGGATCGTCGAGGCGGTGCGGCAGGAAGAGGAGCAGTTCGCGCGCACGCTGGATCAGGGCATGCGCCGCATCGAGGAGTACGCGCAGGCGCAGGGCGCGGGGCGCGGGCGGCCGGTCGACGGTCGCTTCCTGTTCACGCTCTACGACACGTTCGGCTTCCCGCGCGATCTCGCGGAAGAGGTCCTCGTCGACCAGGGCTGGCGCGTGACCGACGACACCAACGCGACCTGGGAGCGCGAGATGGAGGCGCAGCGCGAGCGCGCCCGCGCGAAGACCGGCTTCGGCGCCGACGAGGGCGCGGCCGACACGGTCGCGCTCTACCAGCAGATCGGCGGCAGCCTCGCGCGGCCGCAGCAGTTCGTCGGCTACGAGACGCTGACCGCGCCGGCGACGATCCTCGGCCGCACGGGCCGCGGCGATATCGTCGACACGTTCTACCGCGGCAGCAAGCTCATTGTGCACCGCGTGAAGGTCGCCACCGGTGGCTTCCGCGAGAACGAGGAGGTCGCCGTCTCGATCGACTCGCCGAGGCGGCAGGGACTGCGGCAGCACCATACGGGCACGCACCTGCTGCACGCGGCGCTGCGCCGCATCCTCGGCACGCACGTCACGCAGGCGGGCTCGCTGGTCGCGCCCGACCACCTGCGCTTCGACTTCTCGCATGGCACGCAGGTGAAGGACCGCGAGATCGAGCAGGTCGAGGAGCTGGTCAACGAGCACGTGCAGGCCAACACGCCGGTGACCAATGCCGAGATGGATCTCGATGCGGCGCTGGCGGCCGGCGCCATGGCGCTGTTCGGCGAGAAGTATGGCGACCGCGTGCGCGTGGTGAAGATCGGCGATTTCTCGACCGAGCTCTGCGGCGGCACGCACCTGGACACGACGGGTCAGATCGGCTTCTTCAAGGTGGCCGAAGAGGGCGCCGTGGCCTCCGGCGTGCGCCGCATCGAGGCCGTCGCGGGCACGGCGGCGGTGGAAGCCGTCGCGCGGCGCGAGCGCGTGCTGCGCGAGGTGGCCGACATCCTGAAGGTTGGCGCCGAGGAGGCGCCGCAGCGGCTGCGCAAGCTGCTCGACGAGCAGAAGACGCTCGAGCGCCAGCTCGCCGAGATGGAGACCAGGCTCGCGCGCGGTCGCGCCGACGACCTGGTAGCGAGCGCGCGGCAGGTCAACGGTATCGCCGTCGTGGCGGGCCGGATCGACGGACTCGACCCGGACGGGCTGCGTGCGGTGGCCGACACGCTGCGCGATCGTCTCGGCTCGGGCGTCGTCTGCGTCGGCAGCGTCGTCGACGGCAAGGTCAACCTGGTGGCCGCGGTCACCAAGGACCTCGTCAAGCGCTTTCCCGCCGGCAAGCTGATTCAGGAGGTCGCGCAGGCCGCGGGCGGCCGTGGCGGCGGACGGCCGGACCTGGCGCAGGCGGGTGCTCCGGACCCCGGACGCCTCGACGCCGCGCTTGCGCTCGTTTCCGAGTGGGTGGCCCGCCAGCCCTGAGCGGGCTGCTAGAATAGCGTCACGATGGAGGGCCGCCTCCTGCTCGTGGACGACGACCCCGGCGTGCTCGATCTGCTGAACGAATACTTCGCCGGCCAAGGTTATGACGTCGAGGTCGCCACCAGTGGCGAGGTGGCGCTCCCGACCTCGTCATGCTCGACATCCGCATGCCCGGTATCGACGGCGTCGAGGTCCTGCGCCACCTGCGCCGACAGGACGCAACGCTGCCGGTGATCATGGTCACCGCCAACGAGGACGTCACGCTGGCACGCGAGACGCTCAACATCGGCGCGTTCGACTATGTCGCGAAGCCGTTCGACCTCGCTGCCGCGCGCGCGTGCTTCGCCGGGCAGGGCGATGCGGTGCGGGGCGCGCTGGGCGAGCTGCGCCTGCTGCTGAAGCTGGCCGTCGAGCTCGGTGACCTGCCCGCCGCCGGCCGTGATGCGGTCGCCGCCGCGCTGGAGCGCGTCGGCGGCGGCGCGCCCGCCGCCTGAGGGCGGCGCGTGGAGCCGTACCTCAAGATCCTCCACACCGTCTCCGACACGGTCAGCCGCACGCTCGACGTCGAAGAAATCTTGAAGACCGCGCTGGAGGCGCTCACCCACGTCACCGGCTACGAGATCGCGAGCCTGCACCTGCTCGCGGCCGACGGCGTCACGCTCGAGCTGCGCGCGGATCGCGGGCTCTCCGCGGAGATGCGTGAGGTCAACCGCCTGCTCACCATGGGCGAAGGCATCATCGGCGGCGTCGCGGCCACCGGCATCACGACGGTCGTGCGTGACGTGATGGGCTCGCCCGATCTGTTGCCCTCGGCGCAGGCGATCGTGCGACGCGATGGCATCCGCGGCTTCGTGTGCGTGCGGATTCACGCGCGCGGTCGCACGCTCGGCACGCTGTCGCTCGGCCGCCAGACGGAGGATCCATTCGACGAGGGCCAGGTGGCGCTGCTCGAAGCGACCGCGCAGCAGATCGCCATCGCGCTCGGCAACGCGCGACTGTCCTCGGAGCTGGTGCACGCCGAAAAGCTGTCGGCCGTCGGCGAGCTGGCCTCGGGCGTCGCGCACGAGATCAACAATCCGCTGACGACGATCCTGGGTCTGGCGCAGCTGATGCTCGGCCGTCCGGACGTGCCGCTGCCAGTGCGCGAGCGCATCGCGCTCATCGCCGACGAGGCCTCGCGCGCGGCCGCGATCGTGCAGAACCTCCTGATGTTCGCACGGCACTATCCGCCCGAGCGGCGGCCGTGCTCGCTCATCGACGCGGTGCACCGGGTCGTCGCGCTCAAGGGCTATCAGCTCGAGCAGGACAAGATCCGGGTGACGCTCGACCTCGCCGATTGCCCCACCGTGTGGGCGGACGAGAACCAGATCCAGCAGGTGCTGCTCAACCTCGTGCAGAACGCGCACCAGGCGATGGCGCGGCGCTCGGGCGAGCGTCAACTGACCGTGCGCCTGCGGCCGCGCGACGGGCGCGTGGCGATCGAAGTGCTCGACACGGGACCCGGCATTCCACTGCAGTTGCTGTCGCGCATCTTCGATCCATTCTTCACGACCAAGCCACCGGGCGAAGGCACTGGCCTCGGCCTGTCGGTCTCGTATGGCATCGTCGGCCAGCACGGCGGGCGGTTGTACGCGGAGAATCGCCCGGAGGGCGGCGCGACGTTCGTCGTCGAGCTGCCGGCGGGGGAGCAGGGCTGAGCGCTCCGCGCGCGGGCCGCCGCGCGCTACTCGGCGCAACGCTGCTGCTGGCGACCGGCTGTGCGGGCGTCGGCGGTCCCGTGCTGGGTGCGCCGCCGCACCACCGTCAGCATGGTTTCGCGAACACGAACGCGGCGTTCGAGCGGCCGGGTTTCTGGACGATCCAGGCCTTCCGGGCGCGCCGCATCTGGGCGGCGCTCGCGAACACCCGACCGATTCCGAACGTTCCCCGCGTGGCGAACGACGGCCGCGCGCTGCGCGACAACGGCGACGCGCCCACGCTGACGTGGATCGGTCACGCGACGATGCTGATCCAGCTCGACGGCGTGAACGTGCTGACCGACCCCCATTTCTCCGAGCGCGCGAGTCCCGTGAGCTTTGCCGGGCCGCGCCGGCTCAACCCGCCGGGCCTGGCATTCGAGGCACTGCCGCGGATCGACGTCGTCGTCATCTCGCACGACCACTACGATCATCTCGACCGTCCGAGCGTGCAGCAGCTGGCCGCGACGCACCGGCCGCTGTTTCTCGTCCCGCTCGGGCTCAAGGCGTGGTTCGCCTCGCTGGGCATCGAGCGCGTCACGGAGCTGGACTGGTGGCAGAGCCAGCGCGTCGGCGCCGTGGCGTTCACGCTGACGCCGGTGCAGCACTGGAGCGCACGCACCCCGTTCGACACCGACCGCCGCCTCTGGGGTGGCTGGGCGCTGGCGGGCCGCGAGCGCCGCCTGTTCTTCGGCGGCGACACCGGCTACTACGACGGCTTCCGCGAGGTCGGCGCGCGCCTGGGCCCGTTCGACCTGGCGATGGTCTCGATCTCGGCGTACGAGCCGCGCGCGATCATGGGCATGACGCATACGACGCCGGAGGAAGCCCTGCGCGTGTTCACCGACGTGCGCGCGCGGACCTTCGTGGCCATGCACTGGGGCACGTTCGACCTCGCCGACGAGCCGCTCGACGAGCCGCCGCGGCGCCTGCGCGCCGCCGCCCGCGCGATGGATCTGGCCGACGAACGCGTCTGGATCCTCGCGCACGGCGAGACCCGCGGATTCTAGCCCATCCGCTCCAGCAGCAGTCCCTTGAGATAGCGCGTCTCCGGCACGGTCAGCAGCACCGGGTGATCCGCGCTCTGCGTCAGCGGCGCCAGCAAGCGCAGCCGCGCGCCGGCGTCGGCCGAGGCGTCGCGGACCATGCCTTCGAACGCGTCGGCGCTCACGTGATGCGAGCACGAGAACGTAGCCAGCACGCCGCCGGGCTCGAGCAGCCGGATGGCGCGCAGGTTGATTTCCTTGTAGCCACGCAGCGCGCCCTCCAGCGCGCTGCGGCCGCGCGCGAAGGGCGGCGGATCGAGCACGATCAAACCGAAGCGCTCGCCGGCGCGGTCCAGGCGCCGGAGCTCGTCGAAGGCGTTGACGTCGCGGACTTCGGCGCGTGCCGCCACCCCGTTGAGCGCGAGGTTGTCGATGGCCCCGGCGAGCGCGTCCTTGGACGACTCGATGCAGACGGCGCTCGTGGCTCCCGCCAGCAGCGCGTGACAGGCGAAGCCGGCGGTGTAGGCGAAGACGTCGAGGACGGCGCGCCCCGCGCCGAGCGGGCCGACGCGTAGCCGGTTGTCCGCCTGGTCGAGGTACAGGCCCGTCTTGTGGCCGCCGCCGATCCGCACGAGCAGCCGAGTTGGGCCTTCCTCGATGACCACCGACGTCGGCCCCGCCGCGTCGAGCCAACCGGCGGCCGGCTCGAATCCTTCGAGCGTCGCCGCCGTGAGATCGTCGGCGCAGAAGACCGCGACCTCGCCGACGATCGCGCGCAGCGCGGCGGCCAGCTCGTCGCGGCGGCGTGCCATGCCGAGGGTGACCGTCTGCAGAACCGCCACGGGGCCATAGCGATCGACGACGAGGCCGGCCAGCGCGTCGGCCTCGCTCCACACGAGGCGGACAGCGCCGCCGCGCCCCGCGCGCGCGGCCACTGCGCTCGCCAGACGCCGCTGCCAGAAGCTCGAATCGATGGCCTCGTCCACCCAGGTGAGGATCCGGCAGCACAGCGCCGGTCTCGGGTTGAACAAGCCGCGCCCGACGAACCGACGTCCGGCGTCGATGATGGTGACGACACCACCGGGCTCGACGCGATCCGACACGTCGGCCACGTCGCCTTTGAAAATCCATGGATGCACGCGCGCGCGGTCGTGTCCACGCTTGAGACGCAGGACAGAGATCACGAGCGCAGCTTACAGGACGTTTCGCGCAGTCGGCGTGACCGCGCTCATGGGCACGCACTTTGTATCCGCTGGCAGGCCGCTGAAGACGGCGCGCCCCGGCTGCAGCCGATCGCCATTCGGCGGTCGAACACAGAAAGGATGCCACGGATGATCGCGTTGAGGCTCGCTGCCATCATCATCGCGCTATGGCTCGCGACGCCGGCATTCGCCGGACCCGACGGCTCGCTGGTCGGTGTCCCTTCGGGCCTGCTGATGCTGAGCCCGGCTGACGACTTGTTCGCCACCGCCGATCTAACCGCCCAAGTCGATCCGACGTCACAAGGCACACAGCATTACGGCC
>QHSO01000186.1 GCA_003220475.1 Candidatus Rokuibacteriota bacterium | reverse complement strand
GGATCTACAGCGGATCGTTCGCGAGCATCCCAACACCCTGCTCGTCGGCGAGGAAGATGGCCGTCTCATCGGCACCGTCATCGCCGGCTGGGACGGCTGGCGCGGCGGCATCTATCGCCTCGCCGTCGTCCCGGAATGCCGGCGCCGCGGCGTCGGTCAGGCCCTCGTCCTCGAGGCCGAACGTCGTCTCGCGGCCCGTGGCGCGCGCCGGCTCAACGCCATGGTCGCCCGTGACGAGGCCCACGCCCGCGCCTTCTGGGACGCCGCGCCGGGCTGGGATCGCGACGCGCGGTGGCAGCGGTATACGAGGGATCTCTGAATGTGAAAGGTCTTGCAGGGACGGGCGCGCGCCGGGGTCAGTCGAGACGGACGAACGCGTAACCGAGCGTGTTGATCTGCCCGCCGATCTGCTTCTCGCCACGCCGATCCGTCTGGCGCCGCTCGCCCCTGGGTGTCGCGCGGCGCTCACCCCGGTTCCGCCGGTCGCCATAGCGGCGATCGAGAACCACCACCACGTCGGATTCCGCGGAAAACTCCCGGGACAGGTAGCGGTAGAGGTCCAGCTGCTGCCGCGACACGATGAAGAGGTGCTCACCCACGATTGTTTTGTATCTGATGGCCTGCGCCGCGTCAACTGGATGCGGGCGGGGATGACGGCACGCCTTCCACGCACGACGTCGACACGCGGTCGGGGCCGACTACGAGGTGGTGATCGAGACGCGACGGGACGCTTCGCGCCCCGAGGCGACAGCGTCCATCTCACCGATCGCCCCGCCGTCCCGCCAACCGCGCGAGCACACGCCGCGCGTCTCGCTCCTCCCGCGACGGCCGCCGCGGATTGCCACCGCGCTTTTGCGCGCGGTCGTCGCCGGACTCATCGTCCTCGCGCTCCCCACCGTCCCGCAGCGCGGCGACGAAATCCTCCGCCGACACCGCCACCGCGCCCGCCCGCCGCGCGGCGTCGCACACCGCGCGGTCGGACGACGCGACGACGCTGCCGGCGCCCGCTTTCGCGACCAGCGCGCGCAGCACGTCGTCGGCGGTCTCGGGCGGGCGCGAGAACACGATCTGCACCTGGCCGGTCACAGGCGGGCTGGCATCGCGGCGGGCGCCGTCGAAGACGACGGTGAACTGGTCGCCGGTTCTGCGCGCCGCGGCGGCGACGGCGGCCAGCAGCGCGGTGCGGCCGGCCTCGAGGCTCTCGCTCTCACGACCACGAAGATCGGCGTCGCGCCGGATGACGTTGTAGCCGTCCACGAACCACTTCATGCGCACACGTCCGGCGCCGACTCACGCGTCCTCGTGACGCGTGGGGAGCGGCCAGGATCGGCGCGCGAAGAAGCGGTCGATGCCGGCGTGGCCGTCGGCGCTGGCGGTGAGCTCGCCGAAGCGGCGAGCCTCCAGCGCGAGGCCGGCGTGCAATCCCTGCGTGAGGCCGGTGCGCACGGCCTCGACAATCGCGGCCGCGGGTGCCGAGCGCGGGACCGCGGCGTGATGAGCGAGCAGCCGCGCGATCTCGGTATCGCGCTCGACGTTCGGAAACGCGAGCGTGCCCGCCTCGGTGAGCGGCGAGAACAGCGCGCCGCTAAACTCGCCGGTCGCGATCCGGCGCGCAACGCCGAGCGCGTGCGACAGCGCGTCGGCGGCGGCGACCTCGTCGACGATGCCCAGGGCCTGCGCGCGTGCGGCGGAGCGCCGGCGACCGTCGAGGAGCATCGCGAGCGCACCGACGAGCAGCGTGTACATCTGACCGCCGCCCGCGCGCGCGCGCCGGGCCGCGAGACGCGGCAGCATCTGGGTGCCGCCGAAGCCAGGGATGACGTGCAGGTTGATCTCGGGCTGGCCGAGCTCGGCGCGCGCGCCGGCCACGCGCCAGGCGCACGCCATCTGCAGCTCGTTGCCGCCGCCGAGCGCATAGCCGTCGACGGCGGACACCACCGGCGCCTTCATGGCGGCGATGCGCGCGAACACGCGTTGCGCGCGCGCGGCCAATGCCGTCACGTCCTCGGCCCGCGCGAAGGCACGCAGCTGGCGGATGTCGGCGCCGGCGACGAACATCGAGCCGGCGCCGGCCAGCACGACGGCGCGCACGTATCGCTCGCTGTCCAGCGCATCCAGCGCGCGCTCGAGATCGTCGAAGACCTCCGCGCCGAGGGCGTTGGCGGGCGGCGAGTCGACCGTGAGCAGCGCGACCATCTCAGGCGCGCCACGGCGCACCGGATCGATTCTCGCGCGCACAGTCTTGCCGTCGAGGAAGCGAGAGCCCCACGCCTCGTACACCTGGCGCGCGGTCCGGGCGCCGTCGAGCGACGCGGCCGCGCCCACGCGGACCGTCATGGTGCCCGTGTGGCGATTTTCGTAGAGCGCCTGGTTGGCCTCCGCCAGCTCCTCCCACGCGTGGATGACCGGACGGTGGATCGTCAGCGCGCCGGCGTCGATGAGGCGCACGCACATCTCCGCCTGATGGGCATTCGAGAGATGGCTGCCGAGGATCGCGAAGGACGGAAACAGGATGCGCTTGCCGTGCATCCACACGTTGGGCGCATAGAACGACACCCGTCGGCCGTCGGTCGGCTCGAGGTACACGACGGCGCCGGTGAACGGTCGCGCGATGAACGTGCTCGTGCCGAGCGTGTCCTGACCGGCGCGCTCGACGATGACGTCCGGATAGCCGCGCGGATTGTCGCCGGTCGCGAGCAGTCGCCCGACGGCCTGCCCGAAGGGTTTGAGCGTCGCGTCCTGATACCGGCGATAGCCCTCGGCGTCGGCATCGTAGTCCGGCATCGTTTCGGGCCACACGAAGCCGCGCGCGCGGCCGAGCGACTCCAGGCTGATCGTGCCGGCGAGCTCACCGATGCGCTTGAGATGCGCGGCCTGCGCGTCCGTTCGCGTCACCGCGACGACGCGTGCGCCGAGTGCGAGCGCGGTCTCGATCGCCGCCTCGGCGGTGGGATCCGAGGGCGCGTCGCTCACGCCCGTCGCGGTGAGGCCGTGGTAGACGACGACACCCTGCTGCGGCCGCAGATCGACGCGCGCGTACATCTCCGCCGCCGACGCGTGGCCCGCCTTGCCGAGCAGCGTGAGCGTGTAGCCGCTCGTCGCGCCGTAGAAGACGAGTCGTCCGCCGGAGCCGAGCAGATCGACCATGCGCGCGAACAGATCGCGACCGACCGACGACACGACGACGTCGATCGGGCGGCCGTCGTTGGCGGCGCGCACGCGCTCGGTGAAGACGCGTCCCGCCTCGACCCACCGGCCGCGCGCCGCGGGATCGAGCGGAACCGGCGTGAAAATCCCCGCGAAGGCCGGATCAGTGCGATCGACGGCGGCTCGCGCGCCGCGCTCGGCGATCAGCCGCGCCTTGGCGGCGCTGGAGACGAGTCCCGTCACGAGCGCGCCGCGCAGCGTGGCGCAGGCCACCGCGTACAGGCCGGTGCCGCCCGCGGCGCCCTCGACGAACACGCGCTCGCGGTGCCGCACGCCGGCGACGTCGTAGAGCGCCTTGTAAACCGTCTCGAGGTCGAGCATGAAGGACGAGCCCTCGGCGAGCGTCAGCCGCTCGGAATGCGCGAGCCACTGCGGCGCCTGGCCACGGACGAACTGCGCGAAGGAGCCGTCCGGCGTCTCGTAGCCCTGGATCTTGAAGTCGGCATGCATCGGATCCTCGCCCGCCCGCGGCGAGAGCAGGTTCGAGATCCCGGGATAGAGCACGCGCAGCTCGCCGACCTTCAGCCGGCCCTCACGCGCGACCTCGGCACCCACCGCCGCCAGCACCACGACGGCGCCGCTGCCCGGCACGTGCAGATCGCGGTCGTGAAGATCGAAGACCGAGATGGGCACGCCGCGCGCGGCGAACACCGTGTTGTACGTCAGCCCGGCGTAGAGCACGTAGCCGAGCGCGTCGTTGCCACCGATCGCGGGCAGCGGCTGCGTCAGCGCGCGCAGCGCCGTGCGCGGGTCGCCGTGCGCGGGTCGGCCCTGCGCGTCTTTGGACACGGCCCAGACGTGGTGGCGCTCGGGCAGCGGGTCCAGGCCGGGGCGAAACGGCGCGCCGAGAGGGAGCGCGCCCTCGGTCATGCGTGCCCGAGCTCTCGACGCACCAGCCGGGTACCGGCGCCGAGGGCCTGCAGCTTGGCGCGTGCGACCGCGCGTGGCAGCGGCACCATCCCGCAGTTGGTGCACGGCAGCAGCCGCGCGGGCTCGACGTGCCGCATGACCTCGCGGATCCGCGCCGCCACCTGCTCCGCCGTCTCGACCTCGTGGGTGGCCACGTCGATGACGCCCGCCATGACGTCCTTGCCCCGTAGCAGGTCGAGCAGTTCGAGCGGCACGCGCGAGTTGGCGCATTCGAGCGAGATCTGATCGATGCGGCTCTTGGCGAGGAGCGGGAACGTGCGCTCGTACTGGCGCCACTCCGCGCCGAGCGTCTTCTTCCAGTCCACGTTCGCCTTGATGCCGTAGCCGTAGCAGATGTGCACCGCGGTCGTGCACGCGAGGCCTTCGGTCGCACGGTGCAGCGCCTCGATCCCCCACGCGGCCACGTCGTCCATGTAGACGTTGAACGCCGGCTCGTCCAGCTGCAGCACGTCGAGGCCGGCGGCGACGAGCTCGCGCGCCTCCTCGTTGATGACACGCGCGAACGCCAGCGCCAGCCGTGCGCGGTCGTGATAGTGCTCGTCGGCCAGCGTGTCGACGATCGTCATCGGGCCGGGGATCGTGAACTTCAGGCGTCGGGTCGTGTGGGCGCGCGCCCAGCGCACCTCGTCCACGTGAACGGGCGCGCGGCGCGCGATGGGGCCGGTGACGGTCGGCACCTCCGCCTTGTACCGATCGGCGCGGATGCCGATCGTCACGCGCTTGCCGAAGTCGATCCCCTCCAGGCGCTCGAGGAAGCCGTGGACGAAGTGCTGGCGCGACTGCTCGCCGTCGGTGACGACGTCGATGCCGGCCGCCTCCTGGTCGGCGAGCGCGAGCCGCACGGCGTCGCGCTGCGCTTCCTGCAAGGACTCACGCGCCACGCGCCACGGCGCCCACAGCGTCTCCGGCTCTGCCAGCCATGACGGCTTGGGCAGACTCCCCGCGATCGTCGTGGCGAGCATCGCTCAGGCGATCTGGATGATCCCGGGCTCGAGCGGCTTGAAGCGCGCCGCCACCTCGGGATCGTGGCCGGTGACGACGCGTCCCGGATCGCCGGCGAGCGCATTGATCGTGTCGAAGCCGGCCAGCATCTCCGGCAGGCTCGTGATGATCTGCGTGGGCTGGTACCGCTCGACGTTGCGGTAGAAGTGCGCGGCGTCGGAGGTGAGCACCACGCGGCCCCGCGCCGTCTCCACCGACACGATCTGCAGCCCCGCCGTATGGCCGCCCACGCGGTGCACGCGGAGGCCGGGCAGGACCTCGCGCTCGCCCTCGATGATCTTGATGCGGCCGCTGTAGTTGAGCGGCACCAGATTGGTCAATGCGCCCACGTTCTGCGACTGGCTGAACGCGTCGTAGCGGGCGAAGGGCCCCGTCCAGAACGCCACCTCGTCCTTCTGGATCCAGAATTCCGAGGCGGGGAACAAGCGATGGCCCGCCCAGTGGTCGTAGTGCAGGTGCGAGATGAGCGCGATCGGAATGTCGGCGACCTTCACACCCATGCGCTCCACCATGACCGAGGGCCGGACGTAGTTGCGGATGCCGCGGCGCTCGACGTCGTCCTCCTGGAAGCCGGTGTCCACCAGGACGGGGTGCGGACCGCCGAGGATCAGCCAGACGAAGTAGTGCAGCGTAATCGGGTCGTGCGAGTGCTCGCGGTAGAAGAACTGGCAGGCGGTCGTGTCGCGTTCGGCGTACTTGAGCGCGTAGATCTGGTACATGGGCCCCTTCCTTATATATGGCGCAGCAGCCGGGCCGTCCCCCGGAGGCCCTGCCACAGCAGGTGGCGGGCGCGCCGGCTATAGGCCAGCGCCAGCCCTGCCGGTCCCGTCACACCGTACTCCATCGTCATGAATCCAGGAGACGGAAAGAGCAGCGCCGCGGCGTAGCGCGCGCGGCGCCGCACGCCGGAGAGCGCGAACAATAGCGCCAGGCTTTCCCGGCCGTCCACACCGCCCTCGGGCACGAGCAGGCGATCCAGCGCCGCCGGTCGCGTCACGTCGAGCGCGGCCAGCACGCGGGACGCCACGGGCGTGCCAAGCAGGTCGACCACACTGCGCAGCGCCGCGCCGACCTGGCGCTCAACGCCCGCGCTGCGCGTCAGCGCGAGCAGCTCGTCCCAGTCGATCGCGCCGGCTTCGCGGCGGATGAGGCGATCGACGTCGAGCAGCCAGAGCAGCGGCACGTCCGGCGCCTTGTGGATCAGGTGCAGGCAGAGGTTGAGCAGCAGCGACTCGGACGACAGCAGCAGCGCCGGCTCGCCGACGACGCGTCCCGGGCGGCAGCGCGCCCACACGTGGTCCATGTCGAGCGCGTCGGCGAACGGCGGATACGCGAGCGTCCAGTGCGGCTCGACGACAACACCCGGCCGCGCGAGCTCCAGTGTGTAAGAGAACTCCCGCGCAAAGCCGGCGCGGCGGTCCACGGGACGGAATCCCAGCGCACCGAGCGTCTTCTCGACCGCATCGAGATCCGCGCGGCG
>QHSO01000185.1 GCA_003220475.1 Candidatus Rokuibacteriota bacterium | reverse complement strand
CCAGAGCCCGACGGCGCCCGCGACGACGATGCCCGCCGCGGCGACCAGCTTCAGCGTCGGAGACGATGGCAGCAGGATCGCTTCCTCCGTTCGGAGGCGCAGCGGCAACAACAGCGCGATCCCCGCCGCCGTCGCCAGCGCGCCCCAGAGCCACGCATGAATTCTCAGGGCCCGACGATCGGGCGCTGCAATCCAGCGCTGCCACAGCCAGCCGACCATGAGCGCGCCCGCGGGGTAGACCGGGAGCAGATATCGTTCGCGCTTGTGCGTCATCAGCGTGATGACGACGACGTACGCGAGCGCCCAGCACGTCAACAATCTGAACTTGCGTCGCGTGGCCGCGTCGGCGTCCCGACAGCCGAACCACACGGCCGCCGGAAGAAACAGGCTCCACGGCAGAAATTTGACTCCCAATGGTCCCGCCGCGAAGAACAGCTCGCTGACCCGCTGCCACTTCGCAACGTGAGGTCCGAGGTAGTCGTCGCGCAGCACCGTTTGCAGGTAACTCGCCTCGCGTTGCAGGGCGAAGGCGATCGCCCAGGGACTGGCGATCAGCGCAATGATGGCGATGCCCATGGGAAGCCGGAGCCGTGTCAGGCCACGCCATCCGTCCTCCGTGACCAGGAATGCCGCGAAGGCGAGAAGCGGTGTCAATCCCGCCGGGCCCTTTGCCGAGAGCGCCAGGCCCAGACACGCATAGCACGCGAGCATGGCGCGGACGCCCGAACCGGACGTCTCGACCGCGCTCCAGAACGCCCAGACACTACAGACGATGAACAACGTCATCGTCATGTCGGCCAGGACGGCGCGGGCCAGCGAGAAGTAGCCGGACGTCGTCGCGAGAACGATGCCGGCGAGCAACCCGCCCGCCGGACCGAAGAGGCGTCGCCCCAAGAGGAACGTCACGCCAACGCCGGCGATGCCGCTCACGGCGGCCGGCAACGCCGCCGTCAATTCGGTCACGTCTCCGGGAATCAGGGACAGGACAGCGATCGCCCACATGAAGAGCGGCGGTTTTTCCAGGTGGACGTCGCCACCGATATGCGGCACCAGCCAGTGCCCGCGCTCGATCATGTTGCGCGCGAGCAGCGCGTAACGTGCCTCGTCGGAGATATAGATCGTGCGTCCCCCGAGAGCGGGCAGGAACAACGCAGCGGCGAGTAGCACCGGCAGGAGCAGCCAGCCTGTTCGATTCACACCCATCTGAGACCCGGCAGGTACGCCTCGCGCCAGAGCTCGAAGCTCACGAGCGTCCACAGGGCAGAGGCGTGATTGGCCTTGTTGCCGATATGCTCAGCCACCAGGCGTGCAACCGCGCGCGGCGAGAAGAGCCCGGTGCGCGTGAGTCCATCGGGGTGCAGGACGTCTTCGAGGAATGGCCGAAGCGGACCTCGGAGCCAACGCGCGAGCGGCACCCCGAAGCCCTGTTTGCGCCGATGCACGATCGAGGCGGGCAACCGCCCGGCCATCATTCGCTTGAGCAGGTACTTCGTGGTCCAGCCTTTGAGCTTGAGCGCGGACGGAATGGAACACGCGAGCTCGACGAACTCGTGGTCGAGATACGGCGCGCGTGCTTCGAGGCCGAACGCCATCGTCGCGCGGTCCATTTTGACGAGTGTGCGACCGGCCAGGTAAAGCTTCGCGTGATGATAAATGAGCCGGTCGAGCTCGTCGTGCGCCGGCGCGTCGGCCAACACCCCGGCGACGTCACTGTACGCATCGATCGCGTCACACGCGACACGCGCCTCGTCGGACAGCAGCTCGTGCTGTTCCGCCGGCGTAAATCCGCCCATCAAAATCTGCGTTCGAACGTCCGGCGGATGGGCGGCGGCACGGAAGAGATGGCCGAGGAGGAAGTCGAGACTACCGTAGCGAGTCGACCGCGGCAGGCATCCGACGATTCGCGCGGCGGCATCGAACACGCCGCCCGGCAGCCGGTACAAGAGCGGGGTCCGAGCGACGGCGAGCGACGTCGGGTAGCCGCAGAAGAGCTCATCGCCGCCATCGCCGTCCAGCAGGACGGTGGCGCTCTGCCGCGTCTGACGCGCGAGCTCGAGCGTCGGCAGAAAGGCGGGGTCTGCGAGCGGCTCGTCCTGCGCGTGGCCGAGGGTGGCCAGGAGAGCGGCCGCGTTCGCCGCGGTGAAGACGAACTCGTGGTGCTCCGTGCCGAAGTGGCGAGCCACCTCACGGGCGAAAGGCGTCTCGTCGTACGTGGCCTCGGTGAAGCCCATGGAGAACGTCGCCAGCTTCCGAGCCGGGGCGACACTCGCCGTCGCCGCGACGACGGAGCTCGAGTCGAGCCCGCCGCTGAGAAACACGCCGAGCGGAACGTCGGCCACGAGCCGGCGGCGGACGGCGGCGCACAGCCCGTCCCAGGCGAGCTCCGCCCACTCCGATTCATCTCGACGCTCGGATCGCGGGAAGGCGATGTCCCAGTAGCGCATGAGTCGCGTCTTCGTCCCGGAGACGGTGAGCAGATGTCCCGGCGGCAGCTTCTGCACGCCGCGCACGATCGTGTGCGGGTCGACGACGTACCCGTTGCGCATGTAGCTCGCGAAGCCGGTGAAATCGAGCTCCCGCGCCACGCACGGATGGGCCAACAACGCTCTCAGCTCAGACCCGAACACCAGGCAGTCGTCGAGCTCGGCATAATAGAGCGGTTTCTCGCCCATGCGATCCCGCGCGAGGAGAAGAACCTGGCTTCGCGCGTCCCACAACGCGAGGGCGAACATGCCGTTGAAATGTTCGACACAGGCTTCGCCGAAGTCCTCCCAGGCATGGACGATGACCTCGGTATCGGACTCGGTCGTGAAGCGATGGCCGCGCCGCAGCAGTGCCTCGCGGAGCTCGACGTAGTTGTAGATCTCGCCATTGAGGATGGCCCACACCGAGCCGTCCTCGTTGGACAGCGGTTGGCGGCCGCTCTCGGGGGCGATGACACGAAGACGCCGATGGCCGAGCGCCACGGGCCCGTCGACGTAGTAGCCCTCGTCGTCGGGTCCGCGGTGACGTAACGTCGCGGTCATGCGGCGAGCGATCTGCTCGTCCGCCGGCTGGCGTCCCCAGCCGAGGAAGCCGCTAATGCCGCACACGTCGTCGGGGACCGGAGGCGTCAGGATCCATCGGACACCGCCGGAAGGCGAATGGTCACCGTCGTGCCGGAGCCCGGCTTGCTGTCGATGTCGATGGCGCCGCGCTGGCGCTGCACGAGCGTCTGCGCAATGGCGAGACCGAGCCCGACTCCGGAGGCCCCCATCGCTCGCGGGCTCTTGCCGCGAAAAAACCGCTGGAACACGCGAGGCAGCTCATCCTCGGGAATCCCGGGGCCCATGTCGCTGACGGTCACGCAGATCTCGTAGGGGGTGCCCGTGATGTCGACGTCGATCGTTCCGCCCGGCGGCGAGAACTTCACCGCGTTGTCGAGGACGTTGCCGACGACCACGTCGACGATACCGGGCGCCGCCTCGACGAGGGCGTCGGTGGCGTGCGGCGCGATGCGGAGCGCAAGACCACGCGACGTGGCAAGCGGCTCGAACCGACCGACGATGGCTTCGACGATGGTCGAGAGCCGATGCGTTCCCGTGACGGCGGCGCGACCTTCGCCGGCGTCGAGGCGGGCCAGGATCAGCAAGCTTTCCGCCACGGCGCCCAGGCGCTCGATCTCCTCCAGCGTGGTCGCCAGCGTGGCGCGGTATTCGGCAGCGTCGCGCGGCCGGCGCAGCGTCACCTCGATCTCGGTGCGCAAACGCGTCAGCGGTGACCGCAGCTCATGGGCCGCGTCGGCCGTGAAGCGCCGCTGCGCCTCGACGCTGTCATGGATTCGCGCGAGCATCGCGTTCAGGGTTTCCACCAGCCGGGCGAGCTCCCCGGGTTCGCCCGGATGCGGCAGCG
Organism: Candidatus Rokuibacteriota bacterium; assembly: GCA_003220475.1. Lineage (GTDB taxonomy): Bacteria > Methylomirabilota > Methylomirabilia > Rokubacteriales > CSP1-6 > AR12. Next base: position 2,930 of record QHSO01000185.1, on the reverse strand, counting down.
GCTCGGCGAGGCTGGCATCGTTCAGGCGCCGGGCCTGCCGAACGATCGCGTCGATCGGACGCAAGACCTGACGCGTCAGCGCGAGGTCCGTCGCGACGATCGCGATGAGAATCGCGAGGGCGGCGGCGGCCAGCAGCCAGCGGATGCGTTGCAACACGAGCTCGATGTCGTCGAGCGGGTGTGCCACCTCCACCGCGTACGCCTGCCCGCCATGCGACGCACGCAGCGCGGCGACGCGAAGCAGCTTCGAGTCGGCGGTGGTGACCGTTTGGAACGCGATCTTGCCGCGGCCCATCACCTTCTTGAGCTGCGGCGGATCGAGCTGCAGCGGCACGTGCGAGCCGAGGAGCGTCACGATGCCACCGCGCGCATCGACGACCTGAATGATGGGCCGAAAGGTCCACAGCAACCGCCGGACAGGCTTGGTCGACAGCGCCTCGACGGGGCTCGTCGGTCCCTCTTCGTCAATCTCGGCGCCGACACTCTGCGCGGCATGCAGCAGTGCCGCGTCGAACTGGTCGAGGATGATGCGACGAACCGTCCAGTCGAGCACGACGACGGAGAGACCGAGCGTGACGGCGAGAACGATCGCGTGCCCGGCCGCGAGGCGCGTCCGGTATCCGAGGCGTATCACTCGATAGCCGGCCCGAGGTAGAACCCGCGGCCGCGTGCCGTGTGCAGGAGCCGCTTCGCGCCCGGGGGGTCGACCTTGCGGCGAAGATGACTGACGTGGGCATCCAGCGCATTGCTCGTCACGTCGCTGACTTCGCCCCAGAGCTCTTGCTCGATCTGCGAGCGCAGCACGACCTCGCCCGGATGACGCATCAACACCTCGAGGATCTGATACTCCTTCAGCGTCAGCGGGACCGCCACACCATTGCGCGTCACACGGTGTCTGACCGGATCAATGCACAAGTCCTCGACCGACAGGACCACGGGCCGACTGAGGTCGGACCGTCGGAGCAGCGCGCGCAGCCGCGCGAGCAATTCCGCGAACGCAAACGGTTTGGTGACGTAGTCGTCGACACCGGTGTCCAGCGCCGCCACTCGATCGGCCAGCGCATCACGGGCGGTGAGCATGAGGATCGGCACCATGACCCCCTGGCGTCGGAGATCGCGGCACATCGCCAGGCCGTCTTTCGCCGGCAGATACCAGTCGACGATCAGCAGTCGGTGATCCCCCGCGGTCGCGAGCGCCTCGGCGTCTTCGGCCGATGTCGAGATGTCGACGACGTACCCCTCTTCGCGCAAACCGCGCGCAATCGCCTGCGCGGTGCGAGCGTCGTCTTCCACGAGAAGCAGCTTCACGGGGTTCGGGTCACGGCCGGCGACCGACGGCGACGTGTCCACACCGACACGCGTAGAGCGTAGAACCATCGCCACGGTGTGGCAATGAAAACAGCGTGAAGAAAACTTCAGATTGGCTTCAGCGTTCCTTCAGCTTCGGAGCTCAGCGACGAGAGTGCTCGGCGAAGTGGCAGGCGACACGACGACCGTCGACCTCGCGCAGTCGCGGTTCCTCGACGACGCAGATGTCCTGGACGAGCGGACAGCGCGTGCGGAACCGGCAGCCGCTCGGCACGTCGCGCGGGTTCGGTGGCTCGCCCTCGAGTGTGAAGTCCTGCGCGATCCGGCGGCCGCCGATGCGCGGCACGGCGGCCAGCAGCGAGCGCGTGTACGGATGGCGCGGCTCGGCGAACACCGCCGCCGTGTCGCCCAGCTCCACGATCGTACCGAGGTACATCACGGCGATGCGCGCGCACATCGCGCGCACGACGGCGAGATCGTGCGAGATGAACACGTAGGTCAGCGCGAACGTGTGCTGCAGGCTGCGAAAGAGCTTGAGCACGCTGGCCTGCACCGAGACGTCGAGTCCCGACGTCGGCTCGTCCAGGATCACCATCCGCGGTCGCAGCGTCAGAATCCGCGCGAGGCCGACGCGACGCTGCTGGCCGCCGCTCAGCTCGTGCGGATAGAGGTCGAGGTGCGCATCCGGCAATCCGACGGCGGCGAGGATCGCATTCACTTCGCGCTCGCGCTCCGCGCGCGACAGCCGCGTGTGGATCTTGAGCGGCTCGTGTAGCGAGTGGACGACCTTCCAGCGCGGATCGAGCGAGGCCCCGGGGTCCTGATAGACGTACTGAAGATCTCTGGCGACCGCGCGGCGTTCGCGCGGCGGCAGCCGCCCGATCTCGCGGCCGGCGAAGCGGATCTCGCCGGCGGTCGGCGCGTAGATGCCCATGACGGTCTTGCCGAGCGTCGATTTGCCGCAGCCGCTCTCGCCGACGAGGCCCAGCGTCTCGCCCGGCCACACCGCGAGCGAGACGCCGTCGACGGCGCGGATGCGACCGACGCGCCGGCCGAAGGCGTCGCGCACGGGAAAATACCGGACGAGATCGACGGTCTCGAGTAGCGGGGCCACGGCCACGCTCACGGCTCGGCTCCGACCGGCGCGTCGACGGGATGGTGGCAGCGCACGCCGTGGCGCGGCGCGAGCGCGCGCGGCGGCGGTCGCCCGGCGCGGCATTCGGCGGTGGCGTACTCGCAACGCGGATGAAACCGGCAGCCCGAGGGCGGGTTGACGAGGCTCGGGACCTCGCCGGGGATGTCGCGAATCTCGCCGTCGGGGCTCGGGACGCTCGCGAGGAGCCGGCGCGTGTAGGGGTGCGCGGGCCGCGCGAAGAACGCGTCGGCCGGCGCCGCCTCCATCTCCTGACCCGCGTACATCACGACGACCCGATCGCAGATCTCGTGCGCGGTGCCGAGGTCGTGCGTGGTGAAGAGCACCGACACGCCGCGCTCCTTCACCAGCGTGCGCAGGAGCCGGAGGATCTGCGCCTGGATCGTCACGTCGAGCGCGGTGGTCGGCTCGTCGGCGATGATCAAGTCGGGTTGCGGGAGCAGCGCCATCGCGATCATGAGCCGCTGGC
>QHSO01000184.1 GCA_003220475.1 Candidatus Rokuibacteriota bacterium | reverse complement strand
TGCGGTTCCGGAGCTACTGGAAGCTGTGGCCGTACGCGTACTGACAACTAAGGAGGTCGTCATGGTTCTGTTTGTCGTGCTCACCCTGCTCGCGCTGGGCCTCGGCGTCATCCCCGCCGAGGCTCAGACCATCAAGATTGGCAACCTGGTGGACCTGACCGGGCCCACCTCGGACCAGGGCAAGGACATCGCCCAGGGCCGCACCGACGCCGTGCAGTACATCAACGAGAAGGGCGGCGTCAACGGCAAGAAGCTCGAGCTGGTCAGCGTGGAGTACGGCTTCCAGCCGCCGCGCGCCGTCGCCGCCTACAAGAAGTTCGTCGAGGACGACAAGGTGCTCCTCGTGCTCGGCTACGGCACCCCGGACACCGAGGCGCTGCGCCCGTTCATCACCAAGGACAAGATGCCGTACATCTCCGGCTCGTACTCGGGGCACCTGACCGATCCCAAGATGACGCCGTACAACTTCCCCGGCGGCATCGACTACACGAGCCAGATCCGCATCTTCCTCAACTGGGTGAAGGAAGGCTGGAAGGACGGAAGCCGCAAGCCGAAGGTGGCCTTCATCTTCGCCGACAACGCCTACGGGCGGGCGCCCATCGAGTCCGGCCGCGCGTACGCGAAGGAGATCGGCGTGGACCTCGTGGACGAGGAGGTCATCCCGACCGTCCTCACCGACGCGACGTCCCAGCTCCTGACGATGAAGACCAAGGACCCCGACTTCGCCTACATCAACACCAACACCCAGTGGGTGCCGGTGGTGCTGAAGGACTCCTACAAGCTCGGCCTGAAGACGAAGTACGTGGTCAACAACTACGGCATCGACGAGCGCACGCCCGCGCTGGCCCGCGAGGCGGCCGAGGGCGTGTACGGCATCCAGGACGTCGCGTACTGGGGCGAGAACGTGCCCGGCATGAAGACCTTGATGGACTGGCACGCGAAGCACCATCCCAACGACACGCACGCCTCGCCGTACATGCGCGGCTGGCTGTGGACGCTCATGGCCGCCGAGGCCATCAAGCGCGCGGGTCCGAACCCGACGGGGGAAGGCGTGAAGAAGGCGCTCGAGACCCTCAGGGAATGGGACACGTGGGGCATCACCCCGCCCTTCACCTACACGAACGAGGACCATCGGCCGACTAACCGAGCGCGGCTGGTGGTGATCAAGGACGGCAAGGTCGTGCCCGTGAAGGAGGTCTCGGTGGAGCGCGACATGAAGTGGATCGGCAAGTAGGACCGAATGCTTCGGCTGAACAACGTCCAGGTCATCTACAGCGACGTCATCCTCGTCCTCAAAGGGCTGTCGCTGGAGGTCACCGAGGGCCAGATCGTGGCGCTGCTGGGGGCCAACGGGGCGGGGAAGACCACGACGCTGAAGGCCATCTCCGGCCTGCTCAAGACCGAGGACGGCCGCGTGACCGACGGCAGCATCGAGTTCATGGGCCGTCGCATCGACGGCCTGGACCCGGAGGACATCTGTCGCCGGGGCATCGTGCAGGTCATGGAAGGCCGCAAGGTCCTCGAGACGCTCACCGTCGAGGAAAATCTGAGGATCGGCGGCTACACCCGGCGCGACGCCGACGGCATCCAGCAGGATCTGAGGATGATCTACGAATACTTCCCAATCTTAGTAACGCGCCGCCACCAGGTCGCGGGCTACCTGAGCGGAGGCGAGCAGCAGATGCTCGTCATCGGCCGCGCCCTCATGGCCCGGCCCAAGCTCCTGCTGCTGGACGAGCCGTCACTCGGCCTCGCGCCGCTGCTGGTGCGCGAGATCTTCGACATCATCCGTAAAATTCACGAGGAGCGGGGGACGACGTTCCTGCTCGTCGAGCAGAACGCCCAGATGGCCCTGCGCATCGCGGATTACGGCTACATCATGGAGAACGGCCGGATCGTCTTCGACGGTCCGGCCGCCAAGCTGCGCGGCAACGACGACGTCCGCGAGTTCTACCTGGGGCTCAGCGCGGCCGGCCGCCGCAAGAGCTTCAAGGAGGTGAAGTTCTACAAGCTCTCGACTGCTGTTCTGGTCAGCCGATCGCCTTCGCGGATTGGAGGCACGTCTACCAGCTCGGCGAGGTCGCCTGTGCCACGGCGGGGGTTGATGATGCGCGCGTAGCGATGAGGGTGTCGTTGGTCAATTAACGGCGCGCCGGTCCCGCTCGAAACCCGTGAGCAGAACGCGTACCGTATCGGCGGCTGGCGCGTGCCGGTGGCGAAGCTCGCGCTCGGCGACGCGACGAACGCGATCGAGATCGACCTATGAGGGCTTGTCGCTCAGGACGCGCCCGTTGGACGCGATGACGTCGGCGTAGAAGCCGGCGCTGTCCTTGGGCGTGCGCGTCTGGGTCTCGAAGTCGACGTGCACGATCCCGAACCGCTTGGAGTACCCGGCGGACCACTCGAAGTTATCGAGGAGCGACCAGACGAAGTAGCCGCGCACGTCGACGCCGCCCGCGATCGCCGCGTGAACGGCGGCGAGATGCTTGCGGAGGTAGTCGACGCGGAGCGGATCGGCGACACGATCGCCGTCGAGCGACGGCGGATCGAAGAACGCGGCGCCGTTTTCCGTGACGTAGACCGGCGGATTGCCGTAGCGCTCCTTCACCCAGGTCAAGACACGTGTCAGCCCGGGTGCCCAGACCTCCCAGCCGGTCTCCGTGTGCGTCGCGCGCTTCTGGGGAACGGGCGCCACGCGCAGCGGCCACGCCCGTGGATCGAACCGCGTGACGCTGCGCGTGTAGTAGTTGACGCCGATGAAGTCGATCGGCTGCCTGATCAGCACGAGGTCGTCCGCCGGCCAGCGCGGCCACGCCTCGCCGAACACTTCCGCCAACTCCTCCGGGTACCGGCCCAGAAACACGGGATCAAGATACTGGCGGTTCATGTACGCGTCGGCCCGGACGGTAGCGGCGAGATCCTCGGCGTCGTCCGACGCGGCGTACTTCGGCTCCAGGTTCACCACGAGGCCGATCCGATGTCGGCCCTCCGCTCGATACGTCCGCACGGCCTCCGCGTGCGCGAGCAGCAGACGATGCGACGCAATCGGCGCCTCGAAGGGGCTGCGGTGGCCGGGCGCGTGTACGCCATGCAGGTATCCCGCGTCGGTGCTGACCCACGGCTCGTTGAGCGTCGTCCACAGCTTGACCCGGTCATCCAGCTTCCGGAACATGACGGCCGCGTACTCGGCGAACCACTGCGCGACCTCCGGATTGAGCCACCCGCCGAGGTCGTCCAGCGCGGCCGGCAGGTCCCAGTGATAGAGGGTGACCAACGGCTCGATCCCGTTCGCGAGGAGCGCGTCGACGAGCCGGTCGTAAAAGTCGACGCCGGCGGGATTCGTAGCACCTCTTCCCCGGGGCATCACGCGGCTCCACGAGATGCTGAACCGGTATGCGTTGATCCCGAGCCTCCGCATCAGCGCGACGTCGTCGGCGTACCGGCGGTAGTGGTCACAGGCGACGTCGCCCGTCTCGCCGTCGTGCACGCGGTCAGGCGTGTGCGAGAAGCGGTGCCAGATGCTGGGCCCGGCGCCGTCGGCGAGCGGCGAGCCCTCGATCTGGTAGGACGACGTCGCCGCGCCCCAGAGGAAGTTGTGCGGGAACTCGATCAGGCGTTCACCGGCTGCCATCGACGACCACCGTGGCCGGAAGCTCGTGGAAGCGCCGCTCTGCGCCCGGCCACGCGAACACGAACCCGCCGGGCGGCCGCGCGTCGCCGGCCACCTGCAGCACCATGTGCGAGCCGTCGCGCTTGAGTGAGTAGCTCACGCGCCCGAACGGCGTACGCAGGTCCCTCACCGTGACTCCCGGTCCCTCGAGCCACCCTGCGGGAACGCCGCCCGCGAGTACGAGCGCGTTGTCGCGCTCGCGCTCGTACACGAAGAGGTCGAGCGCCGCGCGGATGTAATCCGACGCGATCCAGCCATGCGGCATGTCGCCCACGAAGCGCGGCTCCCTCGGATCGCGATGGACGACCTCCGGCCACTGGTTCCACGCAGGCGGACGGCGGCCGTCCAGGAAGAACGCGAGGAGCTCGTGCGCGCGCTCGCGCCAGCCCAGGCGCACGAAGGTCCCCACATTGCGGATCTCGTACGGCGTGTAGTCGTACCACGCCTTGCGGCCGTCGCGCCGGTCGGTGAACTCGCGCCAGTATCGGTCGAAGGTTGCGAGCACCAGCTCGGCCGGCAGCCGGTGCAGCTCGCCCCGCGGCGAAATGGCGATCGTCGACGATGTCGGATCGAAGTCGCCGAGCTCGGCCGCGCCCGGAAGATACGTGATGCCGTGCGCGAGGATGGCATGGCGCAGCGACGCGGCGAGGTCCTCCCGGAATTCGTCGCCCGCGGCCGCGAACCGTCGGGCGGCGTCGTGTCGGCCAAGCGCGGACGCGATGGCGACCGCGCCCGTGTAGCCCTTGAGCGCCCAGAAATCGTCCCAGTACGAGTGCATCGGCTTCGCCGCGTACCCCTCATGACTGATGGACGGCGGCAACAGTCCGTAGAAAGCGCGGTTGGCCGGGGTGAGGTTCTTCGCGGTTCGTTCCGATTGCCGCAGCGACTCGAGATACGCCATGCTTCGCTCGACGTGCGGCCAGACGTCCTCGAGCAGGCGGCGATCACCCGTGTAGCGGTACGTCTCGGCCGCGAGGAACACGAGCTCGCCGGGGCTGTCGTGTTCCGGCACCGGATCACGGCCGCGCTCGTCGACGCAACATGGCACCTTGCCGCTCGAGAAGAGGTGATGGACGTACCAGCGCAGGTAGTCGGCGGCGACGTCGGGGTGGCCCAATCGCAGCAGTGACTCCGCCATCATCGCGCCGTCGCGGATCCACGAGCGCGCGTACGACCGGACGCCGGGCCGCAGCACCGGCCCGTCACGTGTGACGAGCACGTGCGCGAGCGCGGTGCGGAGCGTCGAGACCACCGGCTGGCCCGCCGCCGGAACCTCGATCGAGACGCGATCGAGTCGTTCGCGCCACGCGCCGGCGACGGCCGCTTGCTCGCGGTCCATCCACGTCCCCGGCTCGCCGGTCACGTCCGGCCGGGCCTTCGAGCCCGTGAGCGGCACGACGACGCCCACCGTCGCCGTCGCCCCCGGCTCGAGGGTCAGCCGGTAGGCCATCGCGGCCGATGCCCAGCCGACCTCGTCGTGGACCCGTGCCGGGCCGGACCAGTCCGGTGCACCGAGCAGGCGCGGCAGCGGTCCGGCGTCGAAGGGGAACGCGACCACGCGCTCTGGCGCGCGGAGCGGGTAGACGACGCGGTCGCTGTTGACCGACAGACCCTCGCCGTCCCATGCAATGTCCCGGATCGCGCTCGCGCCGCCGAGGATGTTGAGCGACTGCACGGGCGGATTCACCTGGAACGGACGCACGGCGAGCACGAGCTGCACGGTCGTCGCCTCGCGCGTGAGGTTCTTCAGCTCGTACCGCGCCACCAGGCGTGAGACCTCGCGCGAGCCGGACGCGAACGCCGTCACGCGCAGCTCCCACGACGGATGCCGCCACGTCACGCCGGGGATCGGCAGCGAGCCGTCGAGCAGAAACGGCCGCGTGTCGACGTCGGCCCAGCTCACGACCCGCGAATCGGTGACCACGAACGGCTCGATGGAAAAGCCGCGCCTGGACACCTCCAGCGCGCCATCCGCGGACAGGAGACCGCTGTCCGCGCCGGCATCGATGCCGACGACGGTCCATGCCGTCTGCTCGCCGGACATGCCACGCGGATACGTCCCACGCGGAGCTTCGCGCGCGAGAGCCTCGAACGCGGCATTCGGCGAGGTGCCAAACCACGCGTCCTTGATCTCCAGCTCGGTCACGCCGTAGGCAGGTGCCGGTCCGGCGTGGAGGACGAGGCGCACGAACCGCGCTTCCGCCTCGGGGAGCCACACGACGTCGGGGCCGCCGCGGCCGTGGAGCACCTTGCGTACCGTCCGCCACTGCGCGCCGTCGTCGGAAAGCTCGACATCGTAGCGCGAGGCGTGCGCGTTTGGGAGCCAGCGGACGATCAGACCGCCGAGCTCCCGGAGGCGCTGGAAATCGACGGTGAGTGTCTGAGCCCGGCCCGTGGCGCCGTCGCTCTTCCACGCGGTCGCGGTGCTGCCGTCGATGGCCAGCGATGCCGTCGCGCCGGGCAGGGCGGACGACGCGTGCGCCGCCGGCGGCGGGGGGGCGGTCTCCGCGGGTAGCTCCCGCAACACGAGCCCGCTCACGTAGACGGAGCCGTGCCCGCCGCCGCGACCGGCGGCCACCACGAACTCGAGAGCGGCGGCCTGCCGCAGCGTGCGATCACTGGTCGGTCCCCACGCGAAGTGGATGTGACGCTTCTTGATCCTGACGAGCTGCCATGCGGGTGGCAGCTCGATGTTCGGCCGGTTGAACCACCACACGTTGTCGCCGCTCGCGTCCACGAGCTTCAGCTGGAACGTGTTCACCGCGGCGTCGGCGCGGATCCAGAAGCTGATCTCGTAGTTCTCGGGCAGCACGAGCGGCAGTTCCCGGCGGGCGATGGCGTAGCCGGCCGTGCCCGCAAAGTCGAAGTCGAGGCGCAGGGCGGGCCCGTGAACCCCGTGCGCGTGATGCACCGACGCCTGCACGTCGTCGGACCCGATCGCGGCCCACGGCGCGATGTCGTCGAAGCCGTCGAGCACGCGCTCTTGCGAGGCCTGGGCGCCGTGCGCCGGGACCACTGCGGTCCACACGATGACGATCACAACAGCGAGGAGTCGGCTCATCCTTTTACACTGCCGAGCATGATGCCGTCGACATAGTAGCGCTGGAGTACCAGGAAGACGAGCAGCGCGGGCAGCGTGGTGAGGACGGAGCCCGCCATCATCAGCTCGTTGTCCTGCACATGCTCGCGCGACAGGCTGGCCAGCGCGACGGGCAGGGTATAGAGGTCGCTGTCGTTCAGGACGATCAGCGGCCACATGAAGTCGTTCCAGGTGCCGAGCGCCGTGAAGACCGCGAGCGTGACGATGATCGGCTTGAGCACCGGCACGATCACCGAGCGGAAGATACGGAACTCGCTCGCGCCGTCGATGCGCGCGGCCTCGAGGACCTGGTCCGGGATCGAGAGCGCGTACTGGCGCACCACGAAGATGCCGAAGATGCTCGCCATCGCCGGCACGATGACGCCGCCGTAGGTGTTCACGAGGCCCATCTGCTTGAGCAGCAGGAAGAGCGGCACCATCGCCACCTGCCCCGGGATCACGAGCGCGGCGAGCAGCGATTTGAAGATGCGGTCGCGGCCGCCGAACGGCAGCTTCGCGAAGGCGTAGCCGGCGGCGACGTTGAACGAGAGCGACACGAGCGTCACCGCGACCGTCAGCACGACGCTGTTCACGAGATAGCGGCCCATCCCGGCGTGGGCGAAGAGCTCGCGGTAGTTCAAGAGGGTGGGCTGGCCCGGCACCAGCGGCGGCGGGAAGGCGCTCGCCTCGCCCGGCGCCATGAAGGACACCGACACCATCCACACGAGCGGCGCGATGGTCACGACGGCGGCGACGAGCAGCAGCCCGTTGACGAGCACGCCCGCCACCCTGGGCGTCATGCGGGTTGCTGCCATCGCGCGAGCCGCAGCTGCACGGCGGTCAGCGCGAGGATGAAGAGGAACAGCATGAAGGCGACCGCCGACGCCGAGCCGAGGTTCCACCACTTGAATCCTTCCTCGTACATGAAGTACAGCACGCTCACGGTGCTCTGCAGCGGCCCGCCCTGCGTCATCACGTAAGGCTCGGCGAAGAGCTGGAAGTACCCGGCGATGGTGAGGACGTTCACCATCGCCATGACGGGGCCGAGCATCGGCAGCGTCACGTGCCGGAAACGCCGCCAGA
>QHSO01000183.1 GCA_003220475.1 Candidatus Rokuibacteriota bacterium | reverse complement strand
AGGTAGCGCCAGATCACCGCGACGGCGACGAGCGTCGTCACGACCGGCGCGAACAGCGCCGTGCGAAACAGGCCGCGGAATCGCACCAGCCGCGAGTGGAGCAAAAGGGCCAGGCCCAGGGACGTGCCCACCGACAGCGGCACGCCGATCACGACGAAGTAGAGCGTGTTGCCGAACGCTTGCCAGAACAGCGGCGTCTCGAGCAGCCGCGCGTAGTTCTGGAGGCCGACGAATCTCATATTCCCGAAGTCGGCCAGCGCGTAGATGTCGAAGTCCGTGAAGCTGACGGCCAGCGCCGCGACGACAGGCAGGAAGAAGAACACCCCGATGACGAGCAGGGCGGGCGCGACGAAGAGCCGGCTGGCGGCGGCGGCGCTCACGCGCCGTTCTTCCGCGCGAGGAGCCAGCGCCGCTTCTCGAGAATCCGGGCCGCGCGCGTGTCGAGCACGCGCGCCGC
>QHSO01000025.1 GCA_003220475.1 Candidatus Rokuibacteriota bacterium | reverse complement strand
TGCGTGCCGCGCTGCACGACGCCGGAGTCCTTGGGACCCGCCGCGCCGGGGGCGTTCTGCTCCCGGTTCATCCCGGCCGCGGGTCGGTCCTGGGCAAGCGCAGGGGTGGTGACGACGAGTGCAACGAGCAGCGCCAAGGCCAAGCCCAGCATGAGCGAGCCCTCCTGCCCTGGTATCGAGCAAGCGAAGTGCCAGCGGCTCAGCGAGCCTCGAGACGGAGCTCCTTGGCCCGGTGGTCGATCGTGACCCGGAAGGCCTCGATGAAGTTCGTTCCCAGGACGCCGTCGATGGCGAACGGAAAGCCTGCCAGCGACGTGACGGCGCCGGTGAGGTGCTCGACGATGTAATCCCCGACGCGCACTGGCGGTAGTTGCACGAGTGCGCCGCCGGCGGAGCCGACGCCGATGAGCGCCAGCGAGGGCGCGTCCGCGGGGATGACGATTCCGAGACGACGCGCCACCTCGGGGCTGAGCAGGCAGACTTGAGAGCCGGTATCGAACAGCAGCGTCACGTCATGGCCGTTCACGGATGCCGGCACGAGGATCACGCCGGGCTTGAACGTCGCCGGCACTCGCGCTGGATCGGGGCCGGACTGTATGCGCCTCACGAGGACCCGCTCTCGACGAACGATCGGGACGTTCGCGTCGGTCGGCAGCATGAGCTCGATCGGCGCGGTGAACGCGGGGTTGTTCTCGGCGCGCCCGGTCAACGTGATGCGCCAGCTCGGGCCCTCCGAGAACCGACATGCGCGGGATTCGTCGGGACAGGCAAGGAGCGTATAGAACGATAACCGGTGTTCCCGACCCGAGGGCACCGTCACCTGTAGCGGGCCCGCCATCTCGTTCATCGGCACGCCGAAATAGGAGATCGCCGCCTCGTAACCGCTGAGGCTCAGCGGGCCGGCGCCGGTGTTCTTGACCGTGAGCGCGAACTCGTGTCTCGCGTGGCGCTTTCCGTCCACCGTGACCGTGCTCTGTTGAACGTCGGTCGCGCGCCAGGCGAGCGGGCCGCTGCGACCCTCGAGGTCGCCCGCGCGCGCGACGGCCGTCACGGTCAACCCCAGCGCCATCGCGGCGGCGCACACCAGCGTCCGTCCCATCGCGTGCTCTCCCGGACCGCTCCCCTGGTCCTCAGTCGATCGCATCTGTCAAGCCGGCTTGACGGCCGTCCCTCGATCGTGGTCTAAGCGGGTGCGGTCCGCGCGGCACTCTGCCGGAGGTCAGCCATGAAGCTCGAGATCGAGCAGCTCGAGAGCCTGTACACGACGATGGCGAAGATCCGTCGCTTCGACGAGAAGACGGCGGAACTGTTCGTCCAGGGGCTGGTGAAGGGCACCGCGCACTCCTACGTGGGGGAGGAAGCGGTCGCGGCGGCGGCGTGCGCCAACCTGCGCGAGGACGACTACATCGTCGGCACCCATCGCGGCCACGGCCACTGCATCGCGAAGGGCGCACGCGTGGATCGCATGATGGCCGAGCTGTTCGGCCGCGTGGACGGCTACTGCCGCGGCCTCGGCGGGTCGATGCACATCGCCGCGCTCGATCTCAACATCCTCGGCTGCAACGGCATCGTCGCCGCCGGCCTGCCGATCGGCACCGGGGCCGCCCTCGCCAGTCGCATCCGCCGCACCGACCGCGTCGTCGTCGCGTTCTTCGGCGACGGCGGCGCCAATCAGGGTGTGGTCCACGAGTCGCTGAATCTGGCCGCCGTCTGGAAGCTGCCGGTCGTCTACCTCTGCGAGAACAACCAGTACGCGCTCTCGACGGCGAGCACGCGGACGACGGCGGGCACCTCCATCGCCGCCCGCGCGGGCGGCTACGGCATTCCCGGCGTGCGCGTCGACGGCAACGATGTCCTCGCCGTGTACGAGGCGGTGAAGACGGCGGTGGCACGGGCGCGCGCCGGCGACGGTCCCACGCTGATCGAAGCGGTCACCTATCGCTGGGGCGGTCACAGCATGCGCGCCAACCTGCCCGACTACCGCACGAAGGACGAAGAGCGCGAGTGGATGGAGAAAGATCCGATCGCGCGGCTCCACAGCGAGCTCGAGCGACGCGGCACCTCGATCATGAGGCTGAAAGAGCTCGAAGAGGCCGTCGAAGGCGAGCTGGACCGGGCCGTCCGTTTCGCCACGGAGAGCGCGGAGCCCACCGTCGAGATCATGGAATCGTCGGTGTACGCGCCGCACGCTCCGGTCACGGAGCCCGCGGACCGCCGCGGTCCCGAGCGCACGATGGCGGAGGCCCTCAACGAGGCGCTGCACGCGGAGATGACGCGCGACGAGCGCGTGTTCGTCATGGGCGAGGACGTCTCGCTCATCGGCGGGATCTTCGGCGTCACGCGCGGCCTGCGCGAGGCGTTCGGCGAGGATCGCGTGCGCGACACGCCGATCTCGGAGGCGACCTTCGTGGGCGCGGGCGTCGGCGCCGCCATCGCCGGCCTGCGGCCCGTCGTCGAGATCCAGATCTTCGACTTCGTGGCGATGACGATGGACCAGGTGGTGAACCAGGCCGCGAAGTTCCGGTACATGCTCGGCGGCGGCCCCACCGTTCCGCTCGTGATTCGCGGCCCGCAGGGCGGCGGTATCCGACTCGCCGCGCAGCACTCGCAGAGTCTCGAGGCCTGGTTTGCGCACGTGCCCGGCCTCGTCGTCGTCGCGCCGTCGACACCGTACGACGCCAAGGGGCTGCTGGCCTCGGCGATCCGCGACGACAATCCGGTCATCTTCCTCGAGCACAAGGCCCTGTACGCCGTGAAGGGGCCGGTGCCGACCGAGCCGTACGCGATCCCGTTCGGGACGGCCGACGTCAAGCGGACGGGCAGCGACGTGACCGTGATCGCGACCCAGGCGATGGTCGCGCGGGCGCTCGCGGCGGCCGCCGATCTCGAGAAGGAAGGCATCAGCGTCGAGGTGATCGACCCGCGCACGCTCGTGCCGCTGGACGAGGCGACGCTGCTCGCGTCGATCGCCAAGACGCATCGCCTGGTCATCGCGCACGAGGCGGTGAAGCGCGGCGGCTTCGGCGCCGAGCTGGCGGCCGTCGTGGCCGAGAAGGCGCTCGACGAGCTCGACGCGCCCGTGGTGCGGGTCGGCGCGCGCGCGGTGCCGATGCCCTACAACGACGGCCTCGATCGCGCGACCATCCCGACTCAGGCCGACATCGCGGAGGCGATCCGGTCCCTGTTCTGAGTGGCCAGTCGTCGCCGCTCGGCCGTCGGCGAGGCGACGAGCGCCACCTCGACCGTGGCGGCCGCTCCGAATACGCGCGCGGCGAGGTCGACGACGGCGGCCGCGTGCGGATCGCGCGGGTCCAGCGCCAGCGTCACGCGCCAGCCGCCGCGCGCGCGAGTCACGATCGGCGCGACGATCGCGCCAAACTCGCGATGGATCGCGTCGGTCACCTCGATCTGGCGCGCGATGACGTGGGCGCGTCGCGCCTGCAGCGCGTCGACCAGCTTCAGCAGTCCCACCACCGCCACGATCGGCAGGCCGACGACCACGAGCACGCCCGCCAGCGCGGTCATCGCGCACCTCCGACCAGCGCCAGCACCGGCACGCGCACGCGCCTGCGCACGCGGTCGACGATCCGGGCGAGCGCCGGCCGCCACCACCGGCGCGGTCGCTCGGTGAACGCGACGAGGTCGGCCTCGAAGGCTTCCGCCTCGCGCACGATCTCGTCGATGACGTCGCCGAATCGCACGGCGCGCTCGATCGGCACGCCGTCGAGCAGCGGCTCGAGCTGCCGCAGCCGCTCGAGCGTCTCGGACTCGACGCGTGCTTCGTGGGCGTGGCCGTACGTGAGCACGCGTCGCTGGGCGTCGAGCGAGAAGCCGACGTCGTAGCCGTACACCGGCAGCGTGCGCGCATAATCGTCGAAGCGCGTAGCCTGCAACGGCTGCACGTTCAGGAGCCGTACGGTGCCACCGCCGTCGCGCGCGAGGGCCGCCACCACCGGCACGATGGCTTCGGCACGCTCGTTCGCCGCCACCGGAACCAGGATTCGCTTGGCCATCATCCACCTCCGCCCGGTATGACACCGCGCGAAGGTGGACGTGAAAGACGGCGTGCGTCTTACGCGGCTTCCAGCGGATGGAGATCGGGCCGGCAGTCCGTGCACGGCGCGAAGCCGCGTGCCTCGGCGTCCGCCCGGGAGGCGAACAGCGTGAGCAGCGAGAGACTGCGCGTGCCGATGGAGCCGCAGGTCGGCAGGCAGTATTGCGTCTCGCCCTCGCCGAGCGCGTACATCGCCTCGCGCGCAACGCTGACGTCGCGCTGCGCCGCGTGCAGCTTCACGCCCTCGACGCTGAGGAGCTGCTGCTTGAGCGAGATCTTGTCGCCCGCGTAGCCGGTGAGCCGGCCCGAGGTGCCGATCACGCGATGACAGGGCACGACGATCGGCAGCGGATTCCAGCGCAATGCCTGCGCCACCGCGCGCACCGCGCTCGGCTTGCCGATGCGCCGCGCGACGCCCGCGTACGAGGCGACCGCCCCGTACGGGATGGCCGCCGTCGCTTCGAGCACCGCGCGCTCGAAATCGCTCCGCGCGAGCCGCCAGTCGAGCGTCCAGTCGAGGTCCCGGCGACGGCCGCCGATGTAGTCCAACAGATCGCGCTGCAGGCGCTCGAGCTCCGGCCCTCCCGGCACCGCCTCCACGCCTTCGAGGCCCGCGAGCCGCGAGGCGCGCAGCGAGGCGTCGCCATGCAGGTACTCGACGACGGCGATGCCGTGCTCCGAGCGGCCGATGAGAATGTGGCCGAGCGGCGACGGGAAGATGCGATACGCCACGCGACGCTGCTTGAGATCCGCCAGCCGCGACTCCAGCCCCGCGCGCGAGCGGGCGAGCGCGTCGGCGGGCGGCGCCGCGCGCAAGCCGCGCGTGAGGGACTCGACGGCGCGGTAGCGGTCGAAGTCGTCGCGGCACGACCCGCAGGCATCGAGATGGCGCTGAACGCGCTCGGCGGAACGCGACTCCGCCTCACCCGTCGCCGTGGCGACGAGATCGAGTTCGATCGCGCGGCAGGACGGGGATTTGGCAGTCATCGCACGTTCTCCATCATCGAAAGTTCGTGGCCGTTGAGGCCGAGGCGGATCTTCTTGAGGGCCTGGAACACGTGTGCGCGTGCGCTCTCCGGCGAGCAGTTCAGGCTCTTGCCGATCGCGTCGTACTCGAGGTCGTGGAGCTTGCGCAGCACGAACGCCAGACGCTGCTTGAGCGGCAGATCATCCACGACGCGTTCGACGAGGGCGCGCGTCTCGTGGAAGCGCCGCGCGTCTTCTGGGCTGGCGGGATCGACGTCAGTGCGGACCTCGCTCACGCCGGCGTAGGCACGTCGCCGCCGACTCTCCGATCGGAAGTAGTTGCGGGCAAGATTGGTCGCGATCGTGAACAGCCAGGCGCGCACGTTGGCGGCTTCGTCCAGGCCATCCCACGCACGGTAGGCGCGCAAGAAGGTCTCCTGACTCAGGTCGTCGGCGTCACCTGAGCGCCACGTGACACGCAGGAGATATCGATAGATCTCGGTGTGATGCGCCGTCACCACGGTCTCGAATGGTTGCAGGCCCATACGCCTATGAGACACCGGGGCGGCCGGGACGTGAAACGGACGCCAGCACTGCGGCGCTGATCACCAGGGCGCCGCAGGCGACCAGCAACGCCGCGGAAAAATTCCCGTCCGCGCCGTGCAGGTAGTTCGCGGCGAGCGGGCCGGCAATCTGGCCGAGCGCGAAGGCCGACGTCATCGCGGCCATCAAGCCCGTCGCGGCCGGTCCGCCGACCTCACGCGCCTCCTGCATCCCGAGCATCGTGACCACCATGAACGTGCCGCCGACGCCGAGCGCGGCGAGCAGGGTGGCCGCGATCCCCGGTCGGATCACGGGCAGCGCGACGCCGAGCGCCATTAGAACGTGGCTCGCGATCCACAGCCGACGGTTGCTGACGCGGCGTCGGATGCGACCGGCGAGCAGCGTCGAGATGATCGCGGCGGCCCCGAACAGCGGCCACGACAGGCCGAACACGGCGGGATCACGGATCGCCTGTCGGGCCATGACCGGCAGGAAGGTCGCGGGGATGATGTAGCCGAAGCCGAAGGCGCCGTAACAGAAGGTGAGGCCCAGCCACTCGGCGTCCCACGCCAGCCGCGGCCGTCCCGGTGCCCGAGAGACTGGCCGATCCGCGTGACCGAACACCGGCCAGATGACGCCGGTCACGATCAGCGAGCCGACGCCGAAGACGATCCAGGCTCGCGAGGACGTCGTGGCGAGGCGCATGAACGCCAGACACGCGGCTCCGGCGAGGGCGATGCCGGTACCCACGCCCGCGAACACCGTGCTTTCAAGCATCGGCCGGCGCAGCGGCTGCAGCCGCTCCAGACACCACGCCGACGTGCAGACGAGCACCCAGGCGCTCGCGATGCCGGCGAGCGCACGCAGGAGGAGCCAACCGGCGAACGCATCGTGAAGTCCCATCGCGAGCGTCGTGACGCCGATGGTGACGAGACCGGCGCGGATCGCCGTCGGGGCCGAGATCGGCACGAGCATGACGGACAGCGCGCCGACGAGATAGCCGACATAATTCGCGGCCGCGAGCCACGAGCCGGCCGCGATCGACACGCCGGCGTCCTGCTGCATCATCGGCAGGATCGGCGTGAACGCGAAGCGGCCGATGCCCATCGCGACGGCGAGCGCCGCCAGACCGGCGCCGGCGACGACCCTGCCCGAGTACGCTGGGCTCAGTCGCGCGGCTTCAGCTCGATCTGATAGCCGTCCAGGTCGCGAATGTAGAGCGACGGTCCGACTCCCCATGCGCCGCGGCGCTGCTTGACCTCGCCATCGGTCTCGACACCGCGCGCGCGCAGCGCGATCGCGACCGCCTCGAGGTCCTCTGCGCGGATCGACAAGCAGATGTGATCGACGCCGCGGCCGTGCGGCGGCGGTGGCCCGTCGGCGGGCAGCAGATCGATGAGCGCCTCGCCGAATCGCAACTGGACGAGGCGGATCGGCTCGTTGACGAACTCCAGCGTGCAGCCGAGAACCTCCTCGTAGAACTTGCGTGACGCGGCCTGGTCGGCCACGCGCAGCACGACGTGGTCGAGGCCGAGCGGCTCGAAGGCCGGCCGCTCACTCACGGCGCAGCACCGGCAGCGGCTTTTCGCCGAGCAGCCGCCACGTCGCGAGGAACCCGACGGCGATGGCGAGCCCGACGCTGGCGACGACGCCGGCCAGCAGCGCCCATGGCTCGAGATGCCACGGCGTGTCGAGCACGAAGCGCAGGACGATCCACGCGAGGAGGCAGGCGAGCGCCGTCCCGCCGACGCCGGCGGCGGCGCCGAGGCAGGCGTATTCGACGGCGAACGCGCGCGCCACGACGCCGCGCGTGGCGCCGAGCGTGCGCAGCACGACCGACTCGTAGAGCCGCTGGTAGCGCGTCGCGGTGAGCGCGCCGGCCATGACGACGACGCCGGTGGCGACGGTGAACAGCGCCATCACGCGGATGGCGACGGCGATGTCGCCGAGCACGGCGCCCACGCGCTCCAGCACGTCGCGCACGGGAATGGCCGTGACATTCGGAAACGCGGCGGCCACCGCGCTCTGCACGGCGCCCTCCGCGGCGGCCGTCGTGCGCGCGGTGGCGACGAACGTCACCGGCGCGCCGTCGAGCGCGCCCGGCGAGAACACCACGAAGAAGTTGGTGCCGAGGCTCTGCCAGTCCACCTTGCGCAGGCTCGCCACCTCCGCCTCGACGGGCACGCCCTGCACGTCGAAGGTCAGGTGCCCGCCGACGTCCACGCCGAGCTGCTTGGCCATGGCCTCCTCCACCGAGATGCGCGGCGGCCCGGGCTCCGGCCCCCACCACCGTCCGCGCGTCAGCACGTTGCCCGGCGGCGGCGCCGCCGACCAGGTCAGCGCGTATTCGCGAGTGTAATAGAAGGCGCCCTCGCGGTCCTCGCCAACGCGGCGGCGCACCAGATCGCGCGTGACGCGTACGCCGTTCACGGCGGCCAGCCGAGCGCGGACGATCGGCGTCAGCGTCGGCGTGACGTCGTCGCCGGCGGCCTGCGCGAGCACGCGCGCGAACGCCTCGCGCTGGTCGGGCTGGACGTCGACGAAGAAGAACGACGGCGCCTCACGATGCCGCTCGTGGTCGATCTGCGCGTCGAGCGCCTCGTGAAGGAGCGCGACGGCGACGAGCAGCATGACGCCGGCCCCCAGCGCGACCACCACGCGCGCGGATTGGCCACCGGGCCGTCGCAGGCTGCCGATCCCGTGCCGCCACGCGGGCCACGGCGCGCGCGGAAGCCGCCGCGCCGCGCCGACGAGGCCGCGCGCCAGCGCCCACAGCGTGACGAGGGCGGCGAGCGCGGCGCCGAGGAAAATGCCGCCGAGCTTGAGCGAGCCGGCCTGCCACAGCGCCAGCGCTGCGAGGCCCATCGCGATGGGCAGCGCCGCGGCCCACGGACGCCGGCCGCGCGCCGGCACGGCGTCCACGTCGCGGCGCAGGATCAGACTGGGGCGAACGTCGCGGACCGCCAGCAACGGCCACATCGCACACAGCAGCGTCGTGAGCACGCCCATGAGCACGCCGCGCGCGAGCGTGAGCGGCTCGACACGCGCCTCGAGCGCGAACGGCACGAAGCCCGCGAGCAGGCGGATGAGCACCGGCTGCAGCGCCGCGCCGAGGCCGGCACCGACGACGCTCGCGACGGCGCCGACGGTGAGTGTCTGCCAGAGAAACGTCGCGAGCAGCGTGCGCGAGTCGGCGCCGAGCGCCTTCAAGATCGCGATGGTCGGCGCCTGACGCCGTACGAACGTGGCGACCGACGATGCCACGCCGATGCCGCCGACGAGCAGGCTCGCGAGGCCGACGAGGCCGAGATAGGTCGCGAGCTGCGAGAAGAAGCGCCGCAGCCCGGGCTGCGCCTCGTCGTACGAGGCCACGCGGATGCCGGGGTCGGCGATGCGACGCGCCAGCGCCTCGCGCGTGTCGCGCGCGGCCAACCGCTCGGGCAGTCGCACGAGCACGCGATAGCGGACGCGGCTGCCGATCTGCACGAGGCCCGTGCGCTCCAGCGCGTCGCCGGCGATGAACACGCGCGGGCCGAGCGTGACGAGGCTGGCCGCGCGATCCGGTTCGCGCTCGACGATGCCGCGCACCGTGAACGTCGCGCGGCCGAGCGCGAGCCGATCGCCGGGGCGCAGCCCCAGCCGCTCGAGCGTTTCGCGCTGGACGACGGCGCCGTCGTTCGCGAGCAGCGCCGGCAGCGGCTCGGCCGGGGCGAGCTGCAGCCGCCCGTAGAGCGGATAGCCGGCGTCGGGCGCCTTGGCCTCGACGAGCAGCGCCCGTCCGTCCGCGCCGCGGGCCATCGCGACCAGCTCGCGCACGCCGACGATGACGGCGCCCCGGGCGCGCAGATCCGCGAGCGCCGCGGCGCTGTCGCCGTCGAGCGGCCGCGCCGCGCGCAGCTCGAGGTCGCCGCCCGTGAGCGCCTTGGCCTCGCGTGCCAGCGTGCGATCGAGCGTGGTGGCGAACGAGCCGACGGCGACCAGCGCGGCCACGCCGAGCGCGACACACGCGGCCAGCAGAACGAAGTGACGCCAGGCGCCGCGCGCCTGCCGCCACGCGAGCCGTGGCGCCGCCGTCACGGCACGAGCGTGGCGCGCCGCCGCTCGCCGGCGACCCGACCGTCGCGCAGCGACACGACGCGATCGGCCCGCTCGGCGAGGAGGTCGTCGTGCGTGACGAGCAACAGTGTCGTGCCGTGGTCGCGGTTGAGCGCGAACAGCAGCTCGACGATCGCGCCGCCGGTGGCGGAGTCCAGGTTGCCCGTCGGCTCGTCGGCCAGCAGCAGCGGCGGATCCAGCGCCATGGCGCGCGCGAGCGCGACGCGTTGCTGCTCGCCGCCCGACAGCTGCGCCGGATAATGATGACCGCGGTCGGCGAGCCCGACGCCGGCCAGCAGCTCGCGCGCGCGGGCGGGCGCGCCCGACACGCCCGCGAGATCCAGCGGCACCGCGACGTTCTCGGCGGCGGTGAGCGTCGGAATCAGGTGGTAGGACTGGAAGACATAACCGAGCGTCTCGCGCCGGAAGCGAGCGAGCGCGGTTTCGCCGAGCCGCGTCACCTCGGCGCCGGCGACCACGATCGTGCCCGACGTCGGCGTGTCGAGCCCGGCCACGAGGCCGAGCAGCGTGGACTTCCCGCTGCCGGACGGGCCCGCGACGGCCAGCGCTTCGCCGGCGAGAACGTCGAGCGAGACGTCGTCGAGCACCGTGAGCATGCGGCCGCCGCTCGGCAGGCGCAGCGTGAGGTTGCGGATCGAGACGAGCATCCTCGTCATACTACACTCGGAGCGTGGGCCTGCTTCGCGCGCTGCTCGTCAGCGTGCTCGTCGCGAGCGCGGCGTCGGCGACGCCGCGCGCCGATCACGTCGTCGTCGCGCTCGGCGACAGCCTGACGGCCGGACTCGGCGTCGGCGTTGAGGAGGCGTACCCGGCGCTGCTCGAGGCGCGGCTGCGGCGCGAGGGCTTCGACTACCGCGTCGTCAACGCGGGCGTCAGCGGCGACACCAGCGCGGGCGGGTTGCGGCGGCTCGACTGGGCGCTGAAGCTCAAGCCGCAGGTGCTCATCGTCGCGCTGGGCGCCAACGACGGGCTGCGTGGCCAACCGCCCGCAGCGCTGCGCGCCAACCTCACGCAGATCGTCGAGCGCGCGCGCGGCGCCGGCGCGCGCGTGCTGCTGGCCGGCATGCGCGTGCCGCCGAACTACGGCGACGAGTACGCACGCGCCTTCGCCGCCGTGTACGCGTCGGTCGCGCGCGCCACCGGCGTGCCGCTCGCCCCGTTCCTGCTGGACGGCGTGGCCGGTGATCCACGCCTGAACCAGGCCGACGGCATCCATCCGACCGCCGAGGGCCAGCGCGTCATCGCCGAGCATTTGTGGCCACATCTGCGGCCGCTGCTCGCGAAGTAACCCCGCGTTTCGACAGCGTCACGGGGCGGCGACCTTATTTTCGACGCCTCCCCGGGGGCGCCACCCGTAGCATGGATGAGTGAGACGCGCGTGGTGGCTGGCCCTGCTGCTGTTGACGACGGGCGCGTGCAGCACCTTGCACGACCATGCGTACTATCCCGATCCCGCCGATCCCGACACGCGCCTGCTCGCCGAGGTGCTCTGGCGCGCGGCGAAGGCGGCCCGCGACGACCCCGGCGAGTACTCGTTCGCGATGATTGACAGCCGTCACGTCGCCACCTACACGGTCGAGGACGCGACGTTCTATTTCACGGAGGGCCTCGCGCACCAACCCGTGACCGTGATCGACGCGCTGGTCGCCCACGAGGTCTCGCACGAGGTGCTCGGCCACATCGGGCAGCGGCGCGCGCTCTCACTGTCACTCGCCGCCGTTCTCGTCAATCCGTTGATCGTCCGAGCGTACACGCGCGACCAGGAAATCGCGGCGGACCTCAAGGCCGTCGAGATCCTGCGCGACATGGGCTATGAGGCGCCGCGACGGGCGCTGGCCGACGCGCTGCGCGCCGCGGCCAAGATCAACGGGCCGCCGCGCGGCGGCTGGCTCGCGACGGAACCCTCACTCGAAGATCGCCTCGGCCGTCTCGAGCCGCTCGAAGCCGAAAAGCGCGCCGCGAAGTAGCCGCGACTACTTCGCGGCGCCGCCGTACAGGCGGCGATATTCCGACCACGAGAGCATCACGCGCTTGACGTATTCGCGCGTCTCGTCGTACGGAATCTGCTCGACGAACGCCTCGATGTCGGCGGTGCGCCGAGCCTTCCACCAGTCGCGCACGCGCTTGGGCCCGGCGTTGTAGGCGGCGATGGCCAGCCGCGGCTCGCCGAATTCCTTCATGAGCCCGGCGAGGAACGCGGTGCCCATCTCGAGATTCGCCCGTGGATCGTCGAGCAGGCCGCCGCCCTCGAACGGCAAGCCGCGCACGTCCGCCATCGGCTTGGCCGTCGCCGGCATCAGCTGCATGAGCCCGCGCGCGCCTGCGCGCGAGACCGCACGCGGGTAGTAGCTCGACTCCTCGCGCACGATGGCCGCGATGAGAAATGGATCGAGCCCGACGCGGCCGGCGGTCTCCGCCACCTCGTCGCGCCAGCCGAGCGGATAGATCACTTCCCAGAACGCGCGCGGCAGCGCGGGATCGCCCGACGCGCTGAGCGCGCCGAAGTGCCGGCGCACGATGCGCAGCGCGAGGTGATACCGCTCGTCGCGCACGTACGCGCTCGAGGCGCCGTACAGCCGCACGGGATCGCCGACGGACGATTGCACGACGTCCTCCAGCTCTTCCCACGCGGGCTCGACGAGGCCGAGCCGGCGCAGCAGGTCGACGCGCGCGAAGCGCGGATCGGCCTTGAAGGCCTCGGCCGGATTCGCCGGCAAGGCCGGCGCGGGGATGTCGCGCGGCATCGCGGCGGGCGCGGCGCCGCCCGCCCGCTGCGCGGCGAGCATTCCATAGTAGCTGCGCGGCGCCTCGCCGAGCACGCGCGCGTAGAGCGCGACGGCGCCGGCCTCGTCCCTGAGCATCTCCAGCGCGCGCCCGCGCCAGTAGAGCGCGGGCAGCCGCAGGTCGCGCCGGCTCGACACGTCGGCCACGGAGCGCCACTCGGCGGCGGCCGTGCGCAGATCGCCGTTCAGCCAGGCGATCCATCCGAGCCGCCACTTCGCGACGGCGGCGACGCCGCGGTTCGGGAAGCGCTTGGCGATCTGTCGATAGAGCGCGATCGCCTCGTTGTCGCGACTGGCTTCGTCGAGCACGCGCGCCTCGAGCGCCAGCGCCTCCGATGCCTCGGCCTCCGGTGCGCTGGCCGCGACGGAGGCCAGCAGCGCGATCGCGCGCTTGTCCTGGCCCGCGCGAATGAGGAACCGCCCCTGATCGATCCGCAGACGCGGCTGCTGATCGGACGGCGCGCGCCGGGCCGCCGCCTCGAGCGCCTTGGCCGCCGCCTCGTATCGCCCCAGTCGCGCCGCGGCGTCGCCGACGACGCGCAGTGCGCGCACGACGATGCCGGCGTCGCCCGCCTCGTCGGCGATGCGCTCGGCCTCGTCGCGCGCGGTCTTGGGCACGCCGCCGCGCAGCAGCCGCTCGGCGCGGTCGATGCGCTCGGCCAGCGACAGCGGCGGCATCGGCGTGCCCAGACTCGAGAGCACGGCGAGCCGGTCGGTGGCGGCCTCTTCGTAGCCCGTCGTCGGCGCGAGCACGCGCAGCTGCCGGTAGGCGAGCGCGGCCACATCGAGCTGACCGCGCGCCTCCGCCGTTTGGCCAAGCAGGTACAGCGCTTCGGGGACCTCGGCGACGTCGGGATAACGCTCGAGCAGTCGCCGGAGCGCCGCCTGCGCGCCGTCGTCGTCGCCGGCGCGCGCCGCGAGCACCGCCGCCTGCACGAGCGCGCGCGGCGCGAGCCGGCTATCGGGATAGCGATCGGCGACGCCGAGCGCCGCCGCCCGTGCACCGCTCCAGTCCTCGTTGCGGGCCAGCGCGTCGGCCAGGAGCCAGCGCACGTGGTCGCCGATGGGACTCGCCTGCGCCGTCTCCGTCGAGAACGCCTGCACCAGCGGCGCCTGGTCGCCCTGCTGGAACGCAGCCACCGCGCGCGCCCACGCGCGCTCGATCTCGGTGTCGGCGCGGCCCGCCGGCGGCCACAGCACGAGCGCGGCGACGGCCAACGGCAGCAGCACGCGCGCCCGGCGCGGCTCGGCGCGCATCATGCGCCGCGTGAACACGATCCGCTGCACCGCGGTGACGTTGGCCATGATCGCGAGCACCCAGAGGGCGGGCTCCATGACGTCGAGGATCGCGCCGGTGATCAGACAAATCAGCCGCTCCGGCCGCTCCATCATTCCGACGGTGCACTCCACGCCGATCGACTCCGCGCGCGCTTTCGTGTAGGACACCATGACGGAGCCGGCGAGGCCGGCCATCGCGAGCAGCGCGCCACGCGGATTCGGCATGCGCGCGTAGAGCACGACGATGCCGAGCATCACGGCGATGTCGGAGTAGCGGTCGATCACCGAATCGAGGAACGCGCCGAACGCCGTCACCTGACCCGAGGCGCGAGCAAGCGAGCCGTCGAGCAGATCGAGTAGTCCGGCCAGGATGAGCACGAGCCCGGCCGTCCTCGTCTGTCCCGCGATGAAGCAGCCGGCGGCGACGAGGCTGGCGGCGAGTCCCGCCACCGTGAGGTGGTTCGGGCGCAGCCGCAGCCGGAACAGGACGCGCCCGACGGGATCGCTCCACGCGCGCACGCTCTCGCGATAGCGGCCGAGCATCAGAGGGGTTGCAGCAGCGCTTGCTCGAGCGCCGCGCGCGCGTGCTCGATGGCGTCCGGATCCTCGAGCCGGCGGCCCGTGCGGTCGAGGACGTAGAACGTGTCGACGGCCTGGTCGATCTCGGTGGCGATGCGCGCGCTCGCGATGTCGAGGCCCAGCGCGGACAGCGTCCGCGTGATCAGATAGAGCAGGCCGAGGCGGTCGGGGCACTTCACCTCGATGACCGTGTACGCGTCCGAGAGCCGATTGTCCACGGCGATCTTGGGCTTGCCCTCGCCGGCGGCGGGCGCGCGTCCGGCGCGCCGCCGCTCGAGCAGCGTGTCCACCGACTGCTCGTCGGTCAGCACCGCGGCCAGCGCCGCGAGCGTGCGACCCCACTGCGCGGCCGAGGTCACCGCCTCGCCCGTCGGATCGTTGACCTGGAAGGTGTCGATGGCGACGCCGTCGGCGCGCGTGGCGATCTGCGCCGAGATGATGTTGAGGCCGTGGGCCGCGAGCGTGCCCGCGATGAGCGCGAAGAGCCCGGGCACGTCGTGGGTGACCACGACGAGGTCGGACGAGCCGAGGTCCGGATGATGAAACAGCTCGGTGACGACCGGTGTCAAAGGCAGCCGTGCGGCGAGCTGCGTGCGATTCGGCTGCTCCACCCGACCGCCGGTGAGTCGCGTGAGCGTGCGCGCGTAGAGCTCGTGCAGAATGCGCGCCTGCCAGCCCGTCAGGACACCGGGGCCCACCGCGCGCATGTCCGCCCACGTCAGCAGATACAGCATGCGCAGGCGCTGCGGATCGCCCACCGTCTCGGCAAACGTCTCGATGGTCTTGGGGTCGTCGATGTCGCGCCGCTGGGCGATGTGCGACATCGTCAGGTGGTGCGCGACGAGGAACTCGACCATGCCCGCGTCCTCGGCCGGCAGCCCGATGCGCGCCGTGAGCTCGCGGATGAGCGGGATGCCTTTGGCGACGTGGCCGTGGCCCTTGGCCTTGCCGATGTCGTGCAGGAGCATGCCGAGCATCAGCAGCGCCGGCTTTTCCACCTCGTTGAAGACGGCGGCCGCGCCCTCCGACTCCGCCGACTGTCCGGGCGCGAGCGCTTCGAGGTGCTCGACGGCGAGCAGCGAGTGCTGGTCGGCCGTGAACTTGTGGTAGACGTCGTACTGCACGAGACACGTGAGGCCGCCGAACTCCGGCAGGTAGCGGCCGAGCAGCCCGAGCTCGTGCATCTCCGAGAACGTCAGCGCGACGCGCCCCCACGAGCGGCAGATGTCGAGGAACAGGTCGCGCACCGCGGGCGAGCGCCGGAAGGCGTCGTCGACGACGTCCAGCGACTCCTCCACCGCCCGCTCCAGCCCGAGCGAGAGCTCGCAGCCGAGCCGATGCAGGTGCCAGAACACCTTCATCAGCCGCACGGGATCGCGGCGGAGCACGTTGGGATCCCGATCGGCGCGGTGCAGCCGGCCGTCGAAGAAGACGAGCCCGTCGGCCAGCGCCTGCTGCCGCTGGCGCCGCTCGGCCGAGCCCCGCACGGCGAGGGTCTCGTGGCAGCGGGCGATCAGGCGCTTGGACACGCGGTGGATGGCGCGCGCGTTCAGATAGTACTCGCGCATGAAGCGCTCGACGCCGAGCGCGTCGTCCTCGTTCTCGTAGCCGAGGTTCTTCGCGATGCGCGGCTGCAGCTCGCGCGAGAGCACGTCGTTCTTGTGGCCGGAGAAGAAGTGCAGCTCGTTGCGCACGCGCCAGAGAAAGGTCAGGGCGCGGTCGGCGGCCTCCTGCTCGTGCGGCGTGATGAGCCCGCGATCGGCCAGCTCGCGCAGCGTGCGCGCACCGAACTTGGCCGCGGCCAGCCACATGGCCGTGTGCATGTCGCGCAGCCCGCCCGCCGATTCCTTGATGTTGGGCTCGCCGATGTAGGGCGAGGCGCCGTGCTTGCGATAGCGCTGCTCGCGCTCGGCCAGCGTCGTGGCCAGGAACTGCTCGAAGTCGTGCCGGTAGACGTTATCGTGCAGAACGCGGCCGAAGCGCGCGAACAGCCGCTTGTCGCCCACGACGAGCCGCGCCTCCTGCATCGACGTGCGGCTCGGAAAGTCGGTGCGCGCCATCGCCACGCAGTCCTCGAGCGAGCGCAGGCTATGACCGACCTGCAACCCGAGATCCCAGAGCGTGTAGAGCAGCTCTTGCATCATTCGCTGCACGTACGGCGACAGCTCGCCGTCGTACACCACCATGAGATCGATGTCGCTCGACGGATGGAGCTCGCCGCGACCGTAGCCGCCGAGCGCGACGACGACGAAGGCCGTCGGTGCGAGCCCGGCTGCTTCCGCGTCGTCGGCGACGAGCTGCGAGAGGGCGACGATGACGTCGTCCATGAACCGCGCGTGCGCGCGCACGAGGTCTTCGCCCGACGCACCGTCCGCGTGGCGCTGCTTGAGGCCGTCGAGGCCCTCGGTGAGGGCGCCGCGGAAAAAGTCCAGCCGCCGGCGGCGCCGGTCCTCGGCGCGCGCTGCCCCGGCCTCGGCGCGCCGGGCCCGACGATAGATCTCGGGCGGCATGACGACGCCGAGCGTACCAGTGCGTGGCGATTAATGTCAATGAGGACGCAGAGTTAGGGCGAAGGGGCGCGTCGATCGCGCCTGCTGCCGATCGGCGTACAATACGGCCCGTGCGAAAAATCTGGCGCGCCGCCGTCGATGCCGTCACGCCGTACGAAGCGGGCAAGTCCCTCGAGACGCTCGTCGCCGAGCTCGGATTGACCGAGCTCGTGCGGCTGTCGGCCAACGAAAACATGCTCGGCGCCTCGCCGCGCGCGATCGAGGCGGTGCGTCGCGAGGCCGCCAGCATCCATCTCTATCCCGACGGCGGCAGCGGCGCCCTCCGCGACGCGCTCGCGCGCGGGCTCGGGATCTCTCCCGCGCAGATCGTCGTCGGCAACGGCGCCGACGAGCTCATCACGCTGATCGCGCTGGCCGCGTTCGAGCCCGGCGACGAGATCGTGATGCCGCATCCGTCGTTCGAGCCGTACGCGACGGGCGCGAACATCGCCGGCGCGCGCATCGTGCAAAGCCCGCTCGCGGGCTACGAGACGGACCTCGACGACATCCGCCGCCGGGCGACGCCGCGCACGAAGGCGATCTTTCTCTGCTCGCCCCACAATCCCGCGACGACGATCATCCGGCGCGAGCCGCTGGTGGCGTTCCTCGATGCGCTGGGCGCCGATCCGCCGCTCGTCGTCCTCGACGAGGCTTATCACGACTTCGTCGACGATCCGGACTATCCCGACGGCGTGTCGCTGCTCGCGCACTATCCGCGGCTGGTCGTCCTGCGCACGTTCTCGAAGATCGCCGGGCTCGCGGGGCTGCGCGTGGGCTACGCCATCGCCTCGCTCGAGGCCATCGACCGGTTCAATCGGGTGCGCGCTCCCTACAACGTGAACCGGCTCGGCCAGGTGGCCGCGCTGGCGGCGTTGGAGGATCCGGACCACGCGGCCCGCACGCGCAAGTTCGTCCTGGAGGAGCGCGCGTATCTCGCGGCGGGCTTCGAGCACCGTGGCATCGCCTTCGCGCCGTCGCAGGCGAACTTCCTGCTAGTGCGCGTCGCCGACGCCCGGCACGCGCGCGAGCGTCTGCTCGCCGGCGGCATCCTCGTTCGGGACGGCGCCGCCGTCGGCTTCCCGGGTCACCTGCGCATCACCGTCGGCACGCGGGAGATCAACGAGCGCCTGCTGAAGCTGCTGGAAGAGTGATGGCCAAGGACGTCGCGATCGTGCACCACGCCGACCGGCGCACCGACGTCCACATGCCCTACGCACCCGGCATCGTCGTCACGCGTGGCCGGCTCGTCTTCCTGTCGGGCGTCACCGCGGCCGCCGTGTATCACAGCCATCCGCACCGCGACGAGGAGTTCGACCTGCCGCCGACGATGCGCGAGCAGGCCGTGCTGGCGATGGAGAATCTGAAAAAGACGCTCGAGGCGGCTGGCTGCGGGCTGCGCGATCTGGTAGCGGCCACGCGCTTCCTCACCGACGTGCGCGAGCAGGACGACCTCAATCGCGTCTGGGCCGACTATCTCGACGGACATCTGCCGACGACGACGACCGTCGAAGTCTCGCGACTGGCCACGCATCCGCGCTGCAAGATCGAGATCAGCGCCATCGCCGTCAGTGATGATGGGGGCCCCGAAATGGCCCCCAAGTCATTCAAGCGAAGGGGCGACGCCCCCCCGGGCTCCCCGGCAACGCTCGGACCGCCCCGGCGAAGCCGCCGCGGTCCTCGATAGTGGATCGACTCGCGTTCGTCGGGCTCGGCGCGATGGGCAGCCGGCTCGCGCGCCGCCTGCTCGACGCCCGGCATCCCGTCGCAGGCTACAACCGGACCGCGGACAAGGCGCGCGCGCTCGAGGCCGCGGGCCTGAAGCTCGCCGCCACGCCGCGCGCCGCCGCCGAGGGGGCCGCCGTCGTCTTCAGCATGGTCACCGACGACACTGCGCTGCGCGCGGTCGCGCTGGGTCCCGGCGGAATCGTGGCGGGACTCGGCCGCGGCGCCGTCTGGGCGGAGATGAGCACCGTGAGCCCGGCCATCACGCGCGAGCTGGGTGACGCCGTGACCGCGCGCGGCGCCGCGATGCTCGACACGCCGATTTCCGGAAGCACGATCACGGTCGAGCAGGGCGCCGCATCGATCGCGGTGGGCGGCGACGGCGAGGCGCTCGCGCGCGTGCGGCCCTATCTTTCGGTGATGGCGCCGGGCGGCATCACGCACGTCGGACCGCTCGGGCTGGCCAAGACGATGAAGATCGCGACCAACCTCGGCCTCGCCGTGCAGATGCTCGCGTTCGCGGAGGCCGTGCTGCTGGCGGAGAAGGCCGGCATCGCGCGCGAGACGGCCGTGGACGCGCTGCTGAAGTCGGTGATCGCCTCGCCGATGGTGAAGTATCGCGGGCCCTACGTCGTCGGCGGCATGCCTCGCGACGCGTGGTTCAACATCCGGATGATCCAGAAGGACATGCAGCTGGCGCTCGACCAGGGCCACGCCACGGGCGTCACGCTGCCGACGACCGCGCTGACGCAACAATGGCTGACGATGGCCCGCGGCCTCGGCCTGGGCGAGCGCGACTTCGGCACGCTGTTCGACGTGCTGGCCGGCCTCAGCGGCGTGCCGCCGTCGCCGAACCGCTAGCCTTTCATGAAGGCCGCGAGTCTAGAATGTGGCCGTACGGGCCGATAATCGTTCAACGCGTGAGGCGAGTCTATGAATGTGGCCGTGCGAGCCGAAGCCGTTCGACGGATGAGGCGAGTCTATGAATGTGGCCGTCCGAGCCGAAGCCGTTCGACGGATGAGGCGAGTCTATGAACTTTGAATACACGCCCGAGCACGAGGCGTTTCGCAAGGCGTTCCGTTCGTGGCTCGCCGCCACCCTCCCCGCCGATCTGCGCGTGGACGACCCGGTGGACGATCGCGTCGCGTCCAACCGCGAGATGTTCGAGCGTCGCGTGGCGTGGCAGAAGGCGATGCACAAGGCCGGCTGGGTCGGAATCGCCTGGCCCAAGGAGTACGGCGGCCGCGGCGCCTCGATCATCGAGCGCGTCATCTGGGACGAGGAATACGCGGCGGCGCGCGCGCCGGTGCTGCCCGGCATGGGCCTGAACCTCGTCGGGCCGACGATCATTCACTGGGGCACGGACGCGCAGAAGGCGGAGTACCTGCCGCGGATTCTCAACGCCGACGAGATCTGGGCGCAGGGGTTCTCGGAGCCCGGCGCGGGCTCGGACCTCGCCAGCCTGAACACGCGCGCCGAGGACAAGGGCGATCACTTTCTCGTGAACGGTCAGAAGGTGTGGACCTCGGGCGCACAATACGCGGACTCGATCATCCTGCTCGTGCGCACCGACCCGAATGCGGCCAAGCACAACGGCATCGGCCGCTGAACGCGGGCTGGAAGGTCTCGACAACCACGCTGATGTACGAGCGCCACTCCTCGGGCGCCCGCAATCCTATCGGCCAGGTGCGCGATCTCATCGCGGTGGCGCGCCGGCTGCCGCTGGACGGCGGCACGGCCTGGGACGATCCGCGCATCCGCCAGCGGCTCTCTCAGCTGCTCATCGAATGCGAGGCGATGCGCTACACGCGCTATCGCGCGCTGACGCGGCAGATCCGGGGCGAGGCGCCGGGGCCGGAGGGCTCGATCCTCAAGCTCACCGGCACCGAGATCGGCGTGCGCATCGCGGATGCCGCCGGCGAGCTGCTCGGCATGCACGCGCTCGTCCATCAGGGCAGCGAGCTCGTGCCGGATGCGCCGCGCTGGTGCAATCGCCTCGTCGCCGCGCGGCAGTACACGATCTCCGCCGGGACCAGCGAGATCCAGCGCAACATCATCGGCGAGCGCGTGCTAGGACTGCCGAAGGGCTGAGACGCGACGCCCGTCGGGCACCCCGGGATCCGCCCCGGAGTGCCCGACAGGCTCACGCCGAGGTCCGTCAGTTCCTCACGATGACCGTGATGCTCGTCGTGCCGGTATTGCCGGCCGCGTCGCGCACCGTCGCGGTCAGCGTATGGGTGCCGTTGGCCACCGAGCGCGTATCCCACGGTATCGTGACCGGCCCACGCGACGACGTCGTCTCCGTCTTCACTTGCTTGCCGTCGGCGCTCAGCGTGAACGCGTTGGACGAGCCGGTCGTGTTCTCCGCCCACATCACGACCCAGACGGTGCCGCCGACGGTGTCATTGTTGTGCGGCTGCGTGATGAAGGCCTTGACCGTGCTCGGTGGCGGCGGTGGCGGCGGCGTTGCGCGCCGCGCGACCGCGTTCGTCGTGTCGTTTGCACGGGTGTTTTTGCCGACGACGAAGAAGACGTCCGGCGTGTACTGGAACAAGCCCCCGCTGCTCATGGTCCCGGCGCTGGTGTCGAAGCTGCCGTCGGCCTTGATGCACCACGTCGTCGTCGTGTCGCGGAACGCGGGGGCGTTGCGAACGATGAAGGCGGACGTCGGCGGACAGTCTCCTGGCATCACGGTTTCGAGCTCGATGGTGACGGTCCCGGTATCGAGGTCGGGCAGGTCCGAGCTGACAGGGACGTGAAGGATCGACCACTCCATGTCATACGTCCCGGGCTGCAGGTCGAGAGCCCAGGCAACGCTGCCGGCTACGGTGAGAACGATCGCGAGCGCAATGACCGCTGGCTTCATCATCTCTCGCT
>QHSO01000182.1 GCA_003220475.1 Candidatus Rokuibacteriota bacterium | reverse complement strand
TATCCACCATGCGCTGCAGCGCATCTCGCAGCTGCGCTTCGTCGCGGACGTCCTCCATCGGGATGGAGGTCGTGACCTCGACCACCACCGCCGCCGCGGGCGCGGCCAGCCAGCTCAGCGTGAGGGCCAGCGCGACGCCCGCGCTCAGGCGGCGCATCAGTTGTCTCGGCCGACGAGGGTTTTGCCGACGACGAACCCCACGCCGATGGTGAGCGCGATCGCCTGGAGCGGCCGGTCGTGCACGAAGCGCCGCGCGCGCCCCATGAGCTGCTGCGCGCGCGCGGTGATCTGGTTCCAGCGCGTCGTGTCCATGCCTGCCTCCTCCATAGCGCTCTCCGACTCAGGCCATCGGCCGCGCGCGTCGCGAGCGACCGCTCTCGAGCAGTGGTGTGAGCGACTGCGGCTCGCCCAAAAAGGACGCCAGCGGGTCGTTGGCGCGGGCCAGCCGCTCGCGGATCGTGGCCAGCGTGAAGTCCTCGGGATAGACCGGACGCTCGAGCTCACCCCACTCCAGCGGCGTCGACACGGTCGCGGCGGCATATTCGCGGACGGCCCAGGGGCTGACGAGCGTCGCGCCGCGATGGTTGCGATGGACGTCGATGAGGATTTTCCCGCGGCGGCGCGCGCGGCGCATGTCGAGCGTGAAGAGGCTCGGCTCGCGCGAGCGCGCCAGCCGCGTGATCACCTCGGCCGCCCCGCGCACCTGCGCGAAGCTGTACTGCGGCGTCAGCGGCACCATCACGTGCAGGCCGCGGCCGCCCGACGTCTTCACCCATGCGCGGATGCGGAAGTTGTTGAGCAGGTCGCGCACCAGCAACGCGGCGTTGCGCACCTCGCGGAAGGCGATCTCGGTGGGATCGAGGTCGAAGAGCAACAAGTCGGGACGATCGAGGGTGTCGACCGTGCAGCTCCAGGGATGGATGGAGATATAGCCGAGGTTGACGAAGTACGCCAGCGCGGCGCGCTCCGTGATGAGCACGTAATCGGAGTAGCCGAGGGCCGCGTGCTCGCTGCGGATGCGGCGCGTCGTGATCCACGTCGGCAGCCCCGGTGGGGCCGTCTTCTGATACACGCACTCACCGGTGATCGGGTCGGGCGCACGCAGCAGGCTGGCCGGCCGGTTGGCTACGAACGGCAACACGTGCTCGGCGACATCGAGGTAGTAGTCGATGAGATCGCCCTTGGTCACCCCGACGTCCGGCCACAGCACCTCGTCGAGATGGTTGAGCAGCAACCGCCGATCGTCCAGCTCGAGCACACGCGCGGCCGATGTCACGATGCCCGCCTCCGTGCAGTGCTCTTGCGCGGCGCGGCCGGCTCGCGGCGTCCGGGGGCACGCGCGCCCTCGCGCTTGGGCTGAGCCTTGAGACTCGCCTCCAGGGCCGACATGAGGTCGACGACCTTCGTCGGCGCGCGGCCACCGCGCTCGGCCGGCGCCACCGCGCGGCCCTCGAGCTTGCGCTCGATGGCCGCCAGCAGCGCGTCGCGGTAGCGGTCGCGATACTTCTCCGGCTGCCACGGACCTTCGAGCGTGCCGACGAGCTGCAGGGCCAGATCGATCTCGCGACGGTCGAGGCCGGCATCCGCGGGCAGGTCGAGCCCGCTCGGCGTCGCGATCTCGTGCGCGAAGCGCATCGTCGTCAGCGTCATCGCTTCGCCCGCCGCCTGCACCGCCGCGAGGTGCTCACGCTGACGCAGCACGACGGTGGCGACGCCAACGCGCCCGCTGCGACGCAGCGCCTCGCGCAGCAGCGCGTACGCCTTGGCGCCGGTCTTCTGCGGCCCACGTCGGCCGCCTCGAAGTCGGCGTCCGTCATCACCACGAACTGACCTTTTTCGTACTCGTAGCCTTTCACGATCTCCGGCCACGGCACCTCCACGCCCTCTTCGGCGCAGACGCGGCGGTAGGCGATCGGACTCTTGTCCTTCGCGTGAAGCAGGCGGAACGAAAGATCACCGCGGGCCGTCGCCGGATACAGGCCGACCGGAATCGTGACCAGCCCGAAGGTCAGCGCGCCCTTCCAGATCGGCCGCACAGAGCCCTCACCGCCTCACCGCCCGCAACCGGTTGCGCATGTGCATGTCTGCCTTCACATCACGCCGCGCGGGCGAGGCGGCGTCGTTCGGCGACGAAACGGTCGATGGCGGCGAGGGTGGAGGCGACGGCGAGGCCGGTCTGAACGGCGCGCGCGCTGATGCCGACCACGCGGCCCAGGGGCATGCGGGACAACAGGAAGCCGAGCGCGAGCCCGCCCGCGACGACCGCGTAGGGCGCCCACCAGCGTCCTTCCACGACGTGACCGAGCGCGTCGAGCTGGCGCTCGATCACGCGGCGGGTCACCGCGATGTCAGCTTGGATCTCAGCTGGGCTACGAGCCATCGCCAGGTCTCCTGCATGGACGCGAGGGTTTGCTGGGGCCACGCGATGTGCGTGAGACGCCAGGCGCTCCAGGCGAGCGCGGCGAGCGCGAGCAGCGCGACAGTTCCGCCCGCGATCACGAGGTGCTCCCACGGTGTGTCGAACAGCGGCGCGAGCGCGCCGGCGACGATGACGATGATCGACGCGAGCAGCGCGATCAGCGCCGGCACCGCCACGCCCACCGCGATGGCGACGCGGATGACGAGGTTCCGCGTCTCCGCCCAGCCGAGCTCCAGCTCTAAGGCGCCGAGCCGGACGAGGCGGGTGACGAGCGATTCGTGCCGCGTCGGAGTTTCAGGCCGCGCTGGAGTAGGCGCGTCATCCAGGCGTGACGGGGTAGCCATCGCCACCCTGGGGTAGCAAAACCAGGGCCACTGGCTTCGAGTAACTGATCAAAACTCTGCGATGTTTTAGCCGAAATCATGCGAGGGCACGACATGCGAAAGCCTTGGCAACGGCTCGACACGCGCGGCGCGGACGGAGACCACGCCATCCTGCGTTTGTAAGATTCCCTCTATGAGCAGAAAGGGTTCGGTCACGAGGGGCAGCCGATGGCGTGCAAAGAGCCCGGGCGTCACGATGACGTTGGCGATCCCGGTCTCGTCCTCCAGGCTCAGGAATACGAAGCCCTTCGCCGTCCCCGGCCGCTGGCGCACGATCACGCTGCCGGCCACTCGCACACGCGCGCCATCCTCACCACGCGCCAAATCAATCGCGCGCGTGACGCCGCGCGCCGCCAACTCCCGCCGCCGCAGCACCATAGGATGCGGCCCCACCGTCACCCCCGTCCCTGCGTAATCAGCCACCAACCGTTCCAGCACCGTCATTTCCTTCAGCGGCGATGGCATCTCGCACGATGGACCCTTATCGTCGCTCTGCGCAAACAAGGGGCCAGGTGATTCCTCCGCGACCGCCCACAAATTCGCGCGTCGCGTGCCGCCCAGCGACGCCAGCGCGCCGATCGAGGCGAGCGTGGCCATCTCCTCGCGGGTGAGATCCGCACGCGCGGCAACATCACGTGGTGAGGTGAACGGCCTCATCCCGCGCGCGCTCACGAGTGCGTGGCCGGCGCGCTCACGCAAGCCTGTTACGAAGCGCAGCCCGAGGCGCACCGCCCACACGTCGTGATGCTGCTCGAGCATGCACGCCCAGTCCGAGCGCGTGACGTCCACGGGCAGCACCCGCACCCCGCGGCGGCGCGCGTCGTTGACGACGGTCGCGGAATGATAGAACCCCATCGGCTGGTTGTTGAGATCGCCTTCGATCTCGAGGTCAAAGGTCTCGGCCGTGCCTGTGTGCTCCACCGCCATGACGCTGTCCCAGGCCACCGGCTTATCGAAAAGTTCCGTCGCCTGGGCAGCGCGGGGAATGGCGGCAACCCATTCGCCTTCGCGCAATGCCGCCAACGGACGCCATCCGTGAGGTGTCAACAGCGGATGCTCGGCGGTGGCGAAGAGCGCGCGCCCCGCGCGCGTCGTCAGCCGATACACGACGCGCCGGCCGCTCGAGCTGGCACGCAGAACACGGCGGCGGCGTAGCGTGCCCGTCGCGTCGCACGCCAGGGTGGCCTCCATCTTGTCCTTGGCGCTGACGACATCTTCGATGCGTACCCAACGTCCGGTATCGGCGTCAAGCACGCGCGTTTCACCGACCACGCACTCCGGGAAGCCGTACAGCGCGAACGAGGTGATCTGGTGCACGATCTGATCGGCGGCTTCACCGGTGATGCCCCGGCGCGCCATGCCCTCGCGCAGCTTCACCTCCACCTCGGCCATCCGCCGCTCGCTGCGCTTGAAGCCGAACGCACGCCGCAGCTCCTCCGCCTCGCTGCCCGTGAAGCCGGCGGCGACCATCGCCATGCGCAGGAGCTGCTCCTGGAACAGCGGCACGCCGAGCGTGCGCGCGAGAATGGGCTCGAGCGTCGGGTGGGCATAGCTCACCGGCTCGCGGCCGCGCCGTCGCCGGACGTAGGGATGCACCATGTCGCCGACGATCGGGCCGGGGCGGATGATCGCGATCTGCACGACCAGGTCGTAGAACCGCTCCGGGTGAATGCGTGGCAGCGTCGCCATCTGTGCGCGACTCTCGACCTGGAACACGCCGATCGTGTCGGCGCTCTGGAGCATGCGGTACACGGTGGGGTCGTCGGCGGGCAGGTGCGCGAGATCGACGGTGCCGCCCGTCTCGCTCACGAGCGCGATCGATTCCTGCAACACCGACATCATCCGCAATCCGAGGAGATCGACCTTCACGATGCCGAGCGCCGCGCAGTCGTCCTTGTCCCACTGCACCACCACGCGGCCGGGCATCGTGGCCGGCTCGAGCGGCACGACGTCGTCCAGGCGGCCGGCGGCAATGACCATCCCGCCCGAGTGCTGGCCGAGATGGCGCGGCAGATCCTGGACGCGTGTCCAGAGCGCGGCGAACTTTCGAATCCGCGGATGCCGCGTGTCGCAGCCGGCCTCCGCGAGGTGTCGTGTGAGGACCGCCTGCGGATCCTGGTAGCCCCAGTTCTCCACGAGACGCGCGAGTCGGTCCTGCATGTCGGCCGGAAGCCCGAGGGCCTTGCCGATCTCACGCGCGGCGCTGCGGCCCCGGTACGTGATGACGTTGGCGGTCATCCCCGCCCCGAGCCGCCCGTAGCGCCGATACACGTACTGGATCACGCGCTCGCGGCGATCGCCGCTCGGCAGATCGAGGTCGATGTCCGGCCACTCGCCGCGCGACTCGGAGAGAAACCGCTCGAACAGCAGGTCCATCTTCACCGGATCCACCGCGGTGATGCCGAGCGCATAGCAGACCGCGCTGTTGGCGGCCGAGCCACGGCCCTGCACGAGCACCTCGTTGCCGCGACAGAACTCGACGATGTCCCACACGATGAGGAAATAGCCGGCGAGGTCGAGCCTGCCGATGATCTCCAGCTCGTGCGCCACCTGGCGGCGCGCGCGCTCGGCCACCGGGCCGGTGTCGCCGTACCGGTCGCGGACGCCGCGCGCGACGAGGTCTCGCAGATGGGCGTGCGCGCTGGTCCCCGGCGGGAGCGGAAAGTCCGGAAACCGATAGCCGAGATCCTTGAGCGTGAACCCCAGACGCAGCGCCAGCTCGCCGCTGGCCGTGACGGCTTCCGGCACATCGCGAAAGGCGGCCGTCATCATCGCGGTGTCGCGCAGCCCACGCTCGGCGTTGACCAGTAGCCGGCGGCCCGCTCGATCGAGATCGGTCTTTTCGCGGATGCACGTGAAGACGTCGGCCAGCGCGCGCCCGCCGGGACGCGCATAGAGCGGCTGGTTGGTGGCCAGCAGCGGCACGCGTGCGGAGCGCGCCAGCGCGACGAGCCGCTCGAGATCGTGTTCCTGCGCGCGGTCGAAGTGGCGCTGGATTTCCACGAAGACGTTGGCGCGGCCGAAGATGCCCACGAGACGATCGAGGATGCGCCGCGCACCGTCGCGATCCCCTGCGCGCACGCTCGGCGCCAGCGGGCCACGCGCACCGCCGGTGAGACACACGAGTCCCGTCGCCGAGGCTTCGAGATCCTCGAGCGTGATCGCCGCCTTGCCCTTCGGCGCACCGAGCTTGGCCCGCGTGATCAACCGACAAAGGTGTTGCCAGCCCTCGCGATCCTCGACGAGCACCGGCAACCGCGCGCCGCCCGCGAGCGTCAGCTCGCTGCCCACCAGGGGTCGGATGCCCGCGTCCACAGCCGCACGGTGAAACCGCGGCGCGCCATACACACCGTCGCGATCGACCAGCGCCAGCGCCGTCATACCCCGCCGCGCCGCCTCCGCCACGAATGCTTCCGGATGATCCGCGCCCTCGAGAAACGTAAACGCCGACTGCGCATGCAACTCCACAAACATCACGCGCCCCCGGTCATCTGCACCGGTCTGCACCAGTGCGGTGTGATCGAGGAGCGCCCCGGGTCCCCCGGGGCGTGACGAACGCTGGGGGGTGTGGGGGGCCACGTCGGGGCCCCCCACGTATACAGACCCGTGTTTCGGGTACTGCGTCGGCCCCGGCTAGGAATCGGTGCCCCATGACAGGCGCACCGCAGTGTCGATTTGCGTGGTCGAGCACGACCGCTGCCGCCGCCCGGCCCTCGCCAGTCGCCGCGTCAGTCATAGACACCGTCGAGATACCACTCCCCGGAAACGAGATCGCGCGCGAGCCGGCACACCGCGCCGTCGGACAGCGCGACGTCCCATTCATCCCGTGCCCACGCGCCCGCGTCCCACCAGTCGCCCGACACACGCCACGGCCCGGCGCAGTCGACCACGCGCGCCTCGGGAGCGAGCGCGCCGCAGACGTTGGCGGGACGACGCTCCCCGTCGGTGACCACGCTCACGCGCCGCGGCGGACGCAGCCTGCGCAGCGCCAACACCGCGTCGCCGGCCTCGCGGTCGTCGGCGCGCGTATCGGGCCCGGCCTCGAGCTCGAGGCGCGCCGGCACGAACGCGTCGGGCCGGTGCGAGTCGGCAAGTGCGACGGCACCGACGGCCTCGGCGCCCACCAGCGTGACGAGCCGCGCGAGCACTGTGGCGAGATCGCGCTCTGCGGGCGGCGCGCTGCGGCCCAGCTCGCCGCCGACGGCGCGACGGGGGATGGCGCGGGCCTGCACCGCCACCGCCGTCACCGGAGCATGCGGCGGCCGCGCGGCGAGATCGTGCTCGAGCAGCGTGAGCAGCGGACGCGGTGCGTCCATCGGGCAGGCGAGCGCGACCGTACGCGCCTCGTGGCTGCCGCCGGCGAGCGCCAGGCGCAGCTCGAGCGCGTCGGCGACGAGATAGGCGGCGGACAGTCGCACGGTCAGCCGCTCGACGACGCGCGCCAGCACGGCCACCAGCGGCCCGAGCGCGTCGATCTCCCAGTCGAGCTCCTGGGCCTCCTCCCAGAATGGCGGCGGTGACCATGACAGCCACGGCGTCGGGTCGTCCACGCCGCGTGCGAGATCGTGCGCGGCGAGCCCCGGCGCGCCGAGCCTGGCCGACAGACCAGCGCGTGGAAGCGCGGCGAGCTCGCCCAGTGTCGCCACACCCCAGCGTGTGAGCGCGTGTGCGATTGCCTCCGGCCATTCGAGCGCGCTCACGGGCACCGCCGCCAACGCCTGCGCCTCGTCGCCGGCCGCGATGCTCGCGAGCCCGGCACGCGCGGCGATGCGCGCCGCGGTGCGCGTCCCGGCGACGCCAACGCGCGCCGGCAGGCCGACGGCCCGGCCCGCGCGACTCAATCGCTCGACGATTGCGCCCTCGTCGCCGACCAACCGCCCGAGCCCGGCCACATCGACGTGAACGAGACCGGGCGCGACGTCCTCGATTCGCGGTGAAACGCCATAGCACGCGTCGAGCAGCGCGCGTCGCGCCGCGTCCACGCAGGCCGGCGACGTCGGACGCCGGATCAGCTCGGGACACCGCGCGACCGCCTCCGCCTCGGGCATGCCCGCGCGAATGCCGCGCTCACGCGCGGCGGCGTTGGCCTCGACCACGCGCGTGGCAGGCGCGGCGCCCGTGACGACCGCCATGGAACACTCACGCAGGGCCGGCTCCGCGCGCTCGGCGGCGGCCGCCGCAAAGGCATCCACCCACACACAGGCGACGCGGGTCAGGCGCTCCACCACCGACGCTCATTGCTCGTCGCCGCGAGGAGCGACGGGTCCCAGATCGCACCCTGATTGCGAAGTACGTGAACGCGCGTGCTCATGCCCGCCAGTCGCGTCGGCGCGCGACGCGAGCCCGTCCACGCCAGCGCATCGCGCCGCGTACGCAGCGCCAGCGTCGCGCCCGCGCCCGCGACGCGGCGTCGCCCGACGAGCAGCACCGCCACGCGCGCACGACGCGCGGCCTGGCGCAGCCGAAACGCCGCGCCGAGCGACACGCGCGGCGGCGTCTCGCCGGCGTCGAGGATGACGAGGGCGAAGCCCGGACAGCGCGCGAGCAGGTCCGTGGCCGCGAGCGCGGCGTCGCGCCGCCCACCACAGCGCACCCACAGCAGCCGCGACAGCACGACCCCCGCGCGCGCGGCGGACGCGGGATCGAATGCGCCGTCCGCATCGACGAGCGCGGCCGTGCCGCCCGCGACGGTGACATCACGCAGACACGCGAGCATGAGACTCGTCCGCCCCGATGAGAGCTCGCCCACGATTTCCGTGATCGTCTCCGCGCGTACCCACGAAGCGGGGGTCATGGTTCCGAGGCTAAACACGAGTTGAGTACTCGGCAAGCCCGAACATGTCGTGTGTCCGAGGCCTCGGACCCCCTAGATGCAGGGTGTGCAGCCAGTCGCAGCGACGTTTCGCGGGCCCATTCCATGGCCTCACGCTTGCACCCTTCCCGCACGGAAAAACAATCGGGGAGAGAGGCTCATGGCCAAGCAGATCGGCTACGCCGTCGTCGGCGCAGGGCCGCTGGTGGAACGCGCACTGCTACCGGCCTTCGCACGAGCGGGAGGAGAGACACGGCTGGCCGCGATCGTCTCGGCCGACCGCGGACGGGCTCACACGCTCGCACAAGAACATCACGCCACCGGCTATCACTACGACGAGTTTCGCCAGGCGCTGCAGCGTGAAGACGTCCAGGCCGTCTATGTCGCGCTGCCCAACTCGCTGCACTGCGATTACGCGGTCGAGGCCGCGCGCGCCGGCGCTCATGTCGTCTGCGAGCGACCGATGGCGGTGATGGCGGACGAGTGCCGCCGCATGCTGCGGACGTCGCAGACGAACCGCGTAAAGCTGATGGTCGCGTACCACGTGCAAGCGCACCCCGCGTACAAGAAAGTGCTCGAGCTGGTGCGGAGCGGCGCCATCGGCGCGCCGAAGACATTCAGCAGCGACGCGACGATTCGCGTGCACGATCCGGACGACGTGCGGCTGCAGCGGCGCCTCGGCGGCGGCACGATGTACGACCTCGGCGTGCCGGCGATCTTCGTCGCGCGCACGATCTTGGATGCCGAGCCCGCGCAGGTCATGGCGATGACCGCGCGGATGACGCGACGCTACGGCGGCGACGTCGACGAGAGCACCGTCGCCCTCATCCGGTTCCCGGATGACCGCCTCGCGCACCTGCACACGTCGTTCGGCGAGGAGCCGACGTCGGTGCTCACGGTCTTCGGTGACGACGGCTCGATCCGCGTCACGGGGATGTACGAGCCGCAGCGCAGCTCGACCATCGAGGTCGTGCGCGGCGGCAAGCGCGAGGAGATGACGTTCGAGCCCATCGACGCCGTGGCCGCGGAGCTCGAGCATTTTTCGAATTCGGTCGTCCACGACGTCGCGCCGGAGCCCTCGGGCATCGAGGGCCTGACCGACGTTCGCATCGTCGAGGCGATCTACCGTTCCGCGCGCGACGGCCGTCCGGTGACGCTGCCGAGAATCGCGCGCGTCGACGCGCCACCCGCCGAGCATGATTTGCGGAAGCCGGTGGCCGACCGTCGCCAGGCCGGCTGAGGCCGGCGCGGGAAACCTCTAACACCGCAGCAGCAGGGAGGCAGAGTGATGAAGACATTCACGGGCGCATTGGCGCTGGCCGTCACGCTCGCATTGGTGGCGGCTCCGGCGCTCGCGCAGGGGCCGAGCGGGTCTGGCAGCCCGAGCGGCTCGTCGGGTGCCGCCACCGGCGGCTCGACGGGTCCCGATAGCAAGGGCAGCTCGCCGTCCGCGACGGGCAGCGATACGAAGTCGCCGTCGGCCACCGGCTCGACGAGCGGCTCGGCCACGGGCAGCACGACCACGCCATCGGCGAGCCCGAGCGACACGAAGTCCTCGGACGCCACGAAGTCGTCGTCTGACACCAAGTCGTCGGACACGATGAAGTCCTCGGACATGAAGTCCTCCGATTCGACGAAGTCGTCGGATTCGATGAAGTCCTCTGGCGGCGCGTCCTCCGCGGGCGCGTACGACAGCAAGAACGGCCGTTCGGCGGGCGCGGGGCGTGGCGGCGCCGGAATGTCGGCCAACTCCGAGCAGGTGAAGGCGATCCAGCAGGCGCTCAAGGATCAGGGCCACGATCCGGGCGACATCGACGGCATCATGGGCCCCAAGACCCAGGCGGCGCTGCGTGATTACCAGGAGAAGCAGGGTCTGAAGTCGACCGGTCGTCTCGATGCCGAGACGTCAGCCAAGCTGGGCGTCGAGGCC
>QHSO01000024.1 GCA_003220475.1 Candidatus Rokuibacteriota bacterium | reverse complement strand
AGGCGTTCTTCGATTTGCAGCTTCGATTCGCCGACAGGGTGGCGACGCTCTCGGGCCTGCCTCTCTCGCGCGTTCTCCTCGAATACACCAACCTCTACATCCGATTCGGTCTCGGGCGTGACTTCAACGCCTCCGATCCGACATGGCAAGCGTATCTGGCCGGCCTGAAGGGACCGGCATGCATCGACGAATGGACGTACGATCTTTACCTGACGCGACACGGCTCGAGGTCCGGTCCCACTGTCGTAGCGACCGTCGGATGCTTTTCGTACGCGCCGTTGAGTGGTGAGTGCATCCGGCTCCACTTCCACGATGCCGATCTGGATGGACAGTCGCCGCTGGCGATCGAACGCGCCAGCCGACGACGGGCGGAGCTGACCGGCCTCTTCCAGCACGTGAAACGAACGGCCCGTACGTCTTTGCGAGTGGTAGGCGCGTCGTGGCTCTACAACGTCGAGGCGTATCGTCGCCTCTTTCCGACCTCGTACCTGGCCACGGCTCGCCCGATGCCCCATTGCTTTCAGCATTTGCCGCTGTGGGGGCAGTTTCTGGATCGACACGGCGCGGTCAGAGAAAAGCCAGCGCGCGACTTCCTCGATCGTCTCGACCACCAGTCGAGCGTCGACGGCCTCGACCGATGCTTTCCTTTTCAGGCGCTCTCGGTCGAGGCGCCGGCGCAGCACTTCTACGACTTCTACGGACTCTCGTGACCGGCTACCGAGTTACTCCGGCAGCCGCCAGACGCGGCCCTGCGGCGGCTCGTCGGTCAGCGTGAACTGCGGCAGCGCCATCGACTCGCCGACGTCTTGAAAGACGACGCGCACGCGGCGGCCGATGGCCACCTCCTTGGCGTCTTCGAACGTCAGACCATCCGGCTTCACGAGGTTGGCGATGATGCGCAGTGCCTCGTCCGCGGTTGGCTTCGCGCGCTGCTCGTCGAGCTCCACCAGGACGACGGCGTATGGTGTCGCGTCCTTGAAGCCGGGCTGGATGGCGTGCACGACCGTCTCGTACGAGTAGATGGTTCCTCGCCCGCTGACCTCCTTCCACGTCCAGCCGAGGTCCATGCACCACGGGCACGCATGCATCGCCGGATAGCGCATGAGACCGCAGGCGTTGCAGGCGCGCAGCATCAGCCGATGCTGGCGCGCGTGCGCGTAGTACTCCTTCCACTCGGAGTCGTTGTCGGGGACGATCAGCGACATGCCGCGATAGCTGACGGGCTGGGGCATCGCTATATCCTCATGATCAGGGCCGAGCCCGTGGCCGGCATCGCCCAGCCGAGATTCATCGTGATTTCGGCGTCGCGCACCTGACGGCACTTGCCGACCGAATAGT
This sequence comes from Candidatus Rokuibacteriota bacterium, assembly GCA_003220475.1. Lineage (GTDB taxonomy): Bacteria > Methylomirabilota > Methylomirabilia > Rokubacteriales > CSP1-6 > AR12. The sequence continues at coordinate 23,821 of QHSO01000024.1, read as the reverse complement.
CGTAGCTGTGCTTGCCGTCGGCAGCGCCGGGGCAGGTGTCGTCGACGGTGCGGCGCAGCTGGCGGACGTTCTCGATCACCATGGACATGCCGTGGGTGTAGCCCTCGCACAGGTGGCCACCCGAGGTGTTGTTGGGGCGCTTGCCACCCAGCTCGATGATCCCGCTCGAGACGTACGCGCCGCCTTCACCCTTCTTGCAGAAGCCGTACTCCTCCAGCTGCAGCATCGTCGTGAACGTGAAGGCGTCGTACGAGCCGGTGACATCGACGTCCTCGGGGCCGATGCCCGCCTGGCCGAACACGATGTCCTTCGCGTAGTAGCCGGCCACGCGCGAGATGGGCCCGTGCACCCAGTGATAGTCCACGCGTGGCTTGGAGACGCGTCCGGCCACGCCCATGATGTACACGGGCCGCGCCTTCAGATCGCGCGCGCGCTCGGCCGAGGTGACGATGACGCACGTCGCGTTGTCGGTCTCGAGACAGCAGTCCAGCAGGTGCAACGGCTTGACGATCCAACGCGAGCCGACGACGTCCTGCACCGTTACGCGCTCCTTCTGAATCGCCTTGGGATTCTGCGAGGCGTGCTTGCTGTGGGCCACCTTCACGTGCGCGACCTGCTCCGACGTCGTGCCGTACTCGTACATGTGGCGCATGAACGTGAAGCCGAACGTCTGGCCGGCGCTCCGCATGCCGAACGGAACCTGAGCCAGATCCATGCCGCGCACCGGCTGCGCAGCGCGGGCCCCGGTGCCGCCGATGCGGAACTCCGAGTAGCCGTTCATCGAGCGGTAGATTGCCACCGTGTTGCACATGCCCGCCTCGATGGCGCCCATGGCCAATCCGATGAGCGCCTCGGTGGACGAGCCGCCGCCCATGACGTCCATGTAGAAGTTGAGCCGGATGCCAAGGTCGGGCGCGACGTGGTTGGCGAACGTGGAGTCGCCGCCCTGATAGTCGAGCACGCCATCGACGTCGGAGGCGCGCAGCCCGGCATCGAGGATGGCATTGCGCATCGCCTCGACGGCCATCGCGCGTGTGGTGCGGCCAGAGCCGCGCGAGTACTCCGTCTCGCCGACGCCGACGATGCAGTACTTGTCCTTCAGCGTTTTCATGGCCACGGGCGGGCTCCTTTGATTCGATTCAGATCAGGCGGCCGAGGGGGCCGAGGTCGAGATTGAGCTCCTCCGGCGCCAGGCCGAAGCGTGTGCCGATGTCGCGGATCGTTTCCTCCAGACGCATCAGCGCGCGGCCGACCTCCTCGGTCTCCTCGGGCGTCAGCGTGCCGGCTTCCATGCGGCGGATCGCCTGACGCTCGAGCAGTTGGCGGAGGAATTCCACGAGCGTGAGCACGAGGCGCGCGACCGAGCGCTGCACGTCCTCGGGATCGGCGTTCCAGCGTGGCGGCGAGAACTCGCCGACGCGCCGCTCGAGCTCTGCGCGCAGCGACTCGAGCTCGCGCACGTGCAGCGATGCCGCGCGTGATTTCGTCGGCTCTGGCGTCATCCGAGCGCCTCCGGTGCGAACGCATAGGGTGGCCACGGACCGGTCGCGACCGCGCGCACGGTGCCGAGATCGGCGCTCTGCACGGCCGCCTGGTATGCAGCGGCCCCGCCCCGATCGATCAGATGATAGACGCTCGCCAGCAGCGCCGGCGTGTCGTGGCGCGTGACGCGCTCGGCGCGTACCAGCGCGGCGAGCGCCGGTCGCAACGGTGCGAGCTCGGGCGCCTCGCGCGCCCGCCGCCATTCGGCCCGCCGCGCTGCCATGTAGCGGGCGCCCGGCCCGAGCGCATCCGCGCCCACATCGTCGCGCGGTGTCTCGACGGCGGCAGGCGCGTCACCGAGCACGCGCAGTGTCATCTGCTCGCGGCCCGCCACGAGCGCCAGCGCCTCGCTCAGCTCCGGCGCCCGCGCGGCGAGCAGGTCCGCCAGGCTCGATTCCGAGAGCAGGGAGCCGAAGCGCACCGGAAGGATCGCATCCACGGCGTCGGCGAGCCGCCGCACGACCGCATCGTGCGCGCGCAGCGTCGCCTCGCTCACCGCGGGCGGGTCGGTCATGTCGCCGACCGCCGCGACGAGCTCGCCGACCCGCACGACGCGCAGCGGCTCCTCGCAGAGGCCGGCGCCGGTGCCGGGCGGTGGCACCTGGCCGAGCAATGCGTAGACGTACACCTCGCTCACGCGCGGCGCCCGCCGCGCGGCCGCGCCGGGACGTCGTCTTGTGCCGCGAGCAGACGGTCCACCGTGCACAGCAACACCGACAGCCGCGCATAGATCAGATCCACGCCGCCGATGCCGAGCACGACGTCGCCCGTGAGCACGACGCCCTTCGTCAGGAGATTGTCGACGACCTCGAGCAGCGAGGTGTCGGTGGTCGCGAAGATCGCGCGCGCGTCGTCGCCGGTCAGGGGTTTCGGACTCATCGAACACCCGCCACGAAGTTGTAGGGTGGCCACGGACCGGACAGCGTCAGCTCGTAGCCGTGGCGGGCGAGGCGCGCGGCGGTGGCGCGCGCGACTTTCTTGAAGCGGGCCAGGCGCGACGGGGCCAGCAAGAAGGCGGCGTCGAGCACGAGCCGCGCCGCGCCCTCGACGGCGTCGGGCGGCCGGCGCCGCGCGTCGTCGCAGATGCCGGCGAGCGACTCGAACGCCTCCTCCACGTCGTCACGGCCGCGCGCCAGCGCCTCGCGTACCGCCTGCTGCTGCTCCTTCTTCAAGACGAGAAACCGCGTGCCCGAACTGATCCCCGCGGTCGCGCGCCGCGCCGCCTCCACGTGACGGCGCCGCGCCTTCGTCTCGTCGAGGCGTACGCGCACGCCCCACTCCTGACGGCCCGCCACGCGGCCGACCACGCGATCGATGGTCGGCCGCAGCCGCCGGATGTGCTCCACCGCACGCTCGTCGTTGTTGAACAGCGTGAACAGCTTGAGCGGGATCGTCGTGACCGTGCGCGCGGCGAACTCCACCACCGCTTCGTGGGCGGCGGCGCACGCCGCCACCCACTCGAGATCACGCAGGCGTGCCTCGAGCGGCGCACTGCCGTAGCGCGCCAGCGGCGCCTGCGCCACGACGAGCCACAGCCCCTCGCCGGTGTCGAGCGCGCGCAGGCGTCCGGTGCCCGGCAGCCCGCGCGGCGCGCGCGTCAGCACCGGCGCACGCGCGCGCTGCACCAGACAGTACACGTACGTCGCGGTCTCGTCCTTGTCGCTCATTCGCCCTGCGGGCGCTCGTCCCACCGCCACCTCCGCAGCCACCGTGCGAGGCTCGCGACCCCGCGCGGCGGGGGCGCCTCCATCGGAGCCGAGATCATAGCGTACCGCCGACCGCCGGCCGAGCGAACGGCCGCCGCCAGAGCGGTGATTTCGCGCCGCTCCGTGGCGGCCGCGCGCCGACAGCGGTCGCAGCCAGGCGGGGTGACGGCGTTGACGAGCACGGCACCGACGGCGATACCGAGACGGCGCAGTCCGCGCACCAGCCGCGCCGTCTCCAGCCGCGGCAGCGCGGCTGGACGCGTCACCGCGACCACCCGCGTGCGGGCGGGGTCGCGCAGCAGCACGGCCAGCTCGCGGAGGTCGCGCGCGACCTGGAGCAGGTCGGAGGCGAGCTCGCCGAGGCCGACCACGGCGCGGTACTTGAGGAGAATGGCGAGGAGCGCGTGGACCCACTCGAGCGCCGCATCGGGCATGGCGAGCAGCCGCAGGGCGTGGCCCGTCGGCGCCGTGTCGAGCACGACGATGTCGTACGCCGTCCGCTCGCGGCCGAGCAGCGCGTCCACGAGCGAGAGGATGCCGAACAGCTCGTCCAAGCCCGGCGGAGCGAGGTCGATGAGCTCGCGGACGACGTCGCGATCGTACGCGACGTCGAAGCGGGAGCCGCGCAGCAATGCATCGAAGACCTCATCGACGGAGGCGCGGTAGCGCTCGCGCCGCACCGCGAAGGCCGCCGCGGCGTCGAGCTCGCGCGCGAACACGCCGGGCGCGCCCGGCAGCGGGCGCTCGTCGTCGGCGAGCGAGACACCGAGCGCGTCGCCGAGCGAATGCGCGGGATCCGTGGACAGGGCGAGCAGACGCGCCTGCGGCCGGCGCTCGGCCAGTGCGAGCGCGACGGCCGCGGCCGCCGTGGTCTTGCCGACGCCGCCCTTGCCGGCGAACGCGAGCACGCGCACGCCCGGCGGCGCGAGGACGTCGAGCCATTCTGGCGCGGGCCCGAGGGATGTCGCACGTGCATCGCGCCGGCCGCGGCGAGGCGCGCCACCAGCACGACCACTGCGTGCGAGCGCCGCGCCGACCCGACGCAGCGGCGCCGTCCCCCGGGGCTCGCGATCGAGCGCCGGCAAGAGCACCAGCCGGCGGCCGGGAAACAAGCCGGAGAGCTGTCCGATCACGTCGTGCTCCACGACGGCGCGCGCCGCGCAGAGCTCGCAACGTCCGCGGGCGGGCGTCACACGGTTGACGACGATCTCGTCCACGGTGATGCCGGCGTCCTCGAGGGCGCGGACGCCGTCCCGCGTCTCCTCGAGCACGAGCGGCTCGGGCAGCAGAACCCATGTGAACCGGCAGCGCGCGGGATCGCGCAGCAGCGCGTGGAGCGCGCGCGCCTCGCCCTCGATCTCGGCCACGAGGGCGTCGGCGGCGTCGCGGCGGTGGCTGCCGGCGAGGCTCTCGCCGAGGAACTGGTGCTTGGCGAGCATATCGGCGAGCACGCCCGCGATGCGCGCGAGCGTGTCGGGCATCGCGAGCAGCCGCAGCGTGTGCCCCGTCGGCGCCGTGTCGACCACGACCTGGTCGCGCGGAGTGGCGGTCGCCAGGCGGTGAAGCTCGATCAGGCCGATCAACTCGTCGACGCCGGGCAGCGACAGCGCGAGCAGCCGATCGACGTCGTCCTCGTCGAGGTACGTCCCGCGCGCGGCGATGGTGCGCAGCGGCCGGCGGCGCGCCGCGAGCCAGCGCTCCAGCGCGCGATCGGCGTCGAGCTCGACCGCGGCGAGGGCGCCGCGGCGCGTGACGATGCGCGTGAGGCGCGCCGAGAGTCGACGCTCGAGGGCGTCGCCGAGCGAGTGCGCCGGGTCGGTCGAGACGAGCACGACGCGGCGGCCGCGCTCGGCGGCAGCCAGCGCGATCGCCGCCGCGGCCGTGGTCTTGCCGACGCCGCCCTTGCCGCCGAAGAAGCGGAATGTCGCCGCCGGCGTCACCGCTCGGCGGCGGCGTCCTCGGCGTCGGAGTCGCCCGAGCCGTCGTCGAACCGCGCCTCGATGCCGGTGATGCGCATCTCGCCGGCTGCCGCATCGGGTCCGCGCTGGCGCTCGCGGATCTCACGGAGGCGCGCGAGGATGTCGGCTTCGACGGTGGCGAACTGCTTCTCCGTGATCTCGCCGAGCTCCAGCCGCATCTGTGCCGCCAGCAGCTCTTCCCGCAGAACGCTGTCGTCGTTGAGCTGGCTGTCGACGGCGGAGGCGATCTTGCTGAGCACGAACTTGATGCCGCCGATCAGCAGCGTGTCGAGAATGATCACGGCAGCGCGTCCCCCGGGCCCGCAACGGCGGCGATCACCGCCGCCAGCGCGTCGGGCGCCACCGGCTTGGGCACGTGCATGGCAAAACCCGCTTCCAGCGCGCGGGCGCGATCTTCCACGCGTGGATAGGCGGTGAGCGCGATCGCCGGCGTGCGGCGGCCGGACGCGGCCTCCGCCGCGCGGACGCGCGCCAGCAGCGTGTACCCATCGTCGTCGGGCAGCCGGATGTCTGAGACCAGCACGTGCGGCGGCTCACGCTCGAATGTCTCGATGGCGTCCTGCACGGACGCCGCGATCTGCACGACCGCGCCGAGGGCCTCGAGGCTGTCCTTGAGCAGCAGCCGCGCGTCCGCGTCGTCCTCCACGACCAGGATGCGCAGGCCGTCGAGCCGCGGCCCGCGCGGCGTCGGCGCGCTCTCGGGGGCGTCCGCGGCCGGCTGCGCGCGCAGCGGCAAGGTCGCCGCGAACGTCGCGCCGTGGCCATCGCCGGCACTCTCAGCGCGAACCGTTCCGCCGTGCCGCTCGACGAGATGGCGCACGATCGACAGGCCGAGACCGAGCCCGGCGCTCGCCCGGCGCCCCGCCGCCGGCCGGAAGCGATCGAAGATGTGCGGCAGCAGCGCAGGCGAAATGCCCTGGCCGGAATCCCGCACCTCGATGACGACGTGGCCGTCCGCGCGGCGAAGCGTCACGTCGACCCGGCCCTTTTGGGGCGTGAACTTGATGGCGTTCGAGAGCAGGTTCCAGACGACCTGTTGCAGGCGATCGGGATCCGCCATGATGGGCCCGGTCTCGTCGAGCACGATGCCGAGGTCGATCGACTTCGCGGCCGCGGCCGACCGCAGCGAGGTGACGGCGGCGGTGACGATCGCCGCCGGGTCCACCTCCTGCAGCGAGATCCGAAGCCGGCCGGTGACGATGCGCGAGAGGATGAGGAGGTCCTCGATGAGCTGGGCGAGCGCGTTGGTGTTGCGCTCGACCGTTTCGAGCGCGCGCGTCTGGCGGTCGGCGTCGAGCCCGCCGCGGCGCAGCCACCAGACCCAGCCCATCAGCGCATTGAGCGGCGTGCGCAGCTCGTGCGAGAGCGTGCTGAGAAACTCGTCCTTCGCGCGGCCGGCCGTCTCCGCGTCGGCGCGCGCAGCCTGCTCGCGGCGCAGCAGGTCCTCGCGTGCCCGCGCGAGCGCCTCGGCTTGCCCGCGCGTCTCGAGGGCGCGGCTGTAGAGCGAGACCGTCAGCACGGCGATGCCGGCGAAGACGGCCGCGCGCGCGACGGAAGGCGGACCGAGCACGGTTTCGGAGACGATCAGTGCGAGGACGGCGGCGAGGAGTGCTGGCGGGCGGCCCCCGTACCCGCAAGCGATCACGACCGCGGCGAGAAACAGAAGGTCGACGGCGCCGACGAGTACTCCGCGCAGGGCGAAGGCGAGGACGGTCGCGCCGGCCACCGCGGCCACGGCGACCGCATACGACCGCAGCCCCACGCTCACGCCATCACCCCCCGGGTGTTGCCCGCTCCAGCTTCAGCCGGATATTGACGAAGTTGTAGGGCGGCCACGGTCCGGTATAGCGGAACGTCAGATGCGCGTACTTGGCGCCGACCGCCTTGACCTTGGCATCGAAGGCGACCTCGCGATCACGCGAGACGAGGAAGGCCGCGTTCATGATCATCTTGTCGCCGATGGGCTTGTTCGCGCGCGAAGCGACGGCCACGTCGCGCAGCGCCTCGAAGATCTCGCTGACGTAGCGCTCGGAGCGTGCCTGCAGCGCGCTCTCCACCAGGCGTCCGTACTGGACGCGCGCGAAGTACGTGGGACCGCTCTGCGAGGAGATCTCGCCCTTCAGATGGCGGACGTCGTCGTCCTCCCGCTCGATCTGCTTGACGACCTCGTCGCGCTCCCAGAGCACCTTGAGGCCGAACTCGACCTTGTCCTCCATCTTGAGGAGCACGTCGATGAAGGCGCTGTAGGCGCCGCGCAGCAGCTCGATGATGTCGTCGCGCGTCTTGAACACGGTGCCGAACGACATCGGGATGACCGTGTGATCGCGCATGACCGCCTCGTTCACGCGCTCGTGGGCCAGCACGTTCTCGCGCGTGGCGTCGAGCACCTCGAGCGGCGTGTCGGAGACCACGGCGGCGATGTCCTTGTAATGGACGGTGGAGACTTCGGCGGGCACGGAGCCGAGGCCGACGGCGCCAAAGCGCCGGGGGTCTTCCGACCGGATGACGCAGTACACGTACTTGCCCCGGCTCTCGACGGGCTTGGCGCCGGCCTTCGCCACGGCGGGGGCGGTGCTGCGCATGGGCATCTCGCGGATGACGCGCGAGCCGGTGACGCCGTTGGTCGAGGAGGCCTTCTTCTCCGCCGTCCTCGCGCGGCGGGCGGTGCGGCGTGAAGGCTTCGGCTTGGGGGGCATCCGGTTATCCTTTCAGCATCGACTTGATCTCTTCCATCAAGCGCTCCGGTAAACACGGCTTGGTGATGAACGCGTCGCAGCCGGCATCCATCGCGCCTTTGGAGTGGCCGGCCAGGGCGTGGCCAGTGAGCGCGATGATGGGAATGGCGCGCGTGCGATCGTCGGCCTTGAGACGCCGGGTCGCCTCCCAGCCGTCGAGTCCGGGCAGCGAGAGGTCCATGACGATGAGGTCCGGTGTCAGCGCAAACGCCTTGTCGAGCGCCTCGTGGCCGTTCTGCGCCTCGGCCACGCGAAAGCCGGAGAACTCGAGAAACTGCGTGTACATCTCGCGGTTGTCGGCAAAGTCGTCGACGATCAGGATCAGCGGTGATCTCGCCCCGACGGGCTTGGCGTCTTTCGACGCGGTGAAGCGGCGCGGGCTCATGCGCGCTTGACCGCGCGCGGCAGAAACAGCGTGAACGTCGAGCCGCGGCCGACCTCGCTGTCGAGCGTGATGGTGCCGTCGAGCATGCCCGCCAGGCGGCGGCAGATGGCCAGCCCGAGGCCGGCCCCTGTGTACTCGCGCGTCGGCGAGTTGTCGGCCTGACGGAAGTCCTCGAAGATGCGGTCGCGGTCCTCGGCCGAGACGCCGATGCCGGTGTCGGCGACGGCGATCGCGATCTGGTCGCGCGTATCCACGTACTCCGTGCGCACCTCGACCGAGCCCTGCGGCGTGAACTTGATGGCGTTGGTCAGGAAGTTGATGACGATCTGCTTCACCTTCTGCCGGTCCGTCTTGAGCGGCGGCATGTCCGGCGTCAGCTGGCTCGTCACCGCGAGGCGCGAGCGGGAGATGATCGGCTCGACCTCCGCCAGCACCTCGGCCACTAAATCTTTAAGGTCGAACTTCGTCACGGTCAGCGGCATCTTGCCCGCTTCGATACGGGAGATGTCGAGGATGTCGTTGATGATCGCCAGCAGGTGGTGCGCGTTGCTGTCGACGCGCTCGAGGTTGCGCCGCTGGTGCGGCGTGAGCTCGCCCGTGACGCCCTTGAGCAGCATGCTCGTGTAGCCGAGGATCGCGTTGAGCGGCGTGCGGAACTCGTGCGACATGTTCGCCAGGAACTGGGACTTCGCGGCCGACGCCTGCTCGATCTCGAAGTGCGAGCGGCGCAGCAGCTCGTTCTGGCGCGTCAGCTCGGCGGTGGCCTCGCGCACTTTCTGTTCCAGCTCGCTGGACGCGCGTTTGAGCTGCTCGTAGAGACGGTCGCGCTCCAGCTCCTGCGTGCGGTCATGCAGGATCGTGACGATGGCCGTGACCTCGCCGTGCTCCGACACGATCTTGCCGGAGATGGCCTCCACCGGCAGCAGTGCGCCGGTGCGCGGATCGACCAGGCCGATGGAGCCGCTGCGACGCATCGCGCCGGGCTCGAAGAACAGGTTCGACACGAACGACGAGAAGTGCGCGTCGTTGGCCTGCACGGTGCGCCGCGCCTCGGCGCCCGCCTCGGGATCGGCGGTGAAGAGACGCTCGGCCGGCGCGTTCATCATCACGATGTTGGCGTTCGAGTCGGTCACGAGGATCGGGTCGGCCACGGAGTCGATGATCAGGTCGAGGCGGTCGCGCTCGGCGCGGGCGTCGGCCTCGGCCAGCCGCAGCTTGCGGTAGTTCTCCTCGATCTCCTGCGTCGCGCGGCGCAGGTCGGTGACGTTGCGGAGAATCGACACGATGCCCGTGCCCTCGCGCGGATCGACGGTGACCGTGCTGAGCAGCTCGAAGAGCAGGTCGGAGCCGTCGACGGGATCGACCAGCAGCAGCTCGTGGCGCCAGGGCTCGGCGCCCTCGATCGCGCGTCGGGTGAGCGCGGACGAGAACAGCATGTTGTTGAGGGCGATGGCGCGCCGCCGGCCCTCGCTCTCGTCCTCGCCGGCGGACAGCAGAGCCTCGGCGCGCGCATTGGCGACGGTGATGCGGCCCTCGGTGTCGGTCAGCAAGATCGGGTCGGTCACCGCGTTGATGATGTTGTAGAGGAGCGTTCGCTCGCGAAGGATGCGCCGCTCGTTCGCCTCGCGCCGCTGGGCGGCGCGTAAGGCGGTCAGGCGCGGGCCGAGCAGGCCGGCGACCCATCGCGCGTCGGCCTCGATGTCGGCGTCGGTCGACGCGATCAGGAGCAGACCGACCGGATATTCCTCGAGCGTGTGGCGTCCCTGCAGCGGAACGGCAATGAGCTGCCCGGAGCCGAGCGGCGTGCTCGGCGCCGCGCGGCCGTTGCGGCCGAAGACGCTCGCGCCGAGGCCGACGGTGGCGCCCACGAGCGGATCGTTGCGCGCCTCGAGGTCGAGCACGAAGGAGTCGACGCGACCGCCGCGAACACCGAGGGTCGCAATGGGGCGGAGCACGGTGACGCTGTCGGCGCCGCCGGCCAGGCACACGGCGCGCGTCACGCCGATCGCGCGGCCGAGCCAGTCCAGCGCCCGCTGCGCACAGGCCGCAAGGTCATCGGCAGCGAGCAGCGCTTCCGCCAGCTTCAGCCGATCGGCGGCATCAATCTTCGTCCCGCGGCGCGCCGTCGTCGCGCGCAGGGCGGCGTGACGCTTCACGGCCGGCGCAGTCTCCTTGAGGTGGTGTTTTCGCGGCGCGTGCTGGCGATCTGAGCCCTCAGCGCCGCGTTCTCGGCGATGACGGCCTCGGTGCCCCGTCCGTCGATGGCGGGCCGCGACGCGGGTGTGACGGAGCCGACGGCCTCCGAGTACTTCAGATATGTGTCGATCGACGCCACGACCACCCGCGCCTCGACCGTGATCAGGTCGATGCCGACGAGCGAGACGCGTACCCACGCGTCGATGACGATGCCCTTGTCGAGCACGCGGTCGAGGACGTCGATGAGGCTCGTGCCGCCGCTTGTCCGTTCGACTGCCATCGATCAATCTCCTTGCCGGTTCGCGTCCCGGCCGCCGTCACGACGTGTGTTGCCTCGTCGCGACGAGAGCGACGCGACCTTCCGCTCGAGCAGCCGCACCTGACGGCGCAACTCCTCGTTCTCCGCGGACAGACGATTGCGGTTCGGGGACAGGTGGGCGTCATGTTTCCACCAGTCGAGGCCGATCTGCTGCGCCTTGTCGATGGAGCACACGATCAGACGAATACGAATCGTGAGCAATTCCACTTCGGCGAGCGAGATCTTGACGTCCCCAGCCACAACCAAACCTTTGTCGAGAACTCGATCGAGGACATCGACGAGCCCGCTGGCGCGACCGTTCGAGAGCTGGAGATCCGTTCTCATATAAAAGGGTCAGACTTTCCTGACGGCTTGGTGGCCGCAAGTATAGGTTGTTCCACAAGGCCGCAACAACCCGTGAAAAAGTTTTCCCACCCGCAGAAACGTCGGTGGGACTAACACTTAAGCCTCCTACCCAGCGGCTTAAGCTTCCTGTTGGGCGGCGTCGCAATACCGATCAGAAGTGCCGCGAGCAGGTTCGCCCCGGCCGACGCGCGGAAGATTACACCATACCCGCCGGTCGTGTCGTAAACGAGTCCCGCCACCAGCGGTCCCCACGCCGCCAACGACCCTCCCAGAGCGAAGAGAAAGCCGACCAGCGAGCCTGCCTGCTCCGGCCCGAAGAAATCGCCGACGATGGCCGGGAACAGGGCCGAGATCGTGCCGTAGGCGAAGCCGAACGCCACGGCCGTCGTGGCGAGCGCGGCCAGGCCGTGCACCGTCGCGAAGGCGACGAACGCGACCGCCTGGGCGGCCATGGCCATCATGATGGTCGGCCGACGTCCGATGAGGTCGGAGACGGCGCCCATGACCAGCCGTCCGCCCACGGCGCCCGCGCCCAGCGCGCTCAGCAGCCAGGCGCCCGTGGCGGCGTCGTAGCCGAGGTCGCGCGCGAACGGCACGAGGTGGACCAGCGGAATGAAAACGGCCAGCCAGGTGGCGGTGAAGGCCGCTCCGATCAGCCAGAAGGCGCGCTCGCGCAACGCCAGGCGAAGCGGCCACGCGGGGAGGACCGGCGCGTCGTCCGCTCGCGCGAGCTCGTCGTCGCCGTCGGGGCGGAGACCCATCGAACGCGGATCACGGCGCATGACGGTTGCCGCGAGCGCCAGCGCCGTCAACACCCCGACACCGAAGACGACGTAGGCGGCACGCCAGCCCGCGACGGTCACCAGCCGTTGAGCGAGCGGCGGCAGGGCGAACGTTCCAAGCGACGCGCCGGTGGAGGCCACCCCGATCGCGAGCCCGCGACGGCGCGCGAACCACTTCACCACCGTGCTGTGGCACGGCACGTACGCCGTCCCCATGCCGAGCGCGCCGACGATGCCGTAGATGACGTACGGCTGCCATAGATGGCGGACGAGCGCCATGGCGGCGAGCGCGCTGCCCAGGAGGACGGCACCCGCGGTCACGACCGCGCGCGGACCCCACCGATCGGTCAGCCGGCCGGCAGGAAAGCCGACGACGCAATAGCCGAACGCGTAGAGCGAGAACACGCCCGAGACGCCGGCGCGGCTCCAGCGGAACTCGTCGAGCAGCGCGGCGAAGAAGACGCCGAAACAGTACTGGGCCCCGTAAGCGGTGAAGAGCACGACGAAGGCGGCGGCGACGATTCGCCAGCCGTAAAAGATCACTTCGTGCCGTTCGTGGGCACACCGTTCTTCGGCAGGCCATTCCTGGACCCGCCATTCTTGGACAGCATCTCCGCGAGGAATTTGCCGGTGTACGAGCCCGGGGTCTGCGCGACGACTTCGGGCGGGCCCTCGGCCACGATCTCGCCGCCCTCTTCGCCGCCCTCGGGACCGAGGTCGATGACCCAGTCGGCGGCGCGAACGACGTCGAGGTGGTGCTCGACGAGCACGACGGTGTTGCCGGTGTCGACGAGCCGGTGCAAGACATGGAGCAGCTTCTTGACGTCGTCCAGATGCAGGCCAGTCGTGGGCTCGTCGAGCAGGTACAGCATCTCGCCGGAGGCCCGCGCGGCCAGCTCGGCGGCGATCTTCAGCCGCTGCGCCTCGCCGCCCGACAACGTGGTCGCGGGCTGGCCGAGCCGCAGGTAGCCGAGCCCGACGTCCTGCAGCACGCGCAGCCGTCGCGCGAGCGCCGGCGTCGCCGCGAAGAAGTCGACCGCCTCGTCGACGGTGAGCGCCAGCACGTCGCCGATGGACTTGCCGCGATACTTCACGCCGAGCACCTCGGCACGATAGCGGCGGCCCTCGCACTCCTGACAGGAGACGTACACATCCTCGAAGAAGTACATTTCGAGCTTCTGGAACCCGTCGCCCTGGCACGACTCGCATCGGCCGCCCGGCACGTTGAAGGAGAACGCGCCGGCGCCGAGGCCCAGCGTCTTCGCGCGCGGCAGCGCCGCGTAGAGCTTGCGGATCTCGTCGAAGGCCTTCACGTAGGTGACCGGATTGCTGCGCGGGGTGCGCCCGATCGGCTCCTGGTCGATGAGGCGAACGCCCTTCACGTACTCGAGCCCGGTGAGCGCCGTGTAAGCGCCGGGCGTCTGGAACTCGGTTTTGAACGCACGCGCGACGGCGTGATAGAGCGTGTCGTGCACGAGCGTGGATTTGCCGGACCCCGAGACGCCGGTGACGACGCACAGCGTGCCGAGCGGCAAACGCAGCGTCACGTCCTTCAGGTTGTGCTCACGGGCGCCGGTCAGGACGAGGTGGCGACGTCCCGTGCGCCGCGCCAGCGGCGCGGGGATCGATTCGCGCCCCGTGAGATAGCGTGCGGTGAGCGAGCGCGTCGTTTTGCGGAACTCGTCCTGCGAGCCGCTGAAGACGACCTCGCCACCGCGCTCGCCGGAGCCCGGCCCGAGCTCGATGACGTGGTCGGCCGCCTCGATGAACGCGCGGTCGTGCTCGACGACGACGACGGTGTTGCCGGCGCCCGCGAGCTCGCGGCACAGATCGGCCAGGCGAGCGGTGTCGCGGGCGTGGAGCCCGATCGACGGCTCGTCGAGAACGTAGAGCGTGCCGACGAGCTGGGAGCCGAGCTGGTTTGCCAGGTTGATCCGCTGCGCCTCGCCTCCCGACAGCGTCCGCGTCTGGCGCCCGAGTGTGAGATAGCCGAGGCCGACGCGCAGCAGGAACGTCAGCTTGGCCGACAGCTGGCGCAGGATCTCGCGCCCGACGGCGGCCTCCCACGCCGTGAGCTCCAGCGACTCCAGCGCGGCCGCCGCGCGCTCGATCGTGAGCGCGGTGAACTCGGAGATCGTGAGGCCGGCGACCTTGACGGCGAGCGCCGACGGCTTGAGGCGCGCGCCCGCGCACACCGGGCACGGCGACTGCGTGCGGTAACGCGAGAGGAACACGCGCACGTGCAGCTTGTACCGGTACGACTCGATCTCCTCGAAGAAGCCGTTGATGCCGGGAAACTTGCCCTCGCCCTCGTAGACCAGGCGCCGCTCGCGTTCGCCGAGTCGCTCCCACGGCACGTCGAGGTCGACGCCGGCGCGTCGCGCGGCGCGCACGAGCTCGCGCTGATACCACTTGCCGGACGGATGCGTCCACGGCTCGACGGCGCCCGCGCCGAGGCTGAGCGCGCGATCCGGCACCACGAGCGACTCGTCGTATCTGAGCACGTTGCCGAAGCCCTTGCACTCGGCGCACGCGCCCAGCGGGTGATTGAACGAGAACAGCAGCGGCTGCGGCCGTTCGAGCGCGGCCCCGCACGCGCCGCAGCGAAACTCCTCGGTGAAGGCGCGTCGCGCGGCGCCGACCACGTCCACGGTGACGCGCCCACCGCCTTCGCGCAGCGCCGTCTCGAGCGAGTCCACGAGGCGTGCGCGTGCGTCGGCCGCGAGCACGACGCGGTCGAGGACCACCTCGATCTCCGGCGTGGTGAGCGTCGCGGGCGGCGGGGCCGCGAGATCGACGATCGTATCGTCCACGCGCACGCGCGCGAAGCCACGCCGCGTGAGCGCGGCCCACACCTCGGCCGGCGCCGCGCCGGCCGCCACCGGCAGCGGAAAGGTCACGAGCGCCCGCGCGCCCGCATGCTCGGCGAGCAGCGCGTCGGCGATCGTGGCCGCCGAGTGGGAGGCCGCGGGCGCGCCGCACGCGGCGCAGTAGACGCGGCCGACCTTGGCGTAGAGCAGCCGCAGGTAGTCGTAGATCTCCGTCGCGGTGCCGACGGTCGAGCGCGCGGTGCGCACCGGATTCTTCTGCTCGAGCGCGACCGCGGGACGGATCTGCTCGATGCGGTCCACGTCGGGCCGGTCGATGCGCTCGAGGAACATGCGCGCGTACGTCGACAGCGATTCGATGTAGCGCCACTGTCCCTCCGCGAACAGCGTGTCGAACGCCAGGGACGACTTGCCGGAACCGGAAACGCCGGTGACGACGGTGAGTCGATCGTGCGGGATCTCGACCGAGATGTTCTTGAGGTTGTTCTGCCGGGCTCCCTCGATGCGGAGAGCCGGGGGTTGCGGCATTCGAACTGTCCTCCTGAGGTGGGTAGTGTACAGGGGGTGCTATCATGGCGTCCAGATGCCGGACGCGATTCACGTGCTCGTCGTCGATGACGACACCAACGTTCGGGGTCTGCTGGTGGCGGTCCTCTCGCGTTCTCCGTTCACCGTCGTCGACGCCGCCTCAGGCGGCGAGGCGATGGCGCACCTGGCGCGCGAAGAGTTCGACGTGGCCCTCGTCGATATCCAGCTTCCCGATCATTCCGGGCTGGATATCCTGCGCTGGGCGCGTGACGCCGATGTAGACGCCGAGTTGATCGTCCTCACGGGCCACGCCGACGTCGAGACGGCGGTGGAGGCCATGCGTCTCGGCGCGTACGACTTCATCACCAAGCCGTGGAAGAACCCCGAGCTGCTCGAGGTCGTCGCCAAGGCCGCCGAGAAAAAAGCGCTGCGCCGCGAGAACTCGGCGCTGCGCGAGGTCATCACCCGGCGCGACGGCCTGCCGACGATCATCGGGGACAGCCCGACCATCGCGGACGTGCTCAGCGTGATCGGTCGGGTCGCGGGCACCGACAGCCCGGTGCTCATCCACGGTGAGAGCGGCACCGGCAAAGAGCTCGTCGCGCGCACGATCCACCTGCGCAGCAAGCGCGCCAGCCGTCCCTTCGTGTCTATCAACTGCAGCGCGCTGCCCGACTCGTTGCTGGAGACCGAGCTGTTCGGTCACCGCAAGGGCGCATTCAGCGGCGCGGTGACGTCGCGCGTGGGCCTGTTCGAGGCGGCCAACGGCGGCACGCTGTTCATGGACGAAATCGGCGAGATGTCGGCGGCCATGCAGGTGCGCTTGCTGCGCACGCTCGACTCCGGCGAGGTGCGGCGCGTGGGCGAGGAGCGCGCGTTCCACGTCGACGTGCGGATCGTCGCCGCGACGGCCAAGGAGCTCACGCGCGAGGCCACCGAGGGACGCTTCCGCTGGGACCTCTTCTATCGCGTATCGACGGTGGTCGTCGACGTTCCCCCGCTGCGACAACGGCGTGAGGATGTGCCGCTGCTCGTGCAGCATTTCTTGAACGCCAACATCGGCGCGCGGAAGCCGCTGTCGTTCGACAAGGACGCGCTCGAGCGACTCATGGCGTACGACTGGCCGGGCAACATCCGCGAGCTGCGCAACCTCGTGGAGCGCTTACAGATCCTGCACGAGGGTTCGGAGGTGCGCGCCGCCGACCTGCCGCCCGAGCTCTCGCGTGTGCGGCCATCCGCCACCGCCGAGCGGGACTCCGATCCCGTGCTGGTGCCGCTGGCCGATATCGAGCGCAGGCACGTCGAGCGGGTGTTGAACGCGACGGGGTGGAACAAGGCCCGCGCGGCCCGCGTGCTGGACGTCGACGTGAAGACGCTCAACAAGAAGATCCGCGACTACAGCCTCGAGAAGCCGTCCTAGGAGTTCTTCCGTATCCCCAGGGAGATCCTCCCTGGTGCGGGCGCTCGGCAGGTCCTACTCCCCCAGTTCTGGCGCGCAGTTACGATGCACGAGGCGTGGCACCTTCGTTGCCATTAGTAGACGCGTATGAAGAAGCCACGCCGCGCCGATCAGCCCCGGGTAAAGGCGGCCGCACCCGAAGTCGTGCTGTGGCGTCCGAGCATCGTGCTCGCGAGCCGCATCGAGGTCCCGGCACGTCGGAAGCCCGTGACGCTCGCGGCACCGACGGCCCAGCCCGAGGCGGGCGAGGAGCGCATCGTGGGCTCGATCCTATCGCTCGCCGACACCGGCGCGATGCTGGCGGCGCGTGCCACCGAGACGCGCGCGCGAGCGGTCCAAGCCGACTCCGAGCGCGAGCGCGTGTCGGCCGCGATGGCAGCATACCGATTGGAAGCGTCGTTCGATCAGGCACTGACCGGCGCCTACCGGCGGGTGACGGCGCTGATGGAAGAGCGGGGGCTGGCGTGAGGGATTCCATAGCGGCAAGCAGGCTCGCGGTCTCCTCGAACGTGTATTACCTACCGGCAGCTGCGCCGGCCGAGCCCGCGCCCGTGACGTCGCGCTGGGCGCCCCTGAGCCGTACGTGGTGGAGGGTGCGCTTCGCCGTCGCCGGCATCCGACTCGCGCTGAGACCCGTGCGCACGCCGCTGTTTGTCGAAGACGAGACGTTCGAGGCCCTGGAGGGTCGCGCCGAGTTGATCGAGCGGCGCCCGCGGCCGACGGTACCGGCACGCGTGATCGATTTCGGCTCCGCTCGCACCCGCCTGCGCCCAGCCGCCGCGCAGTAACTTGCACCGGCGGCGAGGGGACCGTACCCTCGCCGCTCGATGCGCTCTCGCCTCGCGCTCGCCCTCGTCGCCGTCGCGTTCGCCGCAGGCTGCTCACAATCGCCGAGCGATCCCCTCGCTGAGCGTGGACGGCAGATCTATCTCGCGCAGTGCACGCAGTGCCACGCGGTCGACCCATCGCAGAGCGGTCCGGTTGGCCCGCCGGTCAAAGGCTCATCGCGCGAGCTGCTCGAGGCGAGGATCCTGAAAGGAAGCTATCCGCCCGGGTACAAACCCAAGCGTCCAACCAACGTGATGCCGCCGCAGCCCGCGCTAGCCCCGGAGATTCCGGCGCTGGCTGCGTATCTGAAGTAGCGGGGCGGGGGGAATCGCGGCTCTCGGCACTTGTTATTGGGTTGGGGGGACCCCTACGGCTTCCCCCCAAACCCCCCTCATTCACGCGAGGGCTAAGACCGTTTTTGTCGCGGTTTTTGTCGCGCTGATCTCCGTCGGTTCAATGGAGAAGGATTGCGAGACCGAAATAGAGGACAGCGGTCAGGATGAAGCCGCCCCAGAAGGTGCCGCTGACTGTGCTGAGCATCTTTTTGCCGGGGCCGGTCGTGCCGACCATCGCGTTGATCTCGGCGGCGGCCAGCACGACGAGAAGCAGGATGAGTGATCCGATCTTGGCGCCGCGGCCGGTGGGCTCGGCCATCGTCAGATGCTTGGCGGCGCCCATGAAGAACAGCATTGGGATCGACAGCAAGGTGTTCGTGCGGGAGGCGAATCCCGCACGCTGACCGCGCGCGGCTGCATCGGGGATGGCCTGGCCGCCGCGAGAGACCTGCGTCGCCGATGCCATCACCACCTGCTGCGCCGGCCAGATGACGAACCACACGTTGGCCCACATCAAGCTGCCGAGCATGCCGCCAAAGAAGATCTTCCACCCATAGGCGGTGGCGAAGAACTCCCGAAAGCCGCCGTACTGCGCGAACATCACGTGCAGGATGATCAGCCAGCCCGTGATGAAGGTGAACATTGCGCCCCAGCGAAACCACCAGAGAGCGCGCCCGACGAGGCTCCCCACGATCATGCCGGAGCGAACCTGCGGCTCGGCGGTCGCGAAGAACGGCGTCTGCACGAAATTGAAGTAGTACAGCATGCCGATCCACGTGATCCCGGCCAAGAAGTGAAACCACCGTAGCAGGAACTGCAGCCCTTCACCGCTGGCGAGCGCCATGGGCGTGCCTCCCCTGGGATGTGGAACTAGTCCTCGTCTTTTTCTTCGTCCTCGTCCTCGTCCAACTCGTCGTCGTCGTCGTCGTCGTCCAGCTCGTCGTCTTCTAGGTCATCGTCATCGAGATCGTCGTCCTCATCGTCTTTGTCCTCCTCTGCCTTGTCGTCCTCCTCTCCGTCGGCGTCGAAGCCGTCGTCGTCCTCGTCGAAGTCGTCCTCTTCGTCCTCGTCATCATCTTCATCGTCCTCGAGGTCGTCGTCATCGTCCGCGTCGTCGTCCTCGTCCTCTTCGTCCTCGTCGTCCTCGTCGAGTTCTTCGTGCCGGAGCGCGGGATCGTTTATAACAAAGCATTTTTGGTGCGGCCGGACCATGATTTTGCAACGTCATGATTTAATGACGCGCGCATGGGCTCCGAGCTCCTCGCGGCAATCGCCCTCAGTGTCATCGCCGCCGCCGCGCTCGCCCTATTCGCACGCACGCTGCGCCAGCCGCTGATTCTCGGCTACATCATCGGCGGCGTCGTGCTCGGCCGCCACCTCGGCCTCGGAGTCGTGAGCGACGAGGCGAGCATCGAGGTGATCTCCGAGATCGGCCTCATCTTCCTGCTGTTCATCATCGGGCTCGAGATCGACGTTCCGCGCGTGCTGCAGGCCGGCCGCACGATCCTCGTGCTCGGCCTGCTGCAGTTTCCGCTGTGCGCGGCGCTGACGTGGTACGCGCTGGGCGGCGCCGTGAGCGGCTTCGGCGGACGGCTCGATGCCTTCTACATCGCGGTGGCGCTGTCGCTGTCGTCGACGCTCATCGTGGTGAAGCTCGTTTACGACAAGCTCGAGATCTCGACCTTCGCCGGCAAGCTGACGCTGGGCGTCCTCATCTTCCAGGACCTGTGGGCCATCAGCTTTCTGGCCCTGCAGCCGAATCTGGACCGTATCGGCGCCGGCCCGCTGCTGCGCTCGCTGGCGGCAGGAGCGGCCCTGGTCGGCATGGCGGCGCTGCTGTCACGCTACGTGCTGCCGACGCTGTTTCGCGCCATCGCCACGTCGTACGAGCTGGTGCTGATCACCGCCATCGCCTGGTGCTTCCTCGTGTCCGGTATCGCCGGCCAGATCGGGCTGTCGACGGAGATGGGCGCGTTGATCGCCGGTCTGGTGCTGGCGGCGTTTCCCTACGGCATGGAGGTCGTCGCGCGACTGTCCGGCGTGCGCGACTTTTTCGTCACGCTGTTCTTCGTCACGCTCGGGCTCAAGATGCCGGTGCCGTCCACGCGCACGATCGCCCTTGCGCTGGTCGCTGCGCTCGTCGTCATCGCCACGCGCGCCCTCACGATCTTTCCGCTCTCCGCGCTGCTGCGACTCGACCTGAGAACGGCCGGCGTCGTCGCGATCAATCTCTCCCAGGTCAGCGAGTTCTCGCTGGTGATCGTCAATCTCGGCGTCGAGCAAGGCCACGTCAGCCCCGACGTGGCCGGCGTCGTGCTCTACACGCTGCTGCTCACCGCGGTCCTGTCGACCTACGGCATCCTGTACAACCACCAGATCGCGACCGGCGTCGGCCGGGCGCTCGGGAGCATCGGCATTCCGCAGTGGATGGCCCGGCGACGTGCGCCGCGGCCGACGGCGGAGCCGCGAGGCCGGCCTCAAGATTTTTTCCTCCTCGGCGTGTCGCGCGAGGGGCTGGGGTTCCTGCAGCGCCTGGAGGGAACCGAGACGGACACGAAGCGCCGCATCCTGGCCATCGACTTCAACCCGGAGACGCTCGAACGGCTGCAGGCACAGGGCGTCGAGTGCATGTACGGCGATATCTCGAACACGGAGACGCTGCACCACGCGGGCATCGAGCGCGCCACGATCGTGGTGTCGAGCATCTCCGACAGCTTTCTGCGCGGCACGACGAATCTCAATCTGCTGCAGGTCGTCCGCTCGCTGGCGCCGAACGCGCGCATCGTGGCCACGGCCGAGACGCTCGCCGACGCCGAGAAGCTGTACGGCGAGGGCGCGCATTACGTCCTGATCCCACCCGCGCTCGCCGCCGAGCATCTCTACAAGCTGCTCGCGCGCCCCTCGGATGCGGCGCTACAGGCCGCGCGCCGACGGCAGGCCGCCGACGTCTTCGGACGCTAGCCTGGTCGCCGCGTCACGGCATGCGGTACACTCATGCGCTGCCCGGTCGTCCGGTCATCCGGCGGTGTAGCTCAGCGGCAGAGCAGGGGTCTCATAAGCCCCGTGTCGGAGGTTCAATTCCTCCCACCGCCACCAACTTTACAGACGGGCTATCGAGCGGGACCCGGTAATTCTCGAGCTACGGCCCTAACGCTGATGTTGCCGCGGCGGCGGCGCCGACGCTGAAGGCGCTGCTGACCGCGAGACTCCCGAAGCCGTTGTTCGACAAGAGTCGAAGCTCATACGACCCCGCGGCGAGTGACGCGGGAAGCATAAAGGAGCACGAGCTCCCACATTCGGCGGGCTAACCATGAGGGTCGTCGCCACGCCGTTGTCGATCGTGAACGGATTACTCGACGCGAGCCGTACGTAGCCGTTGTTCGCGAGTAACCGGAGTTCGTAGGTTCCCAACGGCAATGAGCCGGGAAGGGCCAACGGGCACGAGCCGGCGGCGCGCGCAGCACCGGGGGCTTGAGTGCAACTCACGTAGATCCATGTGAGGTAGGTCGAGTCAGCTGCTCCCGGGGCATAGAGCCCGATCCAATCGGTGACGCTCGGCGCCGCGATGTTGCTCCACGTAGCGCTCACCGATCCGCCGGCCGGAACGTTCGAGGCACTGATGCCGAGGGTCGGCGTGCCCGCGGTGACGGTGACCGTGTTGCTCGCGGCAAGACGCGTGAAGCCATTGTTCGACAACAGGCGAAGCTCATAGGGACCGGGTGGCAGTGAGGGCACGGCAAACGCGCACGATCCAGCTGCGCGCGCGACGCTTGGCGCGTGGGTGCAGCTGACGTAGACCCACGCGAGGAATGCCGAGTCGGCGGCTCCGGCGGCGTAGATCCCGATCCAATCGGTTCCCGTCGGCGACGGGATGTCGCTCCACGTCATCGTCACCGCGCCTCCGCCGCCCACGCTCGATGGACTCGCATTGAGACGTGGGCCGCTCACTGTGACACTGAACGGATTGCTCATCGCCAGACGCGTGTAGCCGTTGTTCGCCATCAACCATAGCTCGTACATCCCAGGCATCAGCCCGGTCGGCAATGCGAACGCGCACGACCCCGACGCCTTCGCCGAGGTCGGCGTGTGTGAACAGCTCACGTAGATCCACGCAAGATACGCGGAGTCGGCCGCGCCATGGGAATACAGACCGATCCAGTCTGTCGGCGTCGCGGACGTGATGCTGCTCCACGTCGCCGTCACGGATGCATCGGGCGCGACGCTTTCCGGGCTGACGTTGAGGCTCGCGGCCGATGCGACGGTGACATGACGGATCGCCGTGGCCGTATGGCCGCGGCCGTCTTGGACCATCAGCGACAGCGTGTGGGTGCCCGGCGAGATTGCGGAGGCGTCCCAGGTGAACGAAGTGCTCGATCCGGCCCCGGACGTCGCGAAAATCGGTGTGCCGCCATCGTCGAGGCGTACCGTCCACGTGAGCGTGCCGGTCCCGCCGCTCTCGCTCATGGCGACGAGGACGGGGCCGGACACCGTCAGTCCTTCGGTCGGGCTCGTGATCGACGCCGTGGGATTGACGGTAATGGTCCGCGTTGGGGGACTGGGATCGTTCGCGCCAAGATCGTCGGTAACGGTCAACGACACGACGTATGTTCCGGCGGTCGAGAATGTCACCGTCCCCGGAAAGAGTGCCGCGCTAGTTCCGGGCGATCCGCCGGGGAAGACCCACGAGTATGCGGCAACCGCTCCGTCGGGGTCGTTCGCGCTGCCAGCGAAGCTGATCGGCATGCCGGCATCGATAACGACGTCACCGAGCGGGGTGATGATCGTGCCCTTGGGAGCACTGTTCGCCGGGGTCGGCGACAGTTGAATGAATCTTGCCACCGACGGCACGCCGCGAGCGTTGGCGAGAAACAGCATGTAGTAGCCGGGCGGTGCGATGTTGGCGTTCGGCGGGCTCGAGGCCGTGAGACCCCCGCCCACCGCCTGTGCGAACGTTAGCGACACGGACCGTTGTTCCATATCGAAGGCATGCGTATTCGCGCCGGGCCGAATGAGCGCGATCGACGCAATGTCCGCCGCGTCCGGCGTATCGATATGAAATGAGGCGCCATAGCCGACCATCGGTGGAAGGCGCGCGATGCTCGGTCGCGCCGCGCGAACGACGCGCCCGCCGGTGTCCGTCGTGAAGAGATAGGAAGGCGAGTAGATCTCCATGTGCGGCTCCCACACGCCGCCCGAGGGGTTGGAGCCGGCGGTCCACACCGTCGCATCTGGGAGCAGCAACGCAACCGAGTGATACATCCGTGGATACGCGGCGACGCCGGCGGGGGACCACGTCTCGGTGATTGGATCGAAGAGATCCGCGGGGAGGCTCGCCGTCGTCGCGGTGTTTCGGATCGCCGACCCACCTTGGGCGAGGATTTTCCCGGTCGGAAGGATCACGGCGTTCATTTCGATCCGCGGGACCGACATGGGCGGCAGCGCGCGCCACTGCGGCATGGGACTAGACAGGTCGATGATTTCCGCCGTCGCCGTCGCCGGGTTGTCGCCGCCCATTGTCATCACGCGCGGCGCATAACCATTCGCCGGCGTCAGGGGCAGCAGTACCGACGAGCCGGCCCAGCGATCGTTGGGATAAATCATTTGGGCGATGACGCTGCTCCAGGTCGGCGTTCCGCCGGCGACCGCTGGATCGAAGAGCCGGGACTGCGGCGTCATGCCGGAGTAAAACACCTGGCCGCTGGGAAGGAGGTGCAGACGAGGATAGGTGGGCGGCCGCCACGGAGCGTGAAACTCGGGGCTCCAGCCGAAGCCCACATCATAGAATTCGACGGCATCGTTGATTGCGCCTGTTTGCGTCGTTCCCGAGAACGTCATGGTGGACCCATCGGCGAGC
>QHSO01000023.1 GCA_003220475.1 Candidatus Rokuibacteriota bacterium | reverse complement strand
CGGGCGCCTGAAGAGTCTCTGGTAGAATCCGCCACCACGCCAACCGGGAGGCCACACATGCGAGTCCACAACCTCTACGTCGACGCCAAGGGCGAGACGCATTTCCGCGACATCGAGGTCGAGTTCACCGAGAGCGGACGCGCGGGCAAGACGTCCAAGCGCATTCCGGCGACCGGCATCATCTTCCGCCAGGTCCAGCCGGACTACGATCTCGATTGGCATCCGGCGCCGCGACGCCAGTACATCATCAACCTCGACGCCGGCGTGCAGATCACCGCGAGCGACGGCGAGTCTCGGAAGATCGGCGCCGGCGAGGTCATCCTCGTCGAGGACACCTCGGGCAAGGGCCATCTCTCGAAGGCGCTCGACGGCCGCCTGCGCCACTGCATCTTCGTCACGCTCGACGACAAATAGCGCGATGAGGGTCGCCACCTGGCACGGCGGCACGCGGTTCACGATCGACGAGATGCCCGAGCCCGTCGCGGGGCCGGGCCAGGTCGTGGTCGAAGTGCAGGCGGCGGGCATCTGCGGCACCGACGTGCACGCCACGCAAGGCCTCTTTCCCTACAAGCCGCCGCTCGTGCTCGGCCATGAGTACACGGGCATCGTGCGCGGCGTCGGCCGCGGCGTGAGCAAGGGGCTCATCGGCCGCGCCGTCGCCTGCGAACCGTCCTTCGGCTGCGGCAAATGCGCCGAGTGCGAGGCGGGGCGCGTGAGCCAGTGCCCCAACCTCACGCGGCTTGGCGGTTTCGCGCAGCGCGTGGCGATGCCCGCGCACTGCGCCCATCCCCTGCCCCGCGGCCTCGACCCCGCCGCTGGCGCGCTCACCGAGCCGGCCGCCTGCTGTCTCGCCGGGCTCGAGACGTTTCCGATGTCACGCGACGCGACCGTGCTCGTCATCGGCGGCGGCATCATGGGCCTGCTGACGATGGCGCTGGCCAAGCGCCGCGGCGCGAAACGTCTGATCCTGTCCGACCCGCTCGAGGAGCGCCGCGCGATTGCGAAGAGCCTCGGGGCCGCCGTCGTGGTCGATCCCACGAAGGAAAAGCTGCGCGAGCGCGTGATGGCGCTGACGCGCGATCGCGGCGCCGACGTCGTCGCCGAGGCCGTCGGCAAGCCGGAGCTGGTCGCCGAAGCGATGACGCTCGTCAAGCCGGGCGGTGTGCTGCAGCTCGTCGGCGTGAATCCCAAGGGCAGCGAGATCCCGCTGAGCCTCTGGGACGTGCACTACCGCGAGATCAAGATCGTCGGCGCCTTCGGCCGCGGCACCGCGTTCCGCCGCGCGCTCGCGCTGATGCCGAAGCTGCGCGTCGGCCGGCTCATCACCGCGCGCTTCCCCCTCGCGCGCATCGGCGAGGCCTTCGCCCACGCCACCGCCGGCCGCGGCGCGAAGACCGTCATCACGCCGAACGCCGGGTGACGCCGCCGTTCTACTGCGCGTCAAGCTCGTCCGTGTCCCCCGGCGATGAGCACTGCGGCGTCCCGATGATTTCTGCGTCGACCCCGACCGTGTTCAGAAACTCGTGCCAGTCGTCGCGCGGATAGGGGTCTCGCCGTCGAACGTCTCGAGGACGATGGTTCCTGAGCCTCACCCGTCCGTGCGGACGGCAGCCACGACGTAGCGCAGCGGTCCGCCGACCGTCACGGCGTCGAACGGATAGCACGTCACCAACACGAGCGCGCTCATTCCGTCGTCGCTCAGCACGGCGGCGGTGCGCGCGTCGACCACGAGCGTCTCGGTCACGCGGAACACGACGGGCGCCCGCCCCGGAACCTCTATCACGAGCGTGTCGCCAGCATGCACGCGCGCGAGAAACGCGAAGTGCGTGTCGCGATGCCCGGTGATGATCGCCGTGCCCGCCCCGCCCGGGACCGCACTGCCTGCGGCGTGGCCGGGAGCGAACGCGAGCGTGCGTCCGTTCGCGCCGGCGAGCACGATGAGTGCGACGTCGTGAGCCGGCGCCGTCAGGCGCGCCACTGGCGACGTGTCGGCCCACGGCCACGGCTTGACGTCACGCTCGCCGGCGAGGGTCCGCGCCCACGCGCGTTGTAGCAGATGCTGGGCCAGGCGCGCCTTCACGTGAATCCAGAGACCGTGGCCGAGCTCCCACGCGCCGGCGACGACGAGCACCACGATGACGACGCCGAGCGCTCTGCGCGTCATCGCGGCGTTTCCGCGGCGTGACGCGGCCTCAGCGCGATCGCCAGCGCGGTGGCGATGATCAAGACGACGAGGCCCGCGATCGCGTGCAGCCGCGCGTCGGTCGCGCCCTGGCCGAGCCCGAAGACGGCCTCGTAGTCCCAGCCGTGAGGCAGGTTCGTCGGCATCGCATGGCTCTGCAGCGCGGCGTCCTCGGGACGCACCGGTGTGACGTCGACGGCGACCAGGCTCGTGTACGGACTCACCAGGTGATGCGCCAGCGCCTCCTGGATCACCGCCTGCCGCACGCCGTCGTCATCGGCGCCGCCGCGGCGGCCGTCGAGCAGGGCGCCGATCTTCGCGCGGGCCCAGTGCGTCGCGAGGCCGGCGTGCTCCGGCGCGCGCTGAAGGCTCACCTCGCGCTCCCACGTCGTCGCGCCGAATCGGCCACGCAGCACGGCGTGAGCGGGCAGCGTCGCCGCACGGAAGGCCACGACGACCGGCTCGCCTATATAGAGGTCGGGCACGGGATCGGGCAACACCTCGGCCGCGGCGATCCCTGGCAGCTCCAGACGCAGATCCGTCAGCGCCGGCGCCTCGAGCTTGCGGAACAGCGCGGTCATCTTCTCCTGCACCTCGCTCACGGCGCCGATGTAGGTGAACGTCCCGCGCCCGTACCGCGCCGCCCCGCGCATGAAGTGGCTGTTGGGCGCCGAGCCGATGCCGACGGTGAACAGCCGCCGGTCCCCGAGCAATTTGTGGATGATCTCGAACAGCTCCGCTTCGTTGCCGACACCGCCGTCGGTGAGAAAGATCACCTGGCGCAGCCGTCCGTCGCCTTCCCCACCCTCGAGCGCGCGCATCAGCGGCGGCCGCATCTCGGTTCCGCCGGTCGCGCGCAGCCGCTCGACCCAGCGCGCGGCGAGCGCCACGTGCTCGCGCGTCGCCGGGCGCGGCGTCTCGAACACCGCGTCCATCGTGTGATTGAAGCGGATGACGTTGAACATGTCCGCCGGCCCGAGCCGCGCCAGCGCGAGCTGCAGCGCCGCCTTGGCCTGTTCGATCGACGCTCCGGCCATCGAGCCGGAGTTGTCGATGACGAAGACCACCTCGCGCGGTTGGCGGCGCGCCGCGTCCGCCGCGGGCGACGGCGGCGTCACGACGAGCAGACCATAGACGCCGTCGTCGCGGCCCTCGGTGAAGACGGCGGCAGCCGGGATCGTTCCGGCCGCCGTCTCCCAGACGAGCTCGAAGTCACGGTCGGCCGGCACCAGTCCCGCCCCGAGCTCGATTCGGTAGGTGCCATCGGGCCCCGGCGTCGCGTGAATCGCGTGATACGTCGAGTCCAGCCGCGACAGCGGCGCGCCCGGCGCGAGCGTCACCCGCAGCGTGACGGGATTGATCGGCCCGCGCGACGGGTGCACGACCGGCGGCGTGATGCGCGACGCGTCGGGGACGACGTCGGTGTTCGGCGACCAGCCGGCGGCGTCGGGTGGCGTGGCGACGGGCGCGCCGGGAATGTAGCGGGGCCCGACGACGAGCGGAACGCGCAACCGATAGCGCCCGTCGTCCCAGCGCAGCGTCTGCTGATACTCGATCTCGACGGCGACCGACGCGCCCGGCGCGATGTTGGCCACCGACGTCGTGAAGATGTTGGCGCGCTCCTGCTCGACGAGGCCCGTGCGCCGTCCCTCGCGCTTGGCCTGCTCGTACGTCGCCTTCGCGGCCGCACGCTCGCGGATGACGCCCTCGAGCACGCGATCGCCGACGTGCAGGCGCAGATGATCCACCGCCGCGTCCTCGGGCAGCGGAAACACGTACACGCCTTCGACCCAGTCGGACGTCGGGTTGACGAATTGCTGCCGGACGATCGCGCGCGCGACCGGACCGGTCACCCGCAGATCGACGTCGGTCTCGAGCAGCGGTGCGGGCACCGCCGCGCCGTCGCCGCCGCGAAACAGCAGCGTGCCCTCGGTCACGCGCGTCGCGGCCGCCTCCGCGACGGCGCCGGTGGCGGCACGGGCCGCCACCGGGGTGAGGCAGAGCATCGCGACCAACATCGCGAACATCGTTCGGATCGGGCTCATGCCTGATCCTCAGGGCTGGCCGAGGTCTTGGACGGCGGCGGGCATGGCCGAGCCGACGAGGCCGAGCCGGCGAATCTCGAGGTGCACGCGGCGATTGAGCTGCTGGCACTCCTTGCCCGGGTCGTCGCACAGCGAGGCTTCGGGACCGACACGGCCCACGTCTCCGTGCGGGTCATGGCGGCCGCCGTGTCCTGCAGCAGCTTCGCCGCATCCGCGCGGAGGCGCACGCTCTTGAAGTCGAAGTAGATGTCGGCGTGGGTGACCGCGGCGTCGGGCGTGGGCACGCCGGCCTTGGGCTTGGGCATCTCGGTCGGCTTGACGGCGCCGGCCTTCGCGGCGGTGGTGACCGTCGCGCCGGCGGCGGCTTCGTCCGGCCGCGTCTGGATCCAGTACAGGGCGCCGACTCCGCTCAGCAGCATCGCGACGCACCCGGTCGCGATGACCAGCTCCCTCAGGAGCTCGTTCTTGGTGTGTGTGGACGGCGTGTTCGTGGTCGTCATGGCGTTCTCCGTGGCTTGGCTTCGCACCCGGCGACGGCCGGTCCGCCCATGCGGTGGCCGCGCTCGGGCGGCGCTCATCGCAACGGACGGGCCAGACGCGAATGGACGTGACGGCGCGCAGTTGACTCACTCGGAGCGGGCGACGACGCGGGGACGTCCCCGCATCCCCGCAGGCGCCCGGCTCGCACTGCGGTCTCAGCGCGTCTGGAACTTCTGCCGGATCAGGAGCTCGAGCGAGCGGAAGTGACGCTCGGGAAGATTCTTGAACCGCCGGCGGCAGGCGACGACGGCCGCCTCAGCCGTGTCGAAGCCCTCGAGCGAGCGAAGCAGGTGCTCGTGATACTCACGCAGCTTCAGCTCGACGGGGCGGGCGAGCGCCGGGTCGCCGGCGAGCTCGAGTGCCGCGCGTGCGCGATCGCCGCCGGCGTCGACCAGAGCGCGAAAGCCCAGGCCCTTCAGACGCTGGGTGACGGTGCTGCGGTCCCAGCCGAGCTCGCGCGCGCTGGCCTGCATGTCGAAGCCGTGACGCCGCAGACACGCGAGCACCGCCGCATCATTGATGTCCGCACCGAGCTCGGCGCCTCGCCGCTCGGGCGCCGGCAGGCGGAGATCCTCCCGCTTGAGCACCGTTCCGCCGGCGAGCGCGACGGCCTGGCGCAGGCAGTTCTGTAGCTCGCGCACGTTGCCCGGCCACGTGTGGCTCGCGAGCGCGGCCATCGCGTCTTCGGACAGGGTCACGCCCGACCGTCCCAGCTCGGCCGCTGCCTCGGCGACGATGCGCGACGCGAGCAGCGGCAGGTCATCCGGCCGCGTGCGGAGCGGCGGCAGTCGCAGCACCACGCCTTTGAGCCGGAACCAGAGATCCTCCCGGAACCAGCCCTCGGCCACGCCGCGCTCGAGGTCGCGATTGCTCGCGGCCACCACGCGCACGTCCACGCTGCTCGCGCGCGCCGCGCCGACCCTGTGGAAGACCTTCTCCTGCAGCACGCGCAGGAGCTTGCCCTGCTGATCGGCGCGCAGCTCGCCGATCTCGTCCAGGAAGATCGTGCCCCGGTCGGCCTGCTCGAAGACGCCGCGGCGATCGGCGACGGCGCCGGTGAAGGCGCCCTTGACGTGGCCGAACAGCTCGCTCTCGAACAGCTCGGACGGGATCGCCGCCATGTTGACGGCCACGAACGGCTGCGCCGCGCGGGGGCTGAGCCGGTGCGCCGCGCGCGCGAACAGCTCCTTGCCGGTGCCCGGCTCGCCCGTGATCAGGATCGGCAGCGAGGATTTCGCCGCGCGGCGCAGGTCGTCGAACACGCCGAGCAGCGCGGGATCGCGCGTGATGATTCCGGCCGCTTCGCTGGCGCGGCGTAACGTCTCCTGGCCGGCGTCGCCCAGCGCCTCCGTGCGCGGCTCCGCCGGGCGCAGCGCCGACAGCTCGCGCTCGAGCGTCTCGAGGCGCTGCCGCGTCGCCTCCTCCTGGCGGCGCGCCGCGGCCAGCTGCTCGCCCATCGCCTCGGCGGCGCGGCTGCGGTCTCGCTCGGCGCCGCTCGAGCGCACGGCGGCCGCTCGCGCCGTCTCGAGATCCTCCTCCAGCGATTCCACCGCCGACTCGTGGCGGACCAGCGTCTCGCGGACCCGCGCGTTCTCCTCCTCCAGTCGCCGCATGCGCGCGCCGGAGGCGAGATGACGGCCGACGAGACCGCCGACCGACGCGAGCGCGATGGCCCCGAGCGGCGTCACCACCGGTAAGGCGAGGCCGGTCGTCGCCAGCGCGAGGGGAAGCGCCGCCGCGTAGCCAACGGCCAGGACAACGACGCCTGCGAGGCCGGCCCACCAGCGCGCGGCGAGCAGCAGCCACGCCGCGAGCGCGGCAAGCACGAGCGCGACGACCGCGGTCGTCGCCGCCGGCGCCTCGCGCAGGCGCGAGCCCGCCAGGAGGCCGCGGGCGAGGTGCGCGGCGATGGCGATGGCCGGAGCGTCGCCGACCGGTGTGCGCATCAACGCTCTTGGCGGTTCCGAAACCACGAGCACCGCGTTGTCGTTGGCCAATGCCGAGAGGCGCTCGGCGTCGCCCTGCTCGATCGCCGTCCATACTTCTGCGAGCGAGACCACCGGCACGCCGCGTGGCCATGGCGCGCCGGAGAAATCCACCAGCACGCGCCCGCGCGCGTCCGTGGGCGCGCGCAGGTCGGCGCGCCCGGTCAGCGCCGACGCGAGCGCGAGCCCGAGCGCCGGCACCGGCCGTTCGGCGAGCGGCAGCCAGAGCGGCACCGCGCGCGCGACGCCATCGACGTCCGGCTCGGCGACGATATGGCCGATCTTCGTCTCGGGCACCGCCGAGCGCGGCGTGGCCGGCAAGACGACGAAGACGACGTCCACCGTCTGTGCGGCCTGGGCCAGCAGCGCGTCGCTCGCGGCGCCGCCGCGGCCCGGCGCGCTCGGCGTTCCGAGCGCAACGTCGAGGCCGACCACGACCGCGCCGCCGCGGCCGAGCGCGGCCACGACGCGCGCGAGCACCGCGCGGTCCAGCGGGCCGGCGCCGAAGCGCGCATCGCTCGCCGCATCACGGACGACGATCAAGAGCCGCGGCGTGTCGGCGACGGGCCGGCGCGCGCGAAGCCAGCGGTCGTACACCGACCAGTCGACCGCCGTCACCGCCGCACCGCCGACCAGCGAGACGACGGCGGCGAGCAGCGTGGCGCCGACGGCGAGCAGCAGGACGCCGGCGATCGTCTTCAGGGTCGCAGGCGTGCGCGGCCTTCGGCGGCGGCGCTCTTCAGCGAGGCGAGGATCCGCGCGTCGTGCGCGGGCAGCTGACCATCGACGCCCTGGTCGTACAGCGTCTCGAGCACGCGCACCGCGGGCTCGCTCAGCGCGGCGGCCTCGCGAATGAGGACCGGCACGGCCTCGCGGGCGCGGCCCTGGCGTAGCAGCGCGACGCCGAGCGGCTCATCGCCCTCACGCGCGAGCGCGGGATAGTCCTTCCAGAGACGCGCGCGGTACTCGCTGAAGGCCTGCTCGATCGCCTGGCGTTCGGCGAGCGGCCGGCGCGAGCGGCCCGACGCGGCCTGGCGCAATTGTGCGAGCGCCTCATCGGCCTGCGTGACGCCCTGCTCGGCGGCGCGCGTCCACCACGCGATGGCCGCCACGAGATCACGCTCGACGCCCGCACCGCTCGCGTACGCCGCGCCCGCGAAGTACTGGGCGCGCGGCAGACCGGCCTCGGCGGCGGTCAGGAACTCCGGCGTGGCCTCGGCATCGCGGCGCGCCAGCTTCAGCACCAGTCCTAAGTTGTAACGCGCGTCCTGAGCGCGCGGCTCGCGGGCGAGCACGCGACGATAGGCCTCGATCGCGCCGGCCAGATCACCCTGCGCGTAGCGAACGACGCCGAGCGTGTAGTTGGCCTGGACGAGATCGGGCTGCGAGGCGAGCGCGCGCTCCAGTTCGGCGCGCGCGGCGGGCCACTCCTGACGCGCCACCAGCGCGGCGGCCAGCGTCAGCCGCGCCTCGTCGAGATCGGGACGCACGCGCAGCAGGCTGCGCAGCTCGTCGACGGCGGCGTCGAGGTCGCCGATCGCATAGAGCGTCAGGCCGAGGCTCGCGCGGGCCTCGGCCAGATCGGGCGCCAGCCGCACGGCCTCGCGCAGCGCGGCTGAGGCAGCGACCATCTCGCCCCGCGCCATCAGCGCACGTCCCTGCGCGAGTGCGCGCGTCGCATCGGCCGTGGCCACGGACGTCGTCGACGGGGGCACCGCGACGGAAGACGGCGGGGCGCTGGTGCACGCCGCCGCGAGCACGACCACGAGGGGGATGGCGAGCGGCCGAGTGATGCGGTTCATCGAGCACTTCGATCATAGCGCCCAGCGACGTCGGCGACCAAGCACCGTGAGGCGTGGGCCGTGCGATACTCGCCGCCGTGGCCGACGGGCAACAGACCACGCACAGGCAACGCTCATAGGACGGAGATCACGATGCGAGCACTGGTGACGGGCGCGGCGAGCGGGATCGGGCGGGCGACGGTGCTGAGACTGGCGCGCGACGCGCGCACGACGGGCAAGCCGGCGAAGATCGCGCTCGTCGACATCGCGCAGGCGAACGCCAAGCTCGACGCGGTGGCGGAAGAAGCGCGCAAGCTCGACGCGGAGGCGCTCACCATTCACGCCGACATGGCAACGGCCGGC
Source organism: Candidatus Rokuibacteriota bacterium (assembly GCA_003220475.1). Taxonomy (GTDB): domain Bacteria; phylum Methylomirabilota; class Methylomirabilia; order Rokubacteriales; family CSP1-6; genus AR12. Next base: position 16,276 of record QHSO01000023.1, on the reverse strand, counting down.
GCGCCCGGACGGGCCGTCGGCGACGCGCTGAACGGCTTCGGCGGCCTCGACGCGCTCGTGAGCAACGCCGGTGTGAATCGTCCCGGCGCGCTCCGCACCTACAGCGTCGAGGACTGGGACGTGCTGTTCAACGTCAACACGCGCGCGACGTGGCTCCTGGCCAAGACCGCGCACGACGCGCTGGCGGCCGCGCACGGGGCGATCGTGATCACCGCGTCGATGTCCGGCAGCAACGCGCACGCGAACCTCGGCGCCTACGCGCCGAGCAAGGCCGCCGTCATCATGCTCATGCGCGTGCTCGCGCAGGAGTTCGGCCGCGACGGGATCCGCGTCAACAGCGTGTCGCCGGGCATGGTGCGCACCGGCATGACCGAGAAGGTCTACGAGAACGCGGCGCTGGCGGCCGAGCGCGCGGCGCTGGTACCGCTCGGCCGGGTGGCGACGCCCGAGGACATCGCCGACGTCGTTGCGTTCCTGCTCGGTCCCGACGCGCGCTACGTCAACGGCCACGACCTCGTCGTGGACGGCGCGGTGAGCGGGAATTTCCTCGGGCGGCTGCCCGGGATTGGACAGATCCCGCGCGGTTGAGTCGCGGCACGACGTTCTCGGCCAGCAGCCGCTTCGGAGCCTCCGCCTTGACAGCATCGCGTCGCGGTGATGCCATTAGGGCCCACCGGAGGCTCATTATGGCCGAGATCGTCGCCGCAGCCCTGGCATCGCACGCGCCCCTCATCACGGGCAAGCCGGAGATCGCGCGTCCCGAGCAGCGCGAGCGTCTCTACGCCGGCTTTCACGAGATGCGGCGGCGGTTGGCGGCGGCACGGCCCGATCTGCTCGTGATGTTCGTGAACGACCATCTGCAGAATTTCCCCTACAGCAATCTCCCGGCGTTCTGTATCGGCGTCGTCGACGCCTACGACGCGCCGAGCCCCGGCGGCAGCAAACTCATGCGGATCCCGCCGCGGAAGCTTCGCGGCGCGCCGCGCTGGAGCATGGCGCTGCTCGAGGCCGGCCTCGCGGCGGGCTTCGACTTCGCCTACTCGTACGAGATCGACTCGTGGGACGAGCTCGCAGTGCCGCTGCACTTCCTGAACCCCGACGGCGACATCCCGGTCGCCACCGTGTACACGAACTGCGCGGCGCCGCCGCTGCCGACGCTTTCGCGTTGCCACGAAGTGGGCGCCTTCGTCGGGCGCTTCGCGCGCTCGCACGCCGGCGCGTCCCGCGTGGCCTTCGTGGCGACCGGCGGTATCTCGCACTGGGTCGGCACGCCCGAGACCGGGCGAATCAACCCGGAGTGGGATCACTGGGTGATCGATCACATCGAGCGCGGCGACGTCGAGCCGCTGCTCCGATTGACGTGGGAGCAGATCGAGCGCGACGGCGGCAACGGCGGGCAGGAGATCCGCAACTGGGTCGCGCTCATGGGCGCCGTGCCGGGCGCCAAGGGCGAGGCGCTCGCCTATGAGCCGGTGCCCGAGTGGATCACGGGCTGCGGCACGATGTGGGTGCACGCGTGATCAACGTCTCGTATCCCCTCAACAAGATCCTCACGGCGCTGGCGAAGGCCCACGTCACGCGTGACAGGCTCAGCGACGCCGAGCTCGCAGGTCACGACCTCGGTGAGGCCGAAAAGACGGCGCTCCTGACCGGGGACATCCGCCGCCTCTACGACCTCGGCGCCAATCCCTACCTGATCCGCCGAGTCTTTCGGCCGCGATTTCCCATCTAAGGCAGGAGAGCCTCTCTCGCATGCGACGCCTGCTCCTTGCGTTGTCGCTCGTCATCGTCGCGCTGCCCGCCGGCGCCGAGGTCACGTCGCGCGTCTACCCGTTGCCGCGCGGTGGCGGCGGCCCGCACGACGTCGCCGTCGGCCGCGACGGCATCGTCTGGTACACGGCGCAACGGGACGGCAAGCTCGGACGGCTCGATCCGGCCACCGGGAAGGTCGAGCTCGTGCCGCTCGGCGACGGCGCGGCGCCGCACGGCGTGATCATCGGCCCCGACGGCGCGCCGTGGGTGACCGAGGGCGGTACCAACTCGATCGTGCGCGTCGATCCGCAGACGCGCGAGGTCAAGCGCTGGCCACTGCCCGAGTCGCGCCGATGGGCCAACCTCAACACGGCCACGTTCGACAAGCGCGGCCGCGTGTGGTTCACCGGCCAGAGCGGAGTCTACGGACGCCTCGATCCCGCCACCGGCGAGATGCGCGTGTGGGACGCGCCGCGCGGCCGCGGGCCGTACGGAATCACGACGACACCGGACGGTGACGTCTACTACGCCTCCCTCGCCAGCAGCCACATCGCGCGCGTCGATCTCGAGACCGGGGCGGCCACCGTCATCGAGCCGCCCACGAAGGACCAGGGCGCACGCCGCGTGTGGTCGGACAGCAAGGGGCGGATCTGGGTCAGCGAATGGAATTCCGGCAGCGTGAGCGTGTACGATCCCAAGCCGCGGACGTGGAAGACATGGCGGCTGCCGGGCGACAGCCCGCGCGCGTACGCCGTGTATGTCGACGAGACGGACGTCGTCTGGCTCAGCGACTTCGGCGCGAACGCGATCGTGCGCTTCGAGCCCACCACCGAAACGTTCCACGTCTTCCCGAGCGACAAGCGCGGTGCGAACGTCCGGCAGATCCTCGGCCGGCCCGGCGAGGTATGGGCGCCGGAGTCGGGCAACGATCGCCTCGTGGTCTTCCGAACACGATGAGGGTGACGAGCATGCGCAGTCGCCTGGCCGTCGCGGTGACATTGCTGCTGCTGGTGACGCCCGCGGCGGCGCTGGCGCAAGACGCGCGGGCCGCGCTGCAGGCGGCCGCCAAGGCGCTGGGCGCGACCGACCTCAAGTCGTACGAGATGACCGCGAGCGGCGAGAACTGGGCGACGGGCCAGAGCCCCGCGCCCGGCAGCCCGTGGCCGCGATTCGTCATCAAGAGTCTCACGCGCTCCGTGAACTACGAGACCGCGTCGGTGCGCGACGTGTGGGTACGCACGCAGGGCGAGGATCCGCCGCGCGGCGGCGGCGTGCAACCCGTGCGCGGCGAGCAGCGGCAGGTGTTCGTCGTCTCCGGCGACCATGCGTGGAACGTGGTCAACGACGCAGCGATCCCGGCGCCGATCGCGCTGGCCGCGCGGCAGCTGGAGCTGTGGGCGACGCCCCACGGCGTCATCAGGGCGGCGCAGGCGAGCAACGCCGCCGTGCAGGGTCGCCTCATCGTCTTCGCCGCGCCCGGCCGCTATCACGCGCGCGCGACGCTCGATCGCGCCAATCTCGTCGCGCGCGTGCACGCGCTGATTCCCAATCCGGTGCTCGGCGACATTCCGATCGTCTTCGAATACGCGGACTACAAGGACTTCGGGGGCGTGAAGTTCCCGACGCGCATCAAGCAGACGGCCGGTGGCTTCCCCACGCTCGACCTCACGGTCACCGAGGTGCGCGCCAACGTCCCCGTCGATGTCACCGTCCCCGACAACGTGCGCAGCGCGACGGCGCCGTACGCCACGGTGACCCCGCAGATGGTCGCCGACGGCGTGTGGTACCTCACGGGCGGTACGCATCACAGCGTCGTCATCGAGATGAGCGATCACCTGGTCGTCGTCGAGGCGCCGCTCAACGACGAGCGTGCGCTGGCCGTGCTGAAGGAAGCGCGCGGCCTCGCGCCGAACAAGACGGTGCGCTACGTGATCAACAGTCATCACCATTTCGATCACGCCGGCGGCCTGCGCGCGTTCGCCGCGGAGGGCGTCACCATGATCACGCACGAGATCAATCGCCCGTACTTCGATCGCGCGTTCGCCGCGCGCGCGACCATCGAGCCCGACCAGCTCACGAAGTCCGGCCGCAAGGCGGCCGCCGTCGAGGGGGTGCGCGACAAGCGCGTGCTCACCGACGGCACGCGCAGCATCGAGATCCATCACATCGCGGGCAACACCCACGACGACGGCCTGCTCATGGTGTACCTGCCGAAAGAGCGGCTGCTCAGCCAGGCCGACACCTTCACGCCGCCGCCCGCGAACACACCACCTCCGATGCCGCCGAGCCCGTTCACGCTGAACCTCGTGGACAACCTCGCGCGGCTCGGATTGACCGTCGACCGGCTGCTGCCGCTGCATGGACGGATCGTGCCGCTCGCCGATCTGTACCAGGCCGCCGGCCGCGCCAACTAGAGAGAGGAGAACAGGACATGGCTCAGCTGCAGATCCCGCTGGACAGCGCGCGCTTCTCGAAGGGGATGACCTGGAAGGATTACATGGCCCAGATGGGCGATACCCAGAAGCGCACGGAGGAGAATTACAACCGCGCCAACCTGACCGACGAGGAGAAGAAGTTCTTCTCCGACGTCAAGGGCGTGAAGTACGTGCTCATGCTGGCCGAGAACTGGTGCGGTGACGTGCACCGCAACTCCCCCCTGATCGCCAAGATCATCGAGGCCATCCCCGGGGCCGAGCTGCGCGTGTTCCTGCGCGACCAGAACCTCGACATCACCGACTGCTTCCTCAACAACGGCTACCGCTCGATCCCGGTCGTCGTCTTCTTCGACGCGAACTGGAACGAGATCGGCCGATGGATCGAGCGGGCGCATCCCGCCACCAGCAAGGCCGCCCTCATCCGGTCCAAGACGCTGGACATGGCGCCCAAGGAGGACAAGGCCAAGCAGGATGCGGCCATGAACGACTTCCGCTCCCAGGTCAACGCCTTGTATCAGGAGCCGGGCGGCCCGCTGTGGCGCGCGGCGGTCGCGGAAGTTCGCACGCTGTTCGAGACGAAGCTCGCGAAGAAGTAAGCGGTCGGGCGCGGGGCCGGCTTCGGTCGGCCCCGCCTCAGCTCAGCGTCGCGCCGGGCGCGTCCACGTACAACGCATAGACCGACTGGCTCGCCGCCATGAATAGCCGGTTGCGGCTCGGGCCGCCGAAGCAGAGGTTGGCGCAGCGCTCGGGCAACAGGATCCGCAGCACCATCTTGCCCTCAGGCGTGAACACGACGACGCCGTCGTGGCCTTCTCCGCCGCCCCAGCCGCACCACAGGTTGCCGTCGCTGTCGCAGCGAAAGCCGTCGGGAATCCCCTGCCCGCAATTCACGAACACGCGGCCGTTGGCGAGTGCTCCGCCTTTGTCCACGACGTCGAAGACGCGGATCGTTCGCGGGCTGTCGCCGCTGGCGACCACGTACAGCCGTGATTCGTCGGGCGAGAACGCGAGGCCGTTCGGCCGCGGGACGTCGCCGGTGACGACGCTCGCACGGCCGGCGCGGTCCACCCGATAGACGTTCGTGGGCAGCTCGGGCGTCGCCTTGTGGCCCTCGTAGTTGCTCAGGATCCCGAACGGCGGATCGGTGAACCAGATCGAGTCGTCCGATTTCACCACGACGTCGTTGGGCGAGTTGAGCCGCTTGTTGTCGAAGCGGTCGAGGATCACGCTGATCGCGCCGTCGTACTCCGTGCGCGTCACGCGCCGCGCGTCGTGCTCGCATGTGACGAGCCGGCCCTGACGGTCCCGCGTGTTGCCGTTGGCGTTGTTCGACGGCCGGCGAAAGACCGAGACCGCGCCCGTTTCCTCGTCCCAGCGCATGATCCGGTTGTTCGGGATGTCGCTCCAGAGCAGATAGCGTCCGTCGCCGAACCACACCGGGCCCTCCGCCCACCGAAATCCCGTAGCCAGCCGCTCGACCGCCGCGTTGTTGATGCGCAAGCGCGCGAAGCCCTGATCCAGGACCTGCACGGCGGCGTCGGGGTAGCGGACGATCGGTCGCTCGGTCATGTCGCCTCCCAGGTCGCGATCCAGAAGCGGCCCAGATCGTCGTACTGCAGATTGCGGGCGTGTCGCGCCAGGGCACGGCGCAGTCGCGGCTCGTCGATGAAGTTCTTCACGATCTCGTAGTGCTCGCCGTTCTCCAGCCGTCGCGCCTCGTAGCGATTGCCCGTGGCGTCGTCCATCCGCATGCCGCGCACCGTGCGCGTCGGATCGTCGCGCTCGTCGAACGCGATGGCGATGGCGCCGGGGACGAGATGCGAATGGAAGGCGTCGACGAACTGCTCCATGCGGGTGGCGTCCACGTGCGAGAGCCAGAGCCCGGCGAACCCCGCGTTCCAGGTCGGCGACGCCGATGCGGGCATGTAGGCATCGTGCACCGCGAACGTCGCATTGCCGAGCGGATAGGGCCGGCCGCGCGCGAGCGTCAGCGTCTCGTCGTTGACGTCCGTGGCGTGAATGGAAGTCGCGACGCCGGCGATGAGCTCCGTCCAGTAGCCGGTGCCGCACGCCACCTCGAAGACGCGGCGACCCGCGAACGCCGCGAGCACTCGGCGCCGGACCTCGGCGATGCCCATCTGCCACGCGGGCAGCGTGTACACGCGCTCGTATTCCCGCGCGCGCCGCGCGTAGTAGCGCGTCATCTCTTCGGTCATGCGCGACCCGCGTTCAGGGTGTCGCCGCGCGCAGCAGTGCCAGCGTGGACTCCACGCCCTCGTCGGCGGGCAGCGCGCGCAGGACGACCTCGTCCACGACGCCGTTCCAGCGCGCGAGAGCGCGCGCGACGTCCCCCGGGGCGTCGGCGACGATCGCGGTCGTCTCGGGCTTCACGCCCATGCGGTCGAAGTTCGCTTGGTAAGCGGGCACCGCGGCGTAACGCGCGCCCTCCTTGGTCACACGCTCGGCCGCGCCCGGGCCCATCGCGAGGCGGACATAGGCGAACATCCGCGGCGCCGGACGCTTCGCCGCTTGCGCGCCCTCACGAACGAGCGCGGCCGAGGCCTTTGCGTGCTCCGGCGTCAGCCAGTTGAACAGCACGCCGTCCGCGATCTCACCCGCGAGCCGGCACATCTTCGGACCGAGCGCGGCGACGACGAGCTGCGTCTTCAGCTCTCGGCGCAGTGTCGCGACGCCCTCGCGGACGCGGTCCAGCGACTTCGGATTGGGACTGCCGACTCCGAGCCAGAGGCGATCGAGCGGCAACGCGTGCGTGCGCACGCCCTCGACGATCGACGCCGGGCCGCGCGTGTGCAACGGGATCACGCCGATGCCCAGGGCGATGCGTTGCGATTCCTTCGCGGCGGCCGCAAGCGACGCGAGCCCGTCGAACGGCCCCGGATGATTGACCCAGAACGAGGTGTAACCCGCGCGGTCGGCCTCGCGGGCGGCGGCGGCAATGACATCGCTCTTCACGTTGGCGGCGACGGCGAATCCTCGGTTCATGCGTCCTCCTCTGTGGTCGATTACGGGCTGACGGCCTGCTGCAGCGTCTCGCGCAGATCGAAGACCCCGAGACCGTAGCGCTGCCGCAGCGTCTCCTCCGTCTCGCCGCGCTGCTTGCGCGCCTCCAGCTGCGCCTCGTACGCCAGCGCGTCCTGTCCGGCCGCGCGCAGCTCCGTGGCGGCAGCGGCGCCGGCGATGCGACCGAGCGCATAGATGGCGATCGCGCGCACCGCCAGATTGTCGTCCTTCAAGCGGCGACGCACGACGGCGGCGCCACCATTGTCGAGCAGGGCACCGAGCGCCAGCACGGCCTCCTGACGCGCTCGTGCATCGACGTGACCGGCGACCTCACGCAGCTTGCTCACGCCGCGCGCGTCACCGGCCGCGGCCAGCGTTCGCGCCGCCAGCGCCGCCGTCACTCCGTCCGGCTCGCCGAGCAGCGCCACGAGCCGGGGCCGCACCGCGTCGCCACCCGGACGCTTTGCGATCCTGACCAGCGACTCGGAGGCTTCCCACTTCACGGCGAACGCGTCCGCCGCGGTGCCGCGCGCGAGCAGCTGGATGAGCACGGGAATCGTAACGCCGGGATTGTCGAGCGAGCCGAGCGCGCTGGCCACGCTGCGCCGGATCTCGGGATCGGCATCGTCGCGCCAGCGACCGATGAAGTTTGCGTAGCGCGGCGGGCCGATCCGCCCGAGCGTGAGGATGAGGCGGTCCTTCGCCGGATTGCCGTCGCTGATCAGATCGGCGATGGCCTTCGAATGCGAGAAGTCCGCCAGCTCGTTGATCGCGCCGAGGACGCCGCTGCCGCAGAACGGATCGGCCGCGCGCGCCGCGAGGTCGTCGGCTGGCGTCACGGCCAGCAAGCAGCAGCCTCACTCAACGCACTCGTGATCGAGCGGCTTGCCGCTCTTTACGAGCTCGAGCAGTGGAACCACCGCCTCCTTGGCCTTGAGTTGCGCCAGACTGCGCGCGATCGCATCGCGCACGTCGCCGCTGCAGCTCGCCCACTCGCGATTGCGCAGCGCATCGACGAGCGCGGGCACTACCTGCGCGCGCTGGCTCGCGTACGCGCCGAGCCGCTCAGCCGCGCCGACGGCCTCCGTGAACTCCCGGCCCTGCAGCGCGCGAATGAGCTCGGCCGCCGTGGGCTGAGCGCCGGACCGCTGGGCGCCGGCCGGAGCGACGACGGTCAGGCACAATGCGAGCGCCAGCGCGATCGATCGGCGGCTCATGGGTGCATACTATGCCCCACGCCCGCACGGGACGGGCAACAGGAGGCAGCGCATGAAGGCAGCGGCCGTGGTGGCGGACATCCTCAAGCGCGAAGGCGTCGAGTTCCTCATCGGCTACCCGGTCAATCAGATCATCGAAGCCGCGGCCGAGGCCGACATCCGCACGATCATCGTTCGCCAGGAGCGCGTAGGCCTGCACATGGCCGACGCGGTCAGCCGCGTGAGCTCGGGCGACCGCATCGGCGTCTTCGCCATGCAGCACGGGCCGGGCTCCGAGAATTCCTTCGGCGGCGTGGCGCAGGCGTTCGGCGACTCCGTGCCGATCGTGGTGCTGCCCGGCGGTTACCCGCGCCGGCTGCTCAACATCACGCCGAACTTCTCCTCGTTCCTCAACTATCAGCACGTGGTCAAGTGGGCCGAGCAGGTCGTGCTTCCCGATGCCGTGCCCGATGCGATGCGCCGTGCGTTCACGCAGGTGAAGAACGGACGGCCGCGACCGGTGCTGGTGGAGATTCCCGTCGACGTCATGCGCGAAGAGGTCGCCGACGGCTGGACGTACACGCCGACGCCGCGCCTGCGCGTCGCGCCCGATCCGCGCGCAGTGACCGAGGTGGCGGCCGCGCTCGTCGCCGCCGAGCGGCCGGTGATTTACGCCGGCCAGGGCGTGCATTACGCGAAGGCGTGGGATCAGCTGCGCGAGCTCGCGGAGCTGCTCGAAGCACCGGTCACGACGAGCCTGCAGGGCAAGAGCGCGTTTCCCGAGACGCATCCGCTCTCGCTCGGCTCCGGCGGACGCTCGATCAGCAAGCACCTGCACCACTTCCTCACGCACGCCGACCTCATCTTCGGCATCGGCTGTTCGTTCGCGACGACGAACTACGGCGTGCCGATGCCCAAGGGCAAGAAGATCGTGCACGCCACGCTCGATCCGCTCGACATCAACAAGGACGTCCCCGCCGAGATGGCGCTGGTCGGCGACGCGGCGCTCACGCTCGACGCGCTGCTCGGCGAGATACGCGACCGGCTCAAGGGCAAGCCGCGCGGCCGGACGACCGCCGTCAGTGCCGAGATCAGCCGCCTCAAGACCGAATGGCTGGCGCAGTGGATGCCGCGCCTCACGGCGAAGAGCACGCCCCTTTCGCCCTACCGCGTGATCTATGACCTGCTGCACACGGTCGACGTGCCGAACACGATCATCACCCACGACGCCGGCAGCCCGCGCGATCAGATCTCGCCGTTCTGGGAGCCGATCGCGCCGTTGACGTACATCGGCTGGGGCAAGACCACGCAGCTCGGCTACGGCCTCGGCCTCGCGATGGGCGCCAAGCTCGCGCAGCCCGAGAAGCTCTGCATCAACGTCTGGGGCGACGCGGCCATCGGGTTCACCGGCATGGACTTCGAGACCGCGGTGCGCGAGCGCATCCCCATCCTCTCCGTGCTGCTCAACAATTTCTCGATGGCCATCGAGCTCAAGGTCATGGCGACCGCGACCGAGAAGTACCGCTCGACCGATATCAGCGGCAACTACGCGGACTTCGCCAAGGCGCTCGGCGGCTGGGGCGAGCGCGTCACGCAGCCCGACGACATCGTGCCGGCGATCAAGCGCGCGATCGCGAAGACGCGCGAGGGCACGCCGGCGCTGCTGGAGTTCATCACCGAGAAGGCCGTCGACTTCTCGATGTACACCGTATGATCGCGCGCGCGATCGTCCTCGGACTGATCGCGCTGCTCGCCGGCGCCGCGCCCGTCCTCGCGGCCGAGGTCCGCGTGCTCAGCGCCGGCGCGATGAAGGCGATGGTCACCGAGCTGAGCGAGGGCTTTGGGAAGGACACCGGCCACACGGTCGTGATCACGGCGGACACCGGTGGCGGTCTGCGCAAGCGTGTCGAAGGCGGCGAGCAGGCCGACGTGCTCGTCGCGCCCGACGCGGCGATGGACGCGCTCGTGAAATCGAATCACGCGGTCGCCGCCACGCGCGCGGATCTCGCGCGGACCGCCATTGGCGTCGCCGTGCGGCAGGGCGCGCCGCAGCCCGACATCTCCACTGTCGACGCCTTCAAGCGCGCGCTGCTCGAAGCCAGGTCGATCGTGTACAACGACCCGGCCATCGGCGCGACGAGCGGGATTCATTTCGCCTCGGTCCTCGAGCGCCTGGGCATCGCGGAAGCCGTGAAGCCGAAGACCGTGCTGTGGAAGGGCGGCTATGCGGCGGAGGCGCTCGTCAACGGCCAGGCCGAGTTGTGCGTGCACCAGATCAGCGAGATCCTGCCGGTGAAGGGCGTGACGCTCGTGGGGCCGCTGCCGCCGGAGATCAACAAGATCACGACCTACACCGGGGCGCTGCTCGCCTCGAGTCCGACGCCGGACGCGGGGCGCGCGTTCCTCGCCTATCTCGCGCGGCCGGAGTTCCGGTCGAAGTTCGCGGCCGCGGGGCTGGACTACAAGTAAGGCGGCAGAGCTCTGACGCGCACGGCGCTCAACGCTCGGGCTCCAGCTCCCACAGTCCGGGGTAGAGCCGCACGAATCCCGCGGGCGTGACCTCGAGCAAGGCCGCGTAGTCGAAGCGGGGCGCTTGGTACCAGTAGGTCGTCTCGCTTCGTCGCTCGTAACGTTGGCGCAAGAGCGTGAGCGTGGACTCCGCGACGTCGAGCCAGGCGACGGGGACGTCCATCGCCTGCCCCTTCCCGAGTGCCACGCGTCGGATTTGCAGCGCGTTCGTCGCCGGCGTGAAGCCGAGGTCGAGATCGACACACTCGTCGAGGCCGGGCACTGCGACGCCGTTCAACGTCCAGGCGCCCGCCGGGCTGCGCCGAATCGCGAGCTCGACGGCGCGTGCGCCAAGCCAGCCGCGCACCCGACCATCTCGGGTGACCCACGTATCGCTGCACGCGACTTCATAGTCCAGCCGCGCGGGTACGCCGTTGTCGCCATAGACGGCCGTGCCGTGTAGCCGCCAGCCCGTGCCGTCGTCGTCGAGCCGGCAGGCGTCGTGGCCCGGGGCATCGAGCCGGCGCCACAGCGCCCAGGCGCGCATGCGGCCCGCGATCTCAGTGCGCGGACGGCGTGGGGCCGCGATCGGCGGCGACGGCGCGGCGTGCGGCGGCGATCTCGGCCTTCGCAGCGTCCGCGCCCGGGAAGTCGCGCTCGGCCTTCCGATACCAGCCGCGCGCGTTGTCGAGGTCGCCCTCGAGGATGTGCACGATGCCGTGCAGCCACGCGGCGAGCGTCGAGGACTCCTTCTGGACGATCTCGTGGGCGGCCTTCCAGTCACCGGCCTCGAGCAGATCGAGCACACGTGTGCTGTTCATGGCGCGAGTATAATGCCGAGGTTTTCGAAATCACCACTGGGAGGCGGCCGTGGCGAAATTCAAGGTGGTCACCCCGACCGGACCGACGTACGGCGCGAAGAGCGACTACGCGCTCGAGCTGGAGGCGCTGCGCCCGCTCGGCGCGGAGATCGTGGAGATCGACGCCAAGGGCGAGGACGATTTCGTCGCGGCGGCGCGCGACGCCGACGCGCTGTACGCCAAGGGCCGCAAGATCACGACGAAGATCATCGACGGCCTCGCGCGCTGTCGCGTGATCTCGCTCGGCTCCGTCGGCGTGGATTCCGTCGACGTCGCCGCCGCCACCGCGCGCGGCATTCCCGTCACCAACGTCCCCGACACGTTCATCGAGGAGGTGGCCGATCACGCGATGACGCTGATCCTCGCCACCTTCCGTCGGCTCACCACCATGGACCGTCTGGTGCGCGAGGGTCGCTGGCGCGAGGGCCGGCCGCTGCTCTATCAGTTCCCGCGCCTGATGGGACAGACGCTCGGCTTCATCGCCTTCGGTCACGTGGCGCGCGCCGTGGCCGTGCGCGCCAGGCCGTTCGGCCTGCGGCTGATCGCCTACGATCCGTTCGTCGAGGAGCTGATGATGAGCCGCTACGGCGTGGAGCCGGTGAGCCTGCCGGAGCTGCTCGCGCAGGCCGACATCATCACGATGCACGCGCCGTCGACGCCGAGCGCGCACCACATGCTGCGCGAGGAGCACTTCCGCGCGATGAAGCGCACGGCGCTGTTCGTCAACACCGGGCGCGGGCCCACCGTCGACGAGCCGGCGCTGATCAAGGCGTTGCAGGAGGGCTGGATCGCGGGCGCGGGCCTCGACGTGCTCGAAGAAGAGCCGGTCACGCCGTCGAACCCGCTGCTGAAGATGGACAACGTGATCCTCACGCCGCACGTCGCCTCCGCCTCCGCGCGCTTCGATCCCGTGCGGCTGCGCCGTGTGGGCCAGGAGATCGCGCTGGTGCTGAGCGGCCGCTGGCCGATGAGCTGCGTCAATCCGGCCGTGCTCGACAAGAGCGAGTTGCAGCGCTGGCAGCCGCACTCGATGGAGCGCGGCCCCGGCGCCTAGCCCCGGGCCGGGCAATGCAAGGGCGGGCGGTCAGGTTCGCCGCCGCGCTCGGCGTCGGCGTCCTCTATTTCGTCGCCGGCAAGCTGGGCCTGGCGTTCGCGAGCGTCCACGCGAACGCGACGGCCGTGTGGCCGCCCGCGGGCATCGCGCTGGTCGCCGTGCTGCTGCTCGGGCGCGGCATCTGGCCGGTGGTCTTCGCGGGCGCCTTCTTCGTCAACGTCAGCACCGCGGGCACGGTGCTGACGTCGCTCGGCATCGCCGCCGGCAACACGCTGGAGGCGCTCGTCGGCGCGGCGCTCGTCGAGCGCTTCGCCGGCGGCGTCGCGGCCTTCGATCGCGCGCAGGACATCTTCAAGTTCGTAATGGCGGCCGCGCTGTTCAGCACGACGGTCAGCGCCTCCATCGGCGTCGGCACGCTCGTGCTCAGCGGCTACGCGGACTGGACGGACGCGGGCGCCATCTGGCTCACGTGGTGGCTCGGCGACGCCGCCGGCGATCTCGTGGTCGCGCCGTTTCTGCTCCTGGCCCTTCGCGGCAAGCCGCCCGGGGCCGTCGGCGCGCGCGATCGCCCGCTGGAGGCGGTGCTCCTCGGCGGGATCAGCGCGCTGATCGCGACGGGCGTGTTTCGCGACCTCATCACGAGTCCGGCGCACTATCCGCTGACGTTCCTGTGTCTGCCGCCGTTGATCTGGTCCGCCTTCCGCTTCGGGGCGCGCGAGACCTCCGCGCTGCTCGTGCTGATCGCCACCATCGCCGTGGGCGGCACCAGCGCCGGCCTCGGGCCATTCGCGATGATGTCGCCCAACGGCGGCCTGCTGCTCCTGCAGCTCTTCCTCGGTACGATGGCGGTGACCTCGCTGTCGATCGCGGCGCTGATCTGGGAGTCCAAGGGCGTCGAGCGCGCGCTGCGCGAGCGCGACGAGCGCCTGCGATTGTCGCTGGAAGCCGGCGGCCTCGGGACCTGGGAATGGATGCTGCCGACGGGGCGGATCACGTGGTCGCCCTCGCTCGAGGTAATCCACGGGCTGGCGCCCGGGACGTTCCAGGGCACGCTCGAGGCGTTCGAGGCCGCGATGCATCCCGAGGACCGCGAGCGACTGCGCGCGTCCGTGCGCGCCGCGCTCGAGCGCGGCGAGGACCGCATGGAGTACCGCGTCGTTCGTCCCGACGGCGCCGTTCGCTGGATCGAGGGCCGCGGCGTCGCCTTCTACGACGGCGCCGGCCGTCCCGAGCGTCTCGTCGGCGTGTGCGCCGACGTGACCGACGACAAGCGCGCCGACGCGCGCGTGACGTTCCTCGGCGAGATCGCGCGCTCCATCACCTCGTCGCTGGACCTCGACACCGTCCTGCGCCGCGTCGTCGAGGGCGCGCAGGCGCTGACCGGCAGCGACAGCGCCGCGATCTTCCTGCCCGATGCGGAGTCGGGCGCCATGGCCTCGCGTCACAGCGTGGGCCCGTGGTGGCACGGCTTCGAGCGGCTGCGGATCACGCCGGGCCGCGGCCTCGGCGGCAGCGCCATGATCAGCCGTCGCCCAGTCCGCACCGACGACTACGCCAGCGACGCGCGCGTGCCGCTGGACTTCCACGTGAATTCACAAGAGACGGGCACGGTGGCGCTCATGGTCGTGCCCGTGCTCGTCGGGTCGGAGGTGGCCGGCCTCCTGTACATCGGCAACCGCGCGCCGCGCTCGTTCACCGACGAGGACGAGACGATCTGCGTGCGCCTCGCCGAGCAAACGGCGGTCGCCATCCAGAACGCGCGGCTCTTCGGCCAGCAGGAGGCGGCGCGCGCCGAGGCCGAAGCGGCGAACCGCACGAAGGACGAGTTCCTCGCGATGCTGGGCCACGAGCTGCGCAACCCGCTCGGCGCCATCAGCAGCGCCGCCCACGTGCTGTCCCGCACGGCCGGCAGCAACAACGCCAGCGCGCGCGCCAGCGACGTCATCGGCCGCCAGGTGCAGCACCTCGCGCGGATCGTCGACGATCTGCTCGACGTCTCGCGCGTGGTGGCCGGCAAGGTCGTGCTGCGCCTGCAACCCGTCGACCTCGCCGAGATCGTCCGGCGCGTCGCGACGCTGCACGGCGGCCCCGCCGGCGCGCGGCACGTCATCAGCGTGCACACGACGCCCACGTGGGTCTCCGCGGATCCGACACGGCTCGAGCAGGTGCTGACGAACCTCCTCGCCAACTCGGTGAAGTACACGCCGCCCGGGGGCGAGATCACCGTCTCCGTGCGTCGCGACGGCAATCAGGCGGTCCTGGCCGTGCGCGACACCGGCGTGGGCATCCGTCCCGAGCTGCTGCCGCGCGTGTTCGAGCTGTTCGTGCAGGGCGATCGCTCGCTCGAGCGCAGCGCCGGCGGGCTCGGCATCGGGCTCACGCTCGTGCGCCAGCTCGTCGAGCTGCACGGCGGAACGGTGGAGGCGTCCAGCCCCGGCACGGGACGCGGCAGCACGTTCACCGTGCGGCTGCCGGTCCTCGCCGCGCCGCCCGACGCCGACGACGCCGCGCGGCCAGCCACGCCGGCGCCGGCGCGACGGGTGCTGGTGGTGGAGGACAACGATGACGCGCGCGAGATGCTGCGAAACCTCCTGCATCTGTTCGGTCACGAGGTGCACGAGGCGTGCGACGGCGCCTCGGGCATCGAGCAGGCGCGGCGCGTGCGGCCGGACGCGGCGCTCATCGATATCGGCCTGCCGGGGATCGATGGTTACGAGGTCGCGCGGCGGATCCGCGCAGACGTCCCAGGCGCGCGGCTGGTGGCGCTGACCGGCTACGGCCAGCCCGAGGATCGCGAGCGCGCGCTGGCCGCCGGGTTCGACGTGCACCTGGTGAAGCCGGTCGATCCCGAGCAGCTGCAGCGGCTACTCGCTGCACGCACGTAAGGTTCTGGTAGCCTGTAGGCGATGGTCAACGAGGACTGGCGCGCGCGGGCAGCCCGGATGGGTCGGACGACCGCCCGGCTGCGTGAGGGCCACATGCCGGACATCCAGGTGTGGTCGACGCGCATGGTCCGTCCGACGCGCGATCCCTGCATCACCTGCGGCGAGCCGCTCGACAACGGCACGGAAGCGGTCGAAGTCTTCTCGGTGGAAGGCGTGCGGCTGCTCTTCCACGTCGAGTGCCACGAGATGTGGGTCGCCCTGCGCGAGCGCGCCAAGCGGATCGGCTGAAGAGCGGGGCTCCGCGGCCAACGGCCACGGAGCCCCGGCCACGCGTCTACTTCGTCTGGATGTCGGTCGCCTGGTTCTTGCCGTCGCGCTCCTCGTAGGACACGCTGACCTCCGCGCCCTCCTTGACGTTGTCGAGCGCGATGGCGTCGGGAACGGAGATGCGCGTTCCGTCTTCGAGCGTCACGACCCGGTCACTGGTGTCGACGGTCTTCACCTTGCCCTGCACCTCGGCGCCGAGCGCGACGATCGGCGTTGCCACCAGCACGATGACGAGCAT
>QHSO01000181.1 GCA_003220475.1 Candidatus Rokuibacteriota bacterium | reverse complement strand
CGATCAGTCGCACATCGTTCACGGTGGGATCGCGCGGGAGCAGCGCGTTCCAGACGTGCGCGTCGCCGTGAATCAGCGTCAGGTCGCGGTGCGTCCGGTAGCGCGCGGCCAGCCGCGGCGCGGCGGCGATGAGCCGCTCGTAGATCCGAGTGCGCTCGGCGGACAGACGGTCGCCCAGACGATCGGCGAAAGTCGCCACGTCCTTCGGGAACGCGGCGAGGTGACCCTCGAGCGCGCCGGAGTCGTCCGCGAACGCGCCCACGGAAACGCCGAGTCGCTCGTGATCCCACCAGAACGCATGGAACCGGGCATGCGCCGTGACGATCGCGCGCCAGCGCTCGATCAGCGGCGGCACCGGCCACTCGGCGAGCGGCTCGTGCGAGGCGGTGAGATCTTCGAGCATCAGGTGCCAGCCTCCCGCCGGCTCGGCGACGGCCTCGTAGCAGCGGGGCAGCAGACCCATCGGCGTGGCGATCGCGACCACGTCGTAGAATGCCGCTTCCTTGCGTCCGAACTCGCGCAGGGTCGCCTCGACGCGGTCGTGTGCCGTCTTGAAGAACACGTGCGACGGACCCTGGTCGCCGTCCCGCTCGTACGTGAGGCGCAGCCGCGTGACGCGGGAGATCAGCGTGTCGCGTGAGCTCTCGACCGCGACGTCGAGCACCTCGCCACGCCCGAGGACGCCGGCGCGGCGCAGCAGGACGGTCAGGCGGTCGGCGGTCGCCTGGGGCGGCACATCGGCCATGCGGGCCATGGTACGGTACGGCGGCGATCACGACCGGGACTCATCAGCGGGGGAGACCATATGACGATCCGTCCCAATCGCATCAAGCAGACGCTGGCGGCCGGCCGAGTGGCGACGATCATCGGCGGCACCAACGACCCCGATCTCATCGACCAGCTCGGAACGCTCGACGTCGACGGCGTCTGGCTGGAAGGCGAGCACGGCGGCGTCGACTACGCCGATCTCGGCAACCTCACGCGCGCGTGCGATCTGTGGGGCAAGACCTCGGTCGTCCGCGTGATGGACAACGACTACGCGACCATCTATCGCACGCTCGATCGCGGCGCGCAGGCCATCGTGGTGCCGCACGTCAACAGCCGCGACGAGGCGGAGGCGGTGGTGGCCGCCGGCAAGTTCGCGCCGCTCGGCAAGCGCGGCATGTTCACCAGCCGTCAGGGCTTCGGCGTCGACGACTATTTCAAGACCGCCAACGACCAGAGCATGCTGATGGTGTTGATCGAGGACATCGCCGCCATCCCGCGGCTGGACGAGATCCTCAAGGTGGATCACATCGACGTGTTCTTCGTGGCGCCGAGCGACCTGGCGACCTCGATGGGCCACATCGGCAACGTCGGCCATCCGGACGTCCAGCGCACGATCGACGGCGCGCTCACGAAGATTGTCCAGGCCGGCCGCGTGGCGGGCACGCTCGTGAGCACGGCGAACGTCGAGCGCTACACGCGCCTCGGCGTCCGCGTGGCGTTCAGCGTGTTCTTCCCGTGGTTCGCGCTCGTTGCGGTCCTCCTCGTGCTCGGTGGCATCGGCATGCCGGCGCCGGCCGCCGCCGCGCCCGGGTTTTTTCGTCGAGCGTCGAAGCGTACACTCCTCGCGTGGCCGAGATTCCGATCACGCTGACATGCGCCGACTACGCGCGCGTCATGCCGCTCGCGACCGGTGAGGTGAAGCCGGAGGGCATCGCGCTCACGCTGATCCTCGGCAGTCGCGGCTCGTGGCCGGCGCGGGCGGAGATGCTCCGCCGCGCGGCGCAGGATCCCGCCGTCCACGGCGGCGAATGGTCGATGGCGCAGTATCTCTATCGGATCGACAAGGGCGATCGGCGCTACGTCGGTCTTCCCGTCTTTCCGTTACGCAACTTCACCGCGCGCGATCTGTACGTGCGCCGCGGCGGGCCGATCCGCAAGCCGTCGGATCTCGCGGGCCAGCGCGTGGGGATGTACAGCTACACGGCCAGCGGGTCGATCTGGTACCGGCACTTCCTGCGCTTCATCGGCATGGACCCGGCCAGCATTCAGTGGTGGATCGGCGACATCGACACGCCGTGGTCCGCGCCGATGGACCAGACGCTGCCGGCCGGCGTGAGCGCGGCGCCGAAGGGCCGTTCGCTGTCGGAGATGCTGATCGCCGGCGAGCTGGAGGCGATCTACAGCCCGCCGCGCCCGCAGGCCTACCATGTCGAGCGCGGACCGCTCGTCCGCCTCTTCCCGGATTTTCGCCAGATCGAGCAGGAGTACTTCCGCGCGACGGGCGCGTTCCCGCCCCAGCACCTGATCGTCCTGCGGCGCGAAGTCTGGGACGCCAATCGCTGGATCGCGAAACGTCTTACCGAGGCCTTCATCGCGGCGAATGACTGCTTCACCGCCGCGCAGAAGGGATTTCCGTACGCGACGCCATGGCTGGAAGCAGAGCTGGAGGCCACGGCCACGGTGATGGGCGACGACTTTCATCCGTACGGGCTCGAGCGCAATCGCGGACAGGTTTCGTATCGCGTATGTCGCGGCGGGCGCCGGCTCGCCCGCGGTGTGCCTCGTGCACGGCACGGGGGGCTCGAGCGCCGTCTGGGCGCCGCAGCTCGACGGCCTTGCCGATCTCGCGCACATCGTCGCCGTGGACCTGCCGGGGCACGGACGGTCCGACGGCAGCATCCCGAAGCGCATCGAGGATGCGGCCGCACTCGTCGCGGATGTCCTCGACGCGCTGCGAATCGGCAGGATCGTCATCGGCGGACACTCGATGGGAGGGGCGATCGCACAGCAGTTTGCCCTGACCTATCCGGACCGCGTGGATGGCCTCATCCTGGTCGGCACCGGGGCGCGCTTGCGCGTGTTGCCGCGGCTGCTCGACCTTCTCGCGCGCGACAACGCGAAGGGCGTCGAGCTGCTCATGAGCCTCGCGATCGGCGCCAAGGCGCCGGCGGATCTGAGGACGGCGCTGCACCGCTCGACGGCGGACAATCCGCCCGGCGTGGTGCTCGGGGATCTGCAAGCGTGCGACGCCTTCGACGTCATGGCCCGGATCTCGACGGTGGCCGCACCGACACTCGCCATCTGTGGCGAGGAAGATCAGCTCACGCCACCAAAGTACTCGCGGTTTCTCGGTGAGCACATCCGTGGCGCCTCCGTCGTCGTCGTTGCAGGCGCCGGTCACTATGTACAGGTGGAAAAGCCTGACGAGACGACGGCGGCGATGCGCGAGTTTCTCGTCGGGCTCCGGCGTCGCGCGATCAGCGCGCCAGGAGGTTGAGATGGCGGTCATCCTTGGGACGGGCGAGTATCGCTACGAGGTCGTCGATCACTGGGCCAAGCTGCCGCCGGGCATGGAGTTCAACGCCGACGTCGCGGCCGTCGGCGTCGACGCGCAAGATCGCGTGTACGCCTTCAATCGCGGCGCGCACCCGATGTGCGTCTTCGACCGCGACGGCAATTTCCTGCGCTCGTGGGGCGAGGGCCTGTTTCGCCGCGCGCACGGAGTCCATATGGCGCCCGACGACACGCTGTGGCTGACCGACGACGGCGATCACACCGTGCGGCACTGCACGCTCGACGGCAAGGTCTTGTTGACGCTCGGCATCCCCGGCACGCCGAGCGCGTTCATGGGCGGCGAGCCGTTCCATCGCTGCACGCACACGGCGCTGTCGCCGCAGGGCGACCTCTACGTCTCCGACGGCTACGGCAATGCGCGCGTGCACAAGTACGCGCCGAACGGCATGCTGGTGCGCTCGTGGGGCGAGCCCGGCACCGATCCGGGCCAGTTCAACATCCCGCACAACATCTGCTGTGACGCCGAGGGCTGGGTGTACGTCGCCGACCGCGAGAACCATCGCATCCAGGTCTTCGATCCGCAGGGTCGCTACGAGACGCAATGGAACAACATGCATCGCCCGTCCGGCCTCTATCTCGAGCGCGGCGCCTCGGCCCGCTTCTACGTGGGCGAGGTCGGCGGCGGGATGGCCGTCAACCAGGACATCCCCAACATCGGACCGCGGGTGAGCATCTACAGCGCGAAGGGCGAGCTGCTCGCGCGACTCGGCAACCGACCGGCGGGCCTCGAGCCGGGTCAGTTCATCTCGCCGCACGGGCTCGCCGTCGACTCGCGCGGCGACATCTACGTCGGCGAAGTGTCGTTCACGAACTGGGGGCGACGCGGTCCGATTCCGCCGGGGCTGCGCAGCCTGCAAAAGCTGCATCGGCTCGGCGCGTGAAGCGCGTCCTCCCGGGGCCGAGGCCCGGCTTCTTCTCCGGAAGCGGCGCGCATTTCCGCCGCGACCAGCTCGGCTTCTACGAAGCGTGCGCGCGGGAGTACGGCGACGTCGTCGAGACGCGCATGGGGCCGTTCCGCATCCTGCTCATCTATCATCCGGACGCGATCGAGGAGCTGCTTGTCACGCGCAATCGCGATTTCATCAAGAGTCCGGGCGTGCGGCTGCTGCGTCCGCTGCTCGGCGACGGCCTGCTGCTGTCGGAGGGCCAGACGTGGCTGCGCCAGCGCCGCCTCATGCAGCCGGCCTTCCATCGTCAGCGCATCGCCGGCTACGGCGATGTCATGAGCGCCTTCACCGAGCGGCACATCGCAGGCTGGCAGGTGGGCGCGACGGTCGACGTCCATGCCGAGATGATGGCGCTCACGCAGGCCATCGTCGGCAAGACGCTCTTCGACGCCGACGTCTCCGGCGACGCGCACGACGCCACGCAGGCGGCGAAAGTGCTGGCGGAGGACTTCGGCGCCCGGCTGCGAAGCTTCCGCATGGTGCCGCTCTGGTTCCCGACGCCACGAAACCTGAGATCGCGCCGCGCCGTCCGACGCCTCGACGGCGTCGTCGATCGCATCATCGCCGAGCGCGTCGCCAGCCACGCGGACCGCGGCGACCTGCTGTCCATGCTCGTGCAGGCGCAGGACGCCGACGACGGCACGCGCATGAGCGCGCGTCAGCTTCGCGACGAGGTGATGACCATCTACATAGCCGGGCACGAGACGACCGCGGTCGCGCTCTCGTGGGCGTGGTACCTGCTCGCCCAGCACCCGGACGCCGACGCGCAGCTCGCCGAGGAAGTCCGCGACGTGCTCGGCGGTCGTGCGCCCGCGGTCGCGGATCTACCGCGGCTGAAGTACGCCGAGATGGTCATCATGGAATCGTTACGCCTCTATCCGCCGGCGTACGGACTCGGGCGCCAGGCGACGACCGCGTCGGAGATCGCCGGCCAGCGCGTCGGGCGCGGCGACATCTTCATCGTGCCGACGTGGGTGATCCATCGTGATCGCCGCTCGTTCGAGGAGCCCGAGAGCTTTCGTCCCGAGCGGTGGGCCAAGGGGCTCGCGCAGTCGCTGCCACGCTTCGCGTATTTTCCGTTCGGTGGCGGGCCGCGCCAGTGCATCGGCAACGGCTTTGCGCTCATGGAGGCCGTCCTGATCCTCGCCGCCGTCGCGCAGCGCTTTCGGCTGTCGCTGGTTGCCGGTCAGCGGATCGTGCCCACGCCGTATGTCACGCTCCGCCCGGAGCCGGGGATCCGCGTGCAGCTCGCCCGGCGCTCCTAGTACACTCTGCGCACCATGCCGGTTGCGAGGAGGTCGCCATGACAGTAGCCGCCGAAGCCGACGTTCTCCGTGCCGACGACCGCCGCTTCGAGGCGATGCGTAAAGAGGACTGGGCGGCGCTCGACGCGGCGCTCGCCGATGATCTCACCTACGTGCATTCCAGCGCGCGGCTCGAGTCGAAGAAGGAGCACCTGGCCAATCTGCGGGCCGGCAAGCCGCATTATCGGGGTATCGCGCCGCGCGATCGACGCGTGCGGGTTCACGGCGACGTCGGCATCGTCGACGGCATCTCCGAGATGCACGTCGAGAATGCCGGCAAGGAGCAGCGCTTCACCGTTCGTTACCTCGCGGTGTACACGAGGACCGGCGAGCAGTGGCGGATGCTCGCGTGGCAGTCGACGCGTCAGCCCGACGCATAGGTGTGCCCATGATCCACGACGGCCGGATCATCTCGTCGGACTCGCACGTGGTCGAGCCGCCGGACACCTGGACGGGACGACTGCCCGCGAAGTATGGCGATCGCGCGCCGCGCGTCGTGCAGGACGGCGACGGCGACTGGTGGATGGTGGACGGCGTGCGCACCAACTCGTTCCAGGGCGGCGCGCAGACCGGCAAGCGGTTCGAGCGTCCAGACGAGCTGCGACCGGCGGGCCGGTTCGCCGACGTGCGGCCGGGCGCGTATGATCCCGAGCAGTTTCTCGCCGACAACGACCTCGACGGCGTGTGGGGATCCGTCATCTATCCGACCGAAGGGCTCTCGCTCTATCAGGTGCCCGACGGTGAGCTGCTGACCGCGATCTTCGCCGCCTACAACGACTGGCTCGCCGAGTTCTGCCGCTACGCGCCCGCGCGGCTGAAGGGCATCGCCACGATTCACGTCGAGGACGTGGCCGCCGCCATCGCCGAGCTCACCCGCGCGCGCACGCTCGGCCTCGTCGGCGCGATGATCACTGTCGGTCCCGCGGAGACGGCGTCCTACGATCGCCCCGAGTACGAGCCGTTCTGGGCGGCGGCGCAGGACCTCGAGATGCCGCTGAGCCTGCACATCGCGACGTTTCGCCCGTCACCCGGCATCGCGTACGAGGACAACCGCACCGCGCGGCCGGGACTCATCGCCACGTGGGACCGCTACGTGAAAGTCTCGCTCGCGCACATGATTCTCTCGGGCATCTTCGAGCGCTATCCGCGGCTGCGCGTGGGCTCCGTCGAGCACGAGCTCGGCTGGGTGCCGTTCTTCCTCGACCGTCTCGACTACACGTACACCCAGCGTGCGCGGCGCCCGTGGTGGCACCGCTTCAAGGAAGGCCTGCCGAGCGACTTCTTCCGTCGCAACGTGTTCCTCAGCTTTCAGGAGGATTCACTCGGCATGCGCGACCGCGCGCTGATCGGCGTCGACCAGATGATGTGGGGCTCGGACTATCCCCACACCGAGAGCACGTTCCCCCAGTCGCAGAAGCTGCTCGACCGCATCTTCGCCGGCGTGTCGGACGACGAGCGGCGCCGCATCACCTGCGACAACGCGGCCGCACTCTATGGCTTCGAGATCGAAGCAGCGATAGGAGGCCGATGATGCGCTACAACCGGATCTCGGCGGACTGCCACCTCGATCTGATCTGGCTGCCTGCGGACCTCTTCGTCTCCGAGGCGCCTCGCGAGCTGAAGGATCGCATGCCGTACGTCGCCGACGGCCCGGACGGCCCGCGATGGGTCGCGAAGAACGGCGCCACGTTCGGGCTCGTCGGCGGCGTGGGCGCCTCGGGCACCAAGTACGTGCCGGGCAAGCAGCTGCGCGTCGACGTGATGGCCTCGACCGGTCTCTACGAAGACGCCAGGCAGGGCGTTCGCCGCCCGGGCGATCCGCACCTGAGGATCAAGGAGATGACCCGCGACGGCGTGGACGCCGAGGTCATCTACGGCATCCTCGCGGCCGCCGCGAAGCTGAAGGACATCGAGGCGTCCAACGAGATGCTGCGCATCTACAACACGTGGATGGCCGACTTCTGTCGTCACTATCCCGAGCGCCACATCGGGCTGGCGAACCTGCCGTACGGCGACATCGACGCCGCGGTGGCGGAAGTCCATCGCGTGGCGAAGCTCGGCTTCAAGGGCATCGAGCTCTCGTGCTCGTGGGACATGGAGCCGATGTGGCATGAGCAGTGGGAGCCGCTGTGGGCCGCCATCGACGAGGTCGGCATCCCGCTGCACTTCCACACGTTCCCCTCGGTGTCGCCGGCGCTGCGCGAGAAGTACACGGGGCTCACGCAGCGCGCGCTGATGTACAGCGGGCTCTGCCTGTTCCAGATGACGCTCGCGAACATCCTGACCGCGCTGATGGGGCGCGCGGTATTCGAGCGCTATCCGAATCTGAAGATCGCGTTCGGCGAGAGTGGCATCGGCTGGATTCCGTACGTGCTCGACCGCATGGACTTCGAGTACGAGGACCAGTACAAGGATCTGCCGCTCAAGCGCAAGCCCAGCGAGTACTGGCGCCGGCAGTGCAAGGCGACGTTCCAGTACGACCGCGTGGGGACGAAGCTCATCGACGAGATGGGCGTGGAGACGCTGATGTGGGGCTCGGACTATCCGCACCCCGACGGCGTGTGGCCGGAGTCGGAGAAGTACATCAGCGAGCAGTTCAAGGACCTGCCGGCCGACGTCGTCCGCAAAATGACCTGCGAAAACGCCGGACGCTTCTATGGCTTGATCACATGACGCTGAGCGCGCCCGTCGTCGATGCCGACGGTCACGTGCTCGAGCCGGCCGACACGTGGCTGAAATATCTGGAGTCCTCGTACCGTGATCGCGCCATTCGCATCGGCCGCGACGAGCACGGATACGAGGTGCTGCTGATCGACGGTCAGCCGCTCAAAACGCTCCGCGGTCAGCTCGGCGCGCTCGGCGGGATCGAGATGGACACCGAGCGGTTGCTCACGCGTGGTCAGATGACCTACGCCGAGGGCAGTCCGGCCGGTGCCTACGACCCCGTCGAGCGGCTGCGCGTGATGGACGGCGAGGGGATCGACGCCGTGCTGCTCTATCCCACGATCGGGATCTGCTGGGAGGGCCACGTCACCGACGCCGACCTGGCCACCGCGTACGCGCGCGCCTACAACCGGTGGCTCGCCGACTTCTGCCGCACCGATCCCAAGCGACTCTACCCGATCGCACACATCTCGCTGCTCGATCCCGAGGGCGCGGTGCAGGAGACGATCCGCGCGCGGCGCGACGGCTGCGTCGGCATCTTTCTCTCGCCCGATCTCGCGGCCCGCGGCGGCCGGCACTTCGACGATCCCGTGTTCTCGCGGTTCTGGGAGACGGCCCAGGAGCTCGAGATGCCGATCGCGTTTCACGTCGTCGTGCGCGATCGCCAGTGGTTCCGGCAGTGGCAGCGGAAAGATCCCTCCGACGGCCTGTTCGGCTTCGCCTTCCTGGCCATCGACGTGATGGCGGCCTTCACGCAGATGCTCA
>QHSO01000022.1:19847-60216 GCA_003220475.1 Candidatus Rokuibacteriota bacterium | reverse complement strand
CTCCGACCGCAACGACCACAGTCCGAGGACGCCGCAGATGACCGCAACGCCGCGGTCGGCCGCGAGGACTGCAGGCGCCCGAGGACCGCCCTCAGCGCGAGAATCCGTTCCGCGGCACCGCCGAAGCTGGCGGATATCTCGAGGCGCGCGCTTCTGTCGCGTATCAGGGTGACACCGAACAACGCGACGAGGCTGTCTCCGAGCGCGTACAGACCGAGGCAGAGACCGAGCCAACCGGCCGTCAACAGATTGGACGTGAACGAATCAGATGCGACCAGGACGACGAAGGTCGCGAGACGTCCTTGATCCGCGCGAGACGCAGGTACCGCTGGCGGGTCGGCGGGACCCCGAGCATGGAATATGACCCACGAATTTCGTCGACCGCCTGGTGCTCGGCCATGAATCAGGCCAGCGTCGGCGCAGGGTCGCCCCTCAAGCAATAATAATGGTCGTGCCCATTCGTCACGTGAGTGGCAGTTTTCGCCAGCGCTGGCCCTCCGAAGTTTTTGAGGCCGCGTTTTACGGCGGAAATCCTGACATCGTTCGGCTACCGCATCTGGCCCACCCCTTGCTGCTCCGGCGGCAACGGTCCGCTCCGATTTTCCTCAAACGCTTGAGGTGCCGCGTGATCGAACGTCGTCGTTGGCCGCGTCAGAAGGTCGCTTGGGTCGCGCGCGTGTTGCTCGATGAAGGTGTCGTCATCGTGGCCAAGGCGGTTGAGGCCAGCCGGCACGGGCTGCGACTCGCTGCCGATCAGGTCGCGGCGGTCCTCCCTCGCGGAGGGAAATGCCGCGTCGAGGTCTCTCTGGCAGGCGGTGAAGCGACGTTCTCGCGCGAGGCCGAAGTCCGTCACGTCGGCGAGCACGGCGTCGGCCTCGCGATCGCCGAGCCGCTACCTTCCGCCCTTCTTTCTTCGCTCGACGAGGCGCCGATGGGCGATGCGGGTGCCGCGTCGTCGAAGCGCAACGAGCGGCCGTCGCCCGGGCGGACACTCCGTTCGATCGCCTCGACGTTATATCGACGCTGACCGTCGGCCCTCGCCAGCCGCGTGTCGTTCGGCGGCATGCTGCTTTTCTTGACCTTTTGCGGCCGTTAATGCTTTGATTCAGTGTGCGTCTCCTGCCCTGCGTCACGGGACTCATGCTTGCAATCGCGCTTCTCGGCGCGGCCCCGCAGCCCGCATCGGCCGAACCCTATCTCGCCGGCTACCTCGGCGCCGCCTTCACCGAGAGCACGGATCTGCGGACCGAGATCGAGCTGAGTGGCGCGCCGGTCGCGAACGGGCGAGCCCGTGACGTCCGCTTCGACGCGGCACCGGTGTTCGGCGCCAAGCTCGGCTACTTCTTCGACGCCGACCTGCTCGGCGGAAATACCGGCATCGAGCTGGATGTCTATCACTTCGAACCGGACGTTCCCCGGCAAACCGTGAAGTTCAGCGGCCAACTGGCGGGCTTCACCGGCGATACGCGAACGCAGATCCAGCCGGCCGACATCGAGATCACGGCGGTCACGATCAACGCGCTCTACCGGTTTCGGCTCGCGGCAGACCGCGAGTATCCGCGCGGTCGATTCCAGCCATACGTGGGAGTGGGCGCCGGTGCCTACATCGCGAGGCTGGCCACCACCACCTCGCCGTTCGACGTCAACAAAGACATCTCGGACACGGACGTGCGCGCGGGGGTTCAGGCGCTGGCCGGCGCCCGCTGGTTCGTGACGCGCCACATCGCCCTGTTCGCCGAATACAAGTTCGTCCAGACGCAGGTGTTCTCGTTCACCTTCAAGGAATCAGGAACGGCGTTCGGCGGCTTTCCGGTCACGGAAACGGCTCGCGATCGCGCCGTATTTTCCGGCCACCTTCTGTACGGCGGCCTCGGCATCCACTGGTAGGCGCTCGCTACTTCAGGGCCTCCTTCGCCTGCATGCAGAGCTCGAAGAGCGTGCGCAGCGATTCGGGATTGCGCGAGGGGTAGATCGTCGAGCGGCCGGCGCCGTTGCCGCGCGCGACTTCGCTCGGCACGGTCTGCTCGGCGAAATCACGGCATTCGTCCACGACCCGGACGTCGGTGAGCGGGCGGCTCGCGGGCGTGGCGCATGCGGCCGCGGCCAGGACGACGAACGGCAGGACCCAGCGGATCGGCACGGCCCAATGGTATCCTGAGCCGCACCATGGCCAGTCGCATTCTCTACGAGGCGCCGCGCGTGCACGCCGCGCCCGGCGAGAGTGTCGTCACCAGCACCTGCGGTCACAACTGCGGCGGCCGCTGCGTCGTCAACGCCCACGTCCGTGACGGGCGCATCGTCAAGATCAGCACGGATCCTCGCAAGTGGACGCCCGAAGTCCCACCGCTCCACGCGTGTGTGCGCGGATTCGGCCAGGCCGAGCGGGTCAACCATCCCGACCGCCTTCGCCATCCATTGCGTCGCACGGGACCGCGTGGCGCCGGCCAGTTCGAGCGCATCACGTGGGACGAGGCGCTCGACGAGGTGGCGAGCCAGCTGCGGCGCGTGCGCGATACCTACGGCCCGGCGGCGATCCTGGACTGCTCGCGCACCGGCAGCCTCTCGATGCTGCACAACGGTCGGGCCGTCGTGCAGCGCTTGCTGCACAAGCTCGGCGGCTGCACCGAGCTCTGGTCGAACGTCTCGGCGGAGGCCGAGGTCTTCGGGGTCAAGATGACCTACGGCGCCAAGGCCGACTACAAGAGCGCCGGGCGCGAGCCGAGCGACTACGTCAACTCGCGGCTCATCATCATGTGGGGCTGGAGCCCAGGCGATGGGACGTTCGGAACGGGAACGCTGCAGTACCTCAAGCTCGCGAAGAAGCACGGCGCACGCATCGTGTGCGTGGATCCGCGCGTCACGCGCACGAGCTACGAGCTCGCCGACGAGCACGTCTTCATCCGCCCGTCCACCGACGCCGCCGCGCTCATCGCGATGGCGTATGTCATCGCCAGCGAAGGACTGCACGACCAGGCGTTCCTCGACCGGCACGTGCTCGGCTTCGACGAGGCGCATCTGCCGCCCGGCGCGCCCGCAGGCGCTTCGTACCGCTCGTACGTGTTCGGTCTCGCCGACGGCGTGCGCAAGACGCCCGAGTGGGCGGCCGCCATCACCGGCGTGCCCGCGGAGACGATCCGCCGACTGGCGATCGAGTACGCGACGATGAAGCCGGCGGCGCTGCAGTGCGGCTATGCTCCGGGCCGCACGGCCCACGGCGAGCAGTTCCACCGCGCCGCCTATGCGCTGGCGGCGATGACCGGCAGCGTCGGCACGCCCGGCGGCAATTCCGGCGTCAGCAACGGCGCCACGGGGCGCGGCGGCATCAAGAGCCTGCCCGTCGGGGCCAACCCGGCCGCCGCGCGCGTGGCCACGCCGATGCTGGCCGACCTGCTCGAGCGCGGCCGGGCCGGCGGCTACCCCGCCGACATCAAGCTGATCTACTCGGCGGCCGGCGACCTGTTCAATCAGCTCCCGAACGTCGCGAAGACCGTGGCTGCCGTGTCAGGCGTGGAGTTCATGGTCGTGCACGACCACTTCATCACGCCGACCGCGCGCTACGCCGACATCGTGCTGCCCGCGACGACGTTCTGGGAGCGCAACGACGTGCACACGCCGTGGGCCGGCGCCGGCCATTACGTGATCTTCATGCGCCAGGCGATTCCGCCGGTCGGCGAGTGCCGCAACGACTTCGACATCTGCGCCGAGCTCGCGCGGCGCCTGGGTATCGACGACTACGCCGATCGCACGGAAGAGCAGTGGCTGCGCGAGCTCACGCGCGACACGATCGACGACTTCGACACCTTCCGCGAGCGCGGGCTCGCGCGTCTGCCGGTGCCCGACGACGCGGTGGCGTTTGCCCGGGAGATCCGCGATCCCGTGCGCCATCCCTTCACCACGCCGTCGGGAAAGATCGAGATCTACTCGATGGCCATCGCCACCAATCCCGATCCGTACGGGCTCGGCGCGATTCCGCCGATTCCGACGTGGATTCCCGACGAGGCGGAAGGCCTCTATCCGCTCCGGCTCGTCAGCCCGAAGTCGCGCGCGCGCACCCACTCGATCCACGACAACCAGCCCATTCTCATGCGCGCCGACCACGACGAGGTCTGGATCCACCCTGCCGACGCCGCGGTGCGCCGGGTCACCGCCGGCCAGCGCGTGCGCGTGTTCAATGGGCGCGGCGCCACCGTGACGCGCGCGCGCGTGACCGACCGCATCGCGCCCGGCGTCGTGTCCATCAAGGAGGGCGTGTGGTTCGCGCTCGACGAAACGGGCGCCGACACGCGCGGCTGCTCGAACATGCTGACGGCCGACCGCGCGTCTCCCGCGGCCGCCGCGACCTTCAACACCTGCTTCGTCGATATTGAGACAGCCAGCGAGACCGAGGAGCGCCACGATTCACTCGGGGCGCGACGAGCGTAAGGGGGGTATGGGGGGCCATTTCGGGGCCCCCCATCTCACACAGGCTCGATCGGTGTCGGCAGCGGGCGCTGAGCCTCGATCGCCTCGGCGGCGTCCAGGCAGAGGTCCTCACGATAGCGCGCGCCGATGACCTGCACGCCCAGCGGCAGCCCGCCGGCGACGCCGGTCGGGACGGAGACCGCGGGAAAGCCGAGCAGGTTCACGGCGACGAGCAGGCGCTGCGCGCGCGTCACTTCGGCGTGGCGCTCGGCGCTCGTCGTGTCGAAGCCGATCTCGAACGGCGGCTCGGTGGACACGGGCCCGACCACCAGCGGGTAGCGCTCCATGAACAGCGTCCAGTCGCGGATGTGCTTGGCGCGTAGCGCGAGCGCTTGCATGTAGCCATCTAGGCCGACGTCGGGCACCGCGGCCAGCGTCAGATCGAGTGAACGATTGATGGCCGCGCCGCCGTACTTGCGGATCCACGGCTGTGTGACGTGGCGCATCTCGTTGATGCAGATCGTGGCCCACGTGGCGGCCACGCCCTCGACGTCGGGCGGCTCGATCTCCTCGACGGCGTAGCCGGCGTTCGCGAGCGCATTGCCGGCCTCACGCACGGCGGCGGCAACGTCGGCGCGCACGCCGCCCTTGGCCGGGTCGATCGTCAGCGCGACGCGGACCGGCCGCGCCGCCGGCTCGCCGAGCAGCGGCGCCGGCGCCCACCACGGATCGCGCGGATCGCGCGCGCTCATTGCCGCCAGCCCCAACCGCACGTCGCGCACGCGCCGGGCCAGCGGCCCTTGCACGGACATCAGCTGCGTGCCCGGCGGACGTTCGTCGGCCGCCGTCTGGTTGTAGGACGGGACGCGGCCGAGCGTGGGACGGATGCCGGCCACGCCGCAGCAGTAGGCGGGATAGCGGATCGAGCCGCCGAGATCGTTGCCGTGCGCGAGCGGCGCGATACCGACCGCGAGCGCCGCCGCGGCGCCACCGCTGCTGCCGCCGGGCGTGTGACGGCGGCTCCACGGGTTGAAGGTCCGCCCGCGCAGCTCGTTGTCGGTGTCCCAGCGCAGGCTGAACGCCGGTGTGTTGGTGCGACCGACGATGACGGCGCCCGCGCGCTTCCAATTGGCGACCGGCGGGCTGTCGGTCGCCGCCATGAGGTCCTTGAACGCGGGGACCCCGTTGGCGGTCGCGGCGCCCTCCTGGTCGACATTTTCTTTGATCGTGACGGGCACGCCGTGCAGAGGGCCGAGCGCCTCGCCACGACGGACGGCGGCGTCGGCGCGATCGGCGGCCGCCAGCGCCTGGTCGGCGAGCAGCACGGTCACCGCGTTCAGCGCGGGATTGACGGCGGCGAGCCGGTCGAGCACCGCGCGCGTGGCCTCGCGACTCGAAATCCGGCGTGTGCGGATGGCGGCAGCCAGCTCGACGGCGTCCCAGCGCCACAGATCGGTTTCCATCGCGTCCTCCCTCACGGTGCGCCGGGGATCTTACACCCTCGCTGTGATATGTTCCGCACCCGGGAGGAGCCCATGACATTTCGACGACTCGTCGCGGTCACCGCCGCGCTCGCCGCGCTCGCGGGCGTCGCGCCTGTCCGCGCCGAGACGACGCTGCGCGTGGTCCTGCACTCGGATCTCAAGATCATCGATCCGATCTGGACGACCGCCTACATCGTGCGCAATCACGGCTACATGGTCTACGACACGCTCTTCGCCATGGACGCCAAGGGCGAGATCAAGCCGCAGATGGTGGACAAGTACGAGATCAGCAAGGACCAGCTCACGTACACGCTCACGCTGCGCGACGGCCTCGTGTGGCACGACGGCAAGCCCGTCACCGCCGAGGACTGCGTCGCCTCGATCAAGCGCTGGGCGGCCAAAGACTCGATGGGCCAGAAGCTGATGACGTTCGTCAAGGACATCCAGATCGTCAATCCCAGGACGTTCAAGATCGTGGTCAACGAGCCGACGGGCCTCGTGCTCGGCGCGCTCGGCAAGCCGTCCTCGAACGTCCCGTTCATGATGCCCAAGCGCGTGGCCGAGACCGATCCCAACACGCAGATCTCCGACACCACCGGCTCCGGCCCCTTCGTCTTCAAGAAGGACGAGTGGAAGCCGGGCGACAAGGCCGTCTACGTGAAGTTCGACAAGTACAAGCCGCGCGCCGAGGCGCCGTCGGGACTCGCCGGGGGAAAGATCGTGAAGGTCGATCGCGTGGAGTGGAAGTGGATTCCCGATCACCAGACGGCTATGAACGCCCTGATCGCGGGCGAGGTCGATTATCTCGAGGCGCCGCCCCACGACCTGCTGCCCGTCGCCAAGGCCGATCCCAACGTCAAGCTCGTCGACGTCAACCCGCTCGGCAATCAGTTCACGTTCCGCTTCAACACGCTGCACAAGCCATTCGACAACGCCAAGGTGCGCCAGGCGGTCCTCTACGCCTTCAACCAGGAGGACTTCCTCAAGGCCGTCGTCGGTGACGCCGCCTACTACAAGGTCTGCAAGGCGTTCTTCCCGTGCGGCTCGCCGATGAGCAGCACGAAAGGCATGGAGGGCCTGCTCGAGTCGAATTTCGAAAAATCGAAGGCCCTGCTCAAGGAAGCCGGTTACGACGGC
Organism: Candidatus Rokuibacteriota bacterium; assembly: GCA_003220475.1. Taxonomy (GTDB): domain Bacteria; phylum Methylomirabilota; class Methylomirabilia; order Rokubacteriales; family CSP1-6; genus AR12. The sequence goes on along the minus strand of QHSO01000022.1, from coordinate 53,194 downwards.
ACGGCGATCGTGCTCATGCACTCGACCGATCTCGCGGTGCTCGCGAACCTTGCGCCGGTGGCGAAGTCACTGCTCGAGAAGGGCGGCTTCAAGGTGGACATGGTCTCGATGGATTGGCAGACGCTCGTCGCGAGGCGGGCCAAGAAGGACCCGCCGACCGCGGGTGGCTGGCATGCCTTCCTCACCTCCTGGGTCGCCGCCGACATCCTGAACCCCGTCATGATGGGTTTCATGAACGCCTCGTGCGACAAGGCGATGTTCGGCTGGCCGTGCGACAAGGAGATCGAGAGCCTGCGCGACCAGTTCGCGCGCGAGACCAATCCGGCCAAGCAGAAGGCGATCGCCGAGGCCGTGCAGGTGCGGGAGACGCACTACCCGACCCACGTGCCGCTCGGACAGTGGTATCTGCCGTCGCCGGTACGCAAGAGCGTCGACGGCATCATCCAGGCGCCGGTGCCGGTCTTCTGGAACGTCACCAAGCAGTGAGCTGACGCGGCGGTCGCGGGATGCTGCCGTACATCGGCCGCCGCCTCCTCGCCACGATCCCCGTCATGGCGGTGGTGGCGGTGGTCGTCTTCTCGCTGCTGCGTCTGACCGCCGGCGATCCGGCCGCCATCATCGCCGGTGACAACGCGACGTCGGCCGATGTGGAGGCCATTCGCGCGCACCTCGGCCTCGACCGTCCGCTCGTCGAGCAGTTCGTCATCTGGCTGGGCCGCATCCTTCGCGGCGACTTCGGCGAGTCGTTCTTCTTCAAGAAGCAGGTGAGCCAGCTCATCCTGGATCGGGTGGAGCCGACGCTCGCGCTCGCGACGACCACGCTTCTGCTCACGATCGCCGTCTCCATCCCGCTTGGCGTGCTCGCCGCGTGGAAGCGCGGCACGTGGATCGATCGCGCGGTGATGAGCTTCTCGGTGCTGGGCTTCTCCGTGCCGGTGTTCGTGATCGGCTATGCCCTCATCTATCTGTTCGCGATCGAGCTCGCCTGGCTGCCCGTGCAGGGCTATCAGCGCCTCGCCGATGGCGTGGGCGGCTTTCTCGCGCGGCTGGTCCTGCCCAGCGTCACGCTCGCCGTCGTCTTCGTGGCCCTCATCGCGCGGATCACCCGTGCCAGCGTCCTGGAGGTGCTGAACGCCGACCACGTCCGCACCGCGCGCGCCAAGGGACTCGGCGAGCTTCCCGTGCTGCTGCGCCACGTGCTGCGCAATGCGGCGGTGCCGATCGTCACGGTGATCGGCATCGGCGTCGCCGTCCTCATCGGCGGCGTCGTCGTCACCGAGTCGGTCTATGGCATCCCGGGTCTCGGACGCCTCACCGTGGACGCGGTCCAGGCGCGCGACTATCCGACGGTGCAGGCGGTCATTCTCCTGTTCTCGGTCGCCTACGTCCTGATCAATTTGCTCGTCGATCTCTCGTACACCGTGCTCGATCCCCGAATCCGTTACTGATGCGGCTCGGCAACGGCAGCGTGCGGCTGGGCGGCGCGATCTTCGGGATCATCGTCGCCGTCGGCGTCCTGGCGCCCGTGCTGGCCACCACCGATCCGAGCGCCATCGACCCCACCGCCCGCAACCGCAAGCCGGGGGCCGAGCACATGGTACGGGGCGAAGACGGGCGGCCACGGGCCGTCCGGCATTGGATGGGTACAGACACGCTCGGTCGAGACGTTTATAGTCGTGTGGTGTACGGCGCGCGGGTCTCGCTCGTCGTGGGCGTCACGGTCGCGCTCGTCAGCGCGGCAGCCGGCCTCGTGATCGGCCTCATCGCCGGCTACGTACGCGCGCTCGACGGCGTCGTGATGCGCGTGATGGACGGGCTCATGGCCATCCCGGCCATCCTGCTGGCCATCGGCCTCGTCTCGCTGTCGCGCGCCGGGCTGCGCAGCGTGATCCTCGCCATCGTCATTCCCGAGGTGCCGCGCGTCGTGCGCCTGGTGCGCTCGCTGGTGCTCTCCATCCGCGAGGAGCCGTACGTCGAGGCGGCCGTCGCGCTGGGCGCGCGCACGCCGGCGCTACTGCGGCGCCACGTCGTGCCCAACACGCTGGCGCCGCTCGTCGTGCAGGCGACCTTCGTGTGCGCCTCGGCCATCCTGCTCGAGGCGATTCTCTCGTTCCTCGGCGTGGGCATTCCGCCGGAGACGCCGACGTGGGGCAACATCATGGCCGAGGGCCGCGCCCTGTTCCGCGTCTTCCCCCACAACATCCTCTTCCCCGGGATCTTCCTGGCCGCCACGGTGCTCGCGGTGAACATGCTCGGCGACGGGCTGCGCGATCGGCTCGACCCGCGCGTGGGCCGCCGCCTATGAGCGCGACCCCCTCGCTCGCGGGCCGGTTCGTTTTCTGGTGGCTGCTGCTCGTGGTCGCGCAGCAGGCGCAGCGGGTCTTCCTGATCGCCGTCGCGGCGCGGCGCGACACGCCGTCACCGACGGTGCTCGGGCTGACGCTCTTCACGGGATTACGCGCGGATCTCGTCACCGCCGGCTTCGGCATGCTGGCCGCGCTGACCGTTGCGGCCGTCGTCGCCGCCCCCATCGCGCTCATGAGCCTCGCGCGCGCGCGAATGGTGCTGGGCAGGGCGCTCGGGATCGCGGCAGCTGTCCTCACCGTAGCCTACGTCGCCATTCTCACCGTCGACATGGGCTATTACCTCTACAGCGGCAATCGCCTCGACTCGGTCTTCCTCGAGTACTTCACCGACCTGCTCGGCCAGGGACGGCAGGGCGAGATTCGCGGCAGCCAGGTGGCCGCGCAGACGGCCGCCGAGCTCGGCGAGGTGGGGACGTGGGCGGTGCGGGTGCTGAGCTATGCGGCGCTGCTCACGGCGGCGATCGTGGGCTGGCGTGCCCTCTTCCGCCGTCGGCTCGCGCCGGCGCTGCGCGCATGGCCGCGGACCACCGCGGTCGTGCTGCCCGTCGCGGTCGCCGTCGGCGCGTGGGCCGTGCATCCCGACGGGCCCGACTCCGTGCAGGCGGCGCCCATCGCCAGCTCGACCTATTACGCGCTGGCGCAGAGTCCGATCTGGATCCTCACGACGCCGCTGGACAGGGCCAGCAAGGGGGTCGACACCCCGCCTGCCGTACGAGCGGCCATGCCCGAGCCGCGTGCGTTCCCGCTCGCGCGCGAGATCCTGGTGCCGGGCGCACGCTTCGTGTCGGCCCGCTATCCGCTCGTGCACGTCGAGGAGCCACGGCCCTCACCGCTTGCACGGCGGCCGAATGTCCTGCTGCTGTTCATCGAGGGTCTCGATCGTCGCTTCATCGGCCGCACGATCGCGGGCCGCCGCGTCACGCCGTTTCTCGACGCGCTCCTCGCCGACAGCGTCACCTTCGAGCAGTTCCACTCCAACGGCGCGCAGACGTTTCACGGGCTGTTCGCGTCGCTGTGCTCGGGGCTGCCGCGTCAGGGCGTGGCGGCCACGAAGGCGCGTTACGCGAACGACTATCTCTGCCTGCCCACGCTGCTGACGCGCGGCGGCTATCGCACGCGGATGGTCATCGGCCAGAATCGCGATCGCAGCCACTCGCGACTCGGCCTGTTCATGGCGCGCAACGGCGTCGAAGAGCTGATCGACGAGAGCGGCTTTCCACGCAGCGCGCCGCGCATTGGGCTCGGCGTCACCGACGGGGCACTGTTCGATCGCCTGCGGGTGGAAATCGACGCGCTCCGCGCGGGCGGGCGTCCGTATTTCCTCACCAGCCTGACCACCGGCACTCACCATCCGTTCGCGGTGCCGATGACCCATCCTGACGTCGCGGCGCTGAGCGCCGAGCCCGACCGGTACGTGGCGGCGCTGCGCTACGTCGACGTCGAGCTCGAGCGCTTCTTCCGCGGTCTCGAGCGCGACGCCGCGCTTCGGGATACCGTCGTGCTCCTCCTCGGCGACCACGGCCGGCACGAGCGCATCGCCCGCACGGAAGCGGAGAATTCGGCCGGACACTTCATGGCGCCGCTGGCGGTCTGGCTCGACCCGTCGCTGCGCACACCGTCCGTGTACCGTCCCCGCATCGTGTCGGGTCTCGTGAGCCAGCTCGACCTCACGCCCACGATCCTCGCGTTGACGGGGCTCACCCCGCGGCTATCGTCGTTCGCCGGACGCGACGTCAGCTGCGCGCTCAGCACCGACTGTCTGCCGGCGCGCAGCGTATACCTGAGCACGGTCTACGAGCCGGGCGCCGGCGTCGCGGACCCGGACGGGTTCTGGTTCTACCTGTTCCACTCACACGCGCTGCAGCACGTGGATCTCGGCCTGCGCGCTCCGCCGCAGCGCTGGCCCGAGGACGATCCGTCCGCCGCGCGACGCATCCAGCAGATCCTCGCCCTGTACGTCACGGCCAACGCGCTGATCGAGCAAAACACGCTCTGGTCCTGGCGCGACTTCGGCGGCAAGCTCTAGCGCAGGATCGGTTAGGCCCCCTTACTTCAATGAGGCACGATCGCCGCGCGGGTGACGTGGCCCTTGTCCTGCTCGGCGAAGGCGCGGTTGATCTCGTCCAGCGGATATTTGTTGGAGACGACGCGGCTCCACGGGTACTTCGTGAGCGTGCGCAGCATCAGGTCGAGCGCGCCGCGCAGGTGCTCGGCCTCGTAGTGCGCGAGGCCGATGATGCGACGGTTGCCGAAGATGATCCAGGACGGATCGAACTCCGCCTTCCAGCCGACGTTGATGTTGCCGATCTCCAGATAGGTGCCTTCGGGCGCGGTCATGCGCAGGCCCTCGTCCACGACACCGGGGTGGCCGACGAGCTCGAGGACGACGTCGCCGCCCCAGTTGTCGGTCAGCTCCCTCACGCGCTTGACGCGCGCCTCGGGCGTCCTGAACTCGCGCAGGTCGACGAACGTGTCGGCCCCGAACTGCCGCGCCAGCTCGAGCCGCTCGTCGATGCCGTCGATCACGATCACGCGGCCGGCGCCCATCTCGCGCGCCACCGCGCACGCGTACACGCCGAGGCCGCCCGCGCCCTGGACCACGACCGTCTGGCCGGCCTTGAGGCCGGCGATGTCGAGCCCCGCGTACACCTGCGTGTACGCGCAGTTCACGCCGGCCGCCATGTCGTCGGTGATCTCCGGCGGCAGGACGAACATCGCGTGGTTGGGGCGTAGATAGAAGTACTGGCCGAAGCCGCCCTGGAAGTGCGGCCACTGCTCGCAGGACACGAGCCAGTTCGCCTGCCGCACCGGGCACGACTTGAAATGCCGCGCGAGGCACGCCTTGCAGCGCCCGCACGGAAAGAAGTATCGGTACGCCACGCGATCGCCGAGCTTGAGCGGGCGGCCCGCCGCGTCCGTCGTCACGCCGTCACCCAGCTTCGCGATCGTTCCGACGTGCTCGTGCCCCGTATTGAGCGGCAGGGGACGCCCCATGCGCGCGTAGTCCTGCTCGCCGCGCCAGTAATGCAGGTCGGAGCCGCAGACGTTCGCGAGCGAGATCTTGATGAGGGCGGCGCCAGGCTCGGGTTCGGGCACCGGGTATTCGCGGATCTCGAACGGCTTGCCCGTTCCGTGGAATACCGCCATCCGTGCGGTCTCAGCCATGGACGACCCCCTTTGGTGGCCCGTATCCTACCGCACCCGGCGGCACGCTTGACCCTCCGACGTTAACCGGCGATAGTTCCCGACACCGCTCTGACGATCCCCACGTCCAGGAGGGCCATCATGCGTGTACCAGCCCAGGGCGGAGCGTTCCGCGCCCGTGCGATCGCCGGTTCGTACGTGATCGTCCTCGCGTGGGACACGCTCGATGGCACGCGGCCGGCGCGCACGGACCTGCTCGGCTTCGCCATCGAGCGCAGCGAGCTCGACCTGACGGACACGGTCGTCGAAAAGTACTGGCTGCGAGGGATCAAGCGATTTCGAGACAAGGACAAGGGACTGCCGCCCGGAACGCCCGTGCCCACCGCCGACCATCCGATCCAGGCATTCCAATGGGGCGACTACACCGTTCACGCGGGGACGAAGTATCGCTACCGCATCGTGCCGGTGTGCGGAACACCGAAGCATCTCCAGCTGGTCGACGCCGATGCCGTCACCGTCGAAGTCACCACCGAAGCGACGGGCGCACCCGAAGCGGGCAGCATTCGGCACGACGTCTTCTTCAACCGCGGCGTCATCGGGTCTCAGGCCTACGCTCGGGAGTTCGGCAATCGCGCGCCCAATCCCGACGATCCACTCTCGCCCGAGATGGTGTGGCTCTCGCGGGGACTGTACGAGGCACTCAGAGGCTTCATCGCGCTGGCGAAGGACGGCTTCAAGCTTCGCGGCGCGTTCTACGAGTTCCATTATCAGCCCGTGGTGAATGCGTTCGCCGCGGCGATCCAGGCGGGTGCCGACGTCAAGATCGTCTTCGATGCCGAGAGCTCGTACAAGACGGACAATCTGACGGCGATCGGTCGGGCGGGCCTCAAGGAGTACGACGCCGTCATCCCGCGAACGGTGACCGAGGGCATTCGCCACAACAAGTTCATGGTGCTGATGAAGGGCGACGAGCCGCTCGCCGTCTGGACGGGCTCGACCAACATCTCCGCGGGCGGGATCTTCGGCCATTCGAACGCCGCCCACGTCGCGTGGGACAAGGACGTCGCGCAGAAGTACCTCGACTACTGGGAGCTGCTCGCAAAGAACCTCACGCCGACGAAGCTGCGCGGGCCGGTTCGGACGACGACGCCCACGCCGGCAGGGAAGACCGCCAAGAACAGCGTGGTGCCCCTCTTCAGCCCGCGCGATGACAAGGACAGCAACGTCACCCTGCAGTGGTATGCCGATCGGATGAACGACGCAAAAGAGATCGCCTGCATCACGGTCGCCTTCAATCTCGACGAGGTCTTCCAGAACGTGATCGCGCAGGACAATGACGTCTTGCGCTACATCGTCAAGGACGACGACCTGGCGACCGGCGAGACGATCGGCAACGATCACGACGTGTTCTTCGCGGCGGGCGGCTATCTCGGCGAGGGCGCGCTCGAGAATTTCCTGAAGGAGCGCGACAATCCCCTGAACAGCAACAACTACATCCACACGAAGTTCATGCTCGTCGATCCGCTCGGCGACGACCCGCTGGTCGTCACCGGATCGGCCAACTTCAGCCGCCCCTCGCAGCGGATCAACGACGAGAACATGCTCGTGATCCGCGGCGACACGCGGGTCGCGGACATCTACTTCGGCGAGTACATGCGCATCTTCGACCACCACTACGCGCGCTACGTGGTGCGCCTGCTGCAGAACGAGGGCCGCAGCGATCCGACCGCCGGCTATCTCAAGGACACGATGAACGCCTGGCTGCCCTCACAGTTCGACCCCGAGAGCGCCAAGTCGAAGCGCCGTCGCTACTTCGTCGGCTTGCGATGAGTCTGGACATTCTTCGGATCCCGGTCGTGGGCGCGAGCGCGGTCTCGATGCGCGTCTCGCCGCTTCCGAGGACCGGCGACTTTCGCCCGGACTCGTGGCCGGCGCCTCCGTTGGCGCGCGCGGCTCCCGGCTCCTCCGAGTGGTGGCAAATCGATCTCGCCAAACTCAACCTCGCCGACGGCGTCTACGAGTACGATTTCCGCATCGACCGCGCGGGGCAGGCGCCGGTCTTCGTGGCCGATCCCTACGCCGAGGAGCTCACGCGCTTCGGCGGCTACCGCGGCGTGCTGCGGATGGCCGGCGGCCATCGTCGGCGCCTGCCCTTCGACTGGCAGGGCGAGATTCCGGCCGGCGTGCAGCTGCCCAATAACAACGAGATCGTCGTCTACGAGCTGCCGATGCGGTGGGTCGATTCGTCGCCCGATGCGGTCGATCGCCAGGTCGGGCTCGGCACCTTCGACAAGGCGCTGTTCGAGCGGCTGCCGTACCTGGCCGATCTCGGCGTCAACGCGATCGAGCTGCTGCCCGTGCAGGATTCTCCCGACACGCTGAACTGGGGATACGGCACCCGCTTCTTCTTTGCTCCCGACGTCGACATGGGGGACCCCGTCGATCTGAAGCTCTTCGTGAAGGCGTGCCACACTCGGGGGATCCGCGTGATCCTCGACGTCGTGATGAACCACTCGCGGGGCTGTCCGCTGGAAGCGCTCGCCCCGGAGATGTTCTATCTGACCGAGGCGCGCGACGAGCCTGGTCCCGACGGCGCGCCACGCAATGCCTGGGGCGGCGCACTGTTCCGGTACCGGCAGCCGGCACGCGGAGACTTCCATGCGCGCAACCTGCACTACGGCATGGCGGAGTTCTGGATCAGGGAGTATCGCGTCGACGGATTCCGCATCGACGAATTCAAGGGCATCGACAACTGGGATTTCGTCCGCGAGTTCCGCCAGCGCGCGTGGCAGGTGCAGCAGGCGGCGTTTCCCGGACGGCCCTTCATCGTCATCGCGGAGGACTCGTGGCGCCGACCGCAGATCACACACGATCTCGGTGGCGGCCAGACGGTGGACGCGGCGTGGGACTTCGATTTTCGGGACGAAGTCCGGCGGCTCGCGACCAACCGCGTCGTCACCGCGTACGGCGAGACCGCCCGGTCGGAGCGTGCCCGTGCGTTGATCTCGGGACGAAAGGGCTGGGAGGATCTGGCGCAGCGAGTGGCCTACGTGACCTCTCACGACGTCGAGCAATTCACGGAGCAGCGCCTCTATGGGATGTTCATGGATCTGCTCGCGCCGTCGTGGCAATCCCGACCCGCCTCCGATCTCGATCTCGCCGCTCTCGACGAGGCCGTCGCCGCCATGCGCACGGTGTTCGCGCAGATCCATGCCAGCTTCGCGCTGATGCTGACCGCCGTCGGCATTCCGATGTTTCTCGCCGGCGAAGAATTCGCCGACCTCCACGACCTTCCGCATCACGACTGGCGACTGAAGATGTCCGATCCCGTCGATTGGCAGCGCGCCGCCGTTCCAGGGCACGCCGAGCTGCGTGGGCGCATCCGCGAGCTGGTCTGGCTGCGTCGCCGGCATGGTGCGCTCCAGCGCAACGAGGTGGAGTTTTTCGGCCTGCCGGGTGGATTTCATCCCGCCTTCGATGACAACGACGGACCGCGTGTGTTCGCCTACTGTCGCTCGGCGGGGCAGCGGCTCGGATCGGCGGGACAGGTCATCGTCGTCGCGAACTGCGGACCACAGGACTACCCGAGCTTCCTCCTCGAGTGGCCCTGGGGCGCGATGCCCATCACCGAAAGCGGCGGAATCGGCCAGGCCGCGCCGGCCGCGGCCGGCGCGCAAACGAATCTTGCGCTACGTCCGTTTCAGGTCCGCGTGCTGTCGACGTAGTGCTCCCGCGAACAGGTCGTGACCGTCTCGACTAGCCCGTCTCGAGCTCGTCGATGTCCTTGATGAGCGCGCGAATCTGCAGGGCCTGGGTGAGGTCGTACGCCAGATCCAGCTGGCGGCGCGCGGCCTCGATCCGATCGATGGTGATCAGCCGTTTTTCCACCAGCACCATCGTGAGGGCATGAACCTCGGTGGCGAGCTTCTCGATGACGTCCGCGTAGCGACGGCAGAGGCGCGCGACGACCTCCGTGATGAACTGTTCTTGTTCCGGCGTGAACTCGTTCATGAACGCCGGCTAAGGTGCTAACGACGTGCCACCGAGCGCGAGGTCGGACCGGTATGCTGGGGCCGATGGCGATGCTGTTCCCCGAAGCGGCCGATCTTCCGGCGGGATTCGTCTATCACGACGAAATCGTTTCACCGGCCGAGGAGTCCTCGCTCCTCGACGGCGTGCGGGCGCTCGCGTTTGGCGAAGTGCGCATGCGCGGCCAGGTGGCGCGGCGACGTACAATTCACTTCGGCTGGACCTATGGCTACGAATCCTGGCGGGTGGAGCCTGGCCCGCCGTTGCCGTATTTCTTACTCGGGTTGCGTGCACGCGTGGCGCCTCTCGCCTCCGTCGACGCCGAGGCGCTCGCCGAGGTGCTCGTGACGCATTATCCGACGGGCGCCGGAATCGGCTGGCATCGTGACGCGCCCGCCTTCGGCGTCGTCATCGGCGTCTCGCTGCTCGGCACGTGCCGCTTTCGCTTCCAGCACGGCTGCGGCGCCGCCAGGCGGACGCGCACGGTGACGCTCGGGCCGCGCTCGGCCTACGTGCTCGACGGCGCGGCACGATGGCAGTGGCAGCACGCGATCCCGCCGGGCCGCGTGGAGCGCTACTCGATCACCTTCCGGACGCTCCGGCGCAACGACCGGTCGCCGTGATTTTGCCGCGCGCGGCCGACGTGAGGTTCGTACACTGACGTGCGGGGGCCGTCGCTGGCCCCGAGGAGGTATCGTGGCGACAGCTCGAAAGACCAGACGTACTCCGGCGCGCCGGGCCCGCGGCCGTACGCGGCCGCCAGCGGAGCCCGAGACCGCCCCGGCGCCGGCCGAGGAGGCCCCGAGCGCCCCGCCGACGGAAGCGCTCGATCAGCCGCTCGACGGCTTACCGCTCAGCGTTCCCGAGCCCGCGCTTGCCGCGCGGGTCCCGCCTGCGGCGCCGGCGCCGCCGCTGCCCTCGGGCCGGCGGGCCATCTTCTTCGACGTCGAGAACACGAGCCGCGCGGAGCACATCGCGCGGGTGCTCGCGCATCTCGCGATCGACCGCGCCGGCCGGCGCACGGAGTTCTTCGCCGTCGGCAACTGGCGCGTCATCGGTCACGACACGGCCCGCCTGCTCGCGCGTCACGGCGCGGCGCTCGTGCACAGCGCACCGTCCGTCGGCGTGCGCGACTGGAGTGACCTGCGCATCGCCGTGGCGTCGGGTGTGTGGCTGGCGGGCGCGCGGCCCGGAGACGTGATCGAGGTCGTCTCCGACGATCGCGCCTTCGACGCGGTCGGCGACGTGGCCGCCAGTCTCGGCGTGACGTTCCGGCGGCTGTCCTATCGCGCGTTGCTCGGTACGCCGACACCGGAGCCGGTCGAGGTCGAGCGTGTCGAGCGCGATCGTGCCCAGGGCGAGCGCGGCGGCCGGCGCCGCTGGCGTCGCGGCGGTCGTGGGCGCAGCGAGCACGGCGCGCCACGGCCCGCGCCGCAGGTGCCGGTCCATCAGGCCCCGCGCGTCGAGGCCGGCGGTGGCGAGCCGCACACCGCGCCGCATGACGAGATCGTGGCCGTCGTGCGCGACCTCGCGCGCTCGCGCGGCACCGTCACGCTCGACTCGCTCGCCAACGCGCTCAAATCGCGCGGCTTCAGCCGGCCTCCGGCCTCGCCGCGGCTCATCACGCGTCTTCGCCGCATCAAGGAGCTCGAGGTCAATCGCGCCGGCGTGATCACCCTCGTCGGCGACGAGGCCGCAGCGCCGGTGACCGAGACTCCGGAGCGCGAGGAGTCGAGCGAGCGCGTCGTCGAGACGAGCGTCAGCGAGGCGCCGCCCGTCGCACGGGTGGAGTCGACAGAGTCCGTGGAGTTGGACGAGTCGGTGGAGTCGGCCGAGTCGCCGGACGACGCCGTTGAAGCCGAGGCGGGGGTGCCCGACCCGCGCAACCGCGAGGGCGCGCACCTGCAGACGGCCACCGACGCCGACACGGGCCGACGGCGTCGGCGGTCGCGCCGAGGTGGACGGCGCCGACGCGGTCGTGGCGGCGATGGCGGTGACGGCGGGGGCGGGCGCCGCGGTGGCGAAGGTGGAGGGAGCGGCGGAGGCGGAGGAAGCGGAGGAGGCGGCGGTGGCGGGACGCCGCCACGCAGCCGCGACGCTGGGCCGCGCACCAGCAGCGGGGCCGACCGCGCGCGTGACGTGGCCTCGCGCTACGCGCCGCGCGACGTCGCGCCGTCGTGGATCAGCGGCCAGCCCCTCGCGTAAGAGGATCGAGGAGCGTTAGCCCATTTCGGGGCCCCCAGGTCAACGACGCTCGCGCACGGCCTGCGCGAGCTCGGCGAGGACGCCGGCCGTCGTTTCCCAGCCCATACAGGCATCGGTGATCGACTGGCCGTAGCGTAGCGGCGCGGAGCCGCTGAGGTCCTGACGTCCCTCGACCAGAAAGCTTTCCATCATCACGCCGACGATCGCCGTGTCGCCGCCGGCGACCTGCGCGGCGATCTCGCGCGCGACGACCGGCTGGCGCCGATGGTCCTTGCCACTGTTACCGTGGCTGCAGTCGATCATGAGGCGCGCCGGAAGTCGCGCATCGGTCAGGGCCGAGGCGGCCTTGCCGACGCTGGCCGCGTCGAAGTTCGGACCGCTCTGACCGCCGCGCAGGATGACGTGGCAGTCGGGATTGCCGCGCGTGGAGACGATCGCGCAGAGGCCTTGCTCGGTCACGCCGAGGAAGCGATGCGGGTGGGCGCCCGCACGAACGGCGTCGATGGCGATCTGCACGTCGCCGTCGGTGCCGTTCTTGAAGCCGATCGGCATCGAGAGGCCCGAGGCGAGCTCGCGGTGCACCTGACTCTCGGTCGTCCGCGCGCCGATCGCGCCCCACGAGACGGTGTCGGCGGTGTACTGCGGCGAGATCGGGTCGAGGAACTCGCAGCCCGCGGGCAGCCCGAGGTCCGCGAGATCGACGAGCAGCCGGCGCGCGAGGCGCAGTCCCTCGTTGATCGCGAAGGAGCCGTCGAGCCGCGGGTCGTTGATGAGGCCTTTCCAGCCGACCGTGGTGCGCGGCTTTTCGAAGTACACGCGCATCACGATGCACAGGTCGGCGGCGTGCTCGTCCGCGGCGCGCTTGAGGCGGCGTGCGTAGTCGATGGCGGCGACGGGATCGTGGATCGAGCACGGCCCAACCACCACGACGAGCCGGTCGTTCTCGCCGCTCAGCACGCGCGCGATCGCCTCGCGGCCGCGACTCACCGTCTCCGAGCCGCGCTCGGAGAGCGGAAGCTCCTCCAGCAAGATCGCCGGCGGCAGCAGCGGCCGAAAGCTTTCGATACGCAGGTCACGGGTTCTCTGCGGCATGGAGCGACATGATAGCCTACGCTCGCCTCGCGATGCCACGCATCGGCGTGATCTCCGACACCCATGGTCTCGTGCGCCCGGAGGCGCTCCGCGCGCTCGCGGGCACCGAGCTGATCGTCCACGCGGGCGACGTCGGCGCGCCCGAGGTGCTGGACGCGCTGCGCGCGGTGGCGCCGGTCGTCGCCGTACGCGGCAACAACGACCGCGGGCGCTGGGCGCGGGCGCTTGCCGAAACCGAAGTCGTCGAGCACGCCGGCCGAACGCTGTATGTGCTGCACGACCTCCACGAGCTCGATCTCGATCCACGCGCGGCGGGCTTCGACGCGGTCATCGTCGGGCATTCGCACCAGCCGCGCGTCGAGCGCCGCGACGGCGTCCTCTATCTCAATCCCGGCAGCGCCGGCCCGCGGCGGTTCCGGCTGCCGGTCTGCGTCGCGCGCCTCAGTGTGAATGCGCGCCGCCTCGACGCGACGATCGTCACGCTCGATGTCTGACCTCGCCGCGCCGCTCGACCGCTATCGCGACGTCGTGCGGTCGGAGTGGATCGATCACAACGCGCACATGAACGTCGGCTACTACCTCGTCGTCTTCGACTACGCCACCGACGCCTTCTTCGACTGGGTCGGGCTGAACGCGGCGCATCGCGCGGCGCACGCGATCACCACCTTCTGTCTGGAGGCGCACGTGACCTATCACCGCGAGGTGCGCGCCGGCGACCCGCTGCGCTTCACCACGCTGCTGCTCGCCCACGACGACAAGCGCATCCAGTACTTCCACGCGATGTACCACGGCGGTGAGGGTTGGCTGGCCGCCACCAACGAGCTGATGTCGCTGCACGTAACGGACGCGCGATCGGCCTGCACAACAAGCCGGCGGGCTAGTGCCGGATGGCGCGCGATCGGCCGCCGGCATGCGCTAGACTTCAGCGCCCCGGCGTTGTGGCCAAGGAGGCGGGCGTGGAGCGAATCCAGACGTACTGCGCGCTGTGCGTCTCCCGGTGCGGCGCGATCGCGGTCGTGGAGGACGGCCGCTTCGTTGCCCTCGAGCCGGATCCGTCTCACCCGACCGGCCAGGCGCTGTGCGCGAAGGGGCGCGCCGCCCCCGAGCTCGTCTATCACGCCGACCGACTGCGCTACCCGCTGAAGCGCACGCGACCCAAGAGCGATCGCGATCCGGGCTGGCAGCGGATCAGCTGGGACGAGGCGCTCGAGCTCACCGCCACACGGCTGCGACAGCTGGCCGAGCGCCACGGTCCGGAGAGCGTCGCCTTCAGTGCCGTGTCGGGGTCGACCTCGGCGCTCGTGGACTCGTACGTGTGGATGCAGCGTTTGATGCGGGCGTTCGGCACCCCGAACCTGTGCGGCTCGATGGAGTTGTGTGGGTGGGGGCGCAGCGGCGCGACGGCCTACACGTTCGGCGTCGGCATGACCGGCGGCGGCCACATGCCCGATCTCGAAAACGCCGGCTGCATATTGTTCTGGGGCTACAACCCGAGCATCGCGCGACTCGCTCACGCGACGGCGACCGTGAAGGCGCTCAGGCGCGGCGCGCGGCTGATCGTCGTCGATCCACGCCGCGCCGGCCTCGCCGGCAAGGCCGACCTGTGGCTGCGCGTCCGCCCCGGCAGCGACGGCGCGCTCGCGCTCGGCATCGCCGGCGTCATGATCGAGCGCGGCTGGTACGATCGCGCGTTCGTCCGCGACTGGACGAACGGCCCGTTGCTCGTGCGCTCCGACGACGGCCGATTGCTGACGGAGGCCGATCTCACCGCCACCGGAAGCGTGCAGCGCTACGTGGCGTGGGATACGACGCTGCAGCGCCCGCTCGTCTACGACCCCGCGCGCCGCCGCTACGCGCGCGATGGTGCGGAGCCCGCGCTCTTCGGCGAATACAAGCTCGACACGCCGCGCGGCGCGCTCGCGTGCCGGCCCGCGTTCGACCTGATCGCCGAGAATTGTCGACGGTTCTCTCCGGACGTCGTCGCGGCGACGTGCTGGATCGAGCGCGAGCAGGTCGAGCGCGCGGCCCGCATGCTGTGGGAGTCACGGCCCACCGCGTACTATTCGTGGAGCGGCGTCGAGCAGCAGAGCAGCGCCACGCAGATCGCTCGCGCCATCTCGCTGCTCTACGCGCTGACGGGGTGTTTCGACGCGCCGGGCGGCAATGTGATCTTCCCGTCGGTGCCGGCCAGCAACGTGGCCGGCGAGGAGCTGTTGTCGTCGCGGCAGCGCGGCCGCGCGCTCGGCCTTTCCGAGCGGCCGCTGGGCCCCGCGCGCACGCAGTGGGTCACGACGGCCGAGCTCTATCGCGCGATCCTCGACGAACAACCGTACGCCGTGCGGGGACTGGTCGGCTTCGGCGCGAACCTTCTCGTCGCGCATGCCGACGTCACCCGTGGGCGCGCCGCGCTGGCGGCGCTCGACTTTTACGTCCACGCCGACGTCTTCATGAATCCGACCGCGGAGCTCGCCGACGTCGTGCTGCCCGTCGCGACGCCGTTCGAGCGCGAAGCCCTCAAGCTCGGCTTCGAGGTGAGCCCCGCGGCGCAGTCGCTCGTTCAGCTCAGGCGGCCGGTGGTCGCGCCGCGCGGCGAGGCGCGCTCCGATACCGAGATCGTCTTCGAGCTGGCGCGGCGTCTCGGCCTCGGCGCGCACTTCTGGAACGGCGACATCGACGCCGCGTACCGCCACCAGCTGGCCCCGTCCGGTCTCTCGCTCGACACCCTGCGCGCGAACCCGGCAGGCGTCCGCGTGCCGCTGCAGACGCGCTACCGAAAGTACGCCGAGGAAACGGACGGCGTCCCGACCGGGTTCGCCACGCCGACGCGGAAGATCGAGCTCTATTGCGAAGCGTTCCTGAACGCGGGCTATCGTCCGTTCGCGGATTACGAGGAGCCCTTGGTCGGCCCGCTTGCACGCCCGGAGCTGGCCGGCCGCTTTCCATTGATATTGACGTGCGCCAAGGACACGCACTTCTGCGAGAGCCAGCACCGTGGCCTCGCGAGCTTACGGCGCCGCGCGCCGGATCCCGAGATCGAGCTCCATCCCGCCGCCGCCGCCGAGCGCGACATCCGCGGCGGCGACTGGGTGAGCGTCGAGACCCCCGACGGTCGCGTGCGCGCACGCGCTCGGCTGAACGAGAGTCTGCACCCGCGCGTCGTGAGCGGTCAGCACGGCTGGTGGCAGGCCTGTCCCGAGCTCGGCGCTCCCGGCTACGATCCGTTCGGTCCCGATGGGGCCAACTTCAATCTCGTCATCGGCAATGCGGCGATCGATCCGATCAGCGGCTCGGTGCCTCACCGCGCATACCTCTGTCAGATCCGGCGTCTCGATTGAGTGATCTCGAGCGCGCCGTCGCAACTGCCCGCGGCTGGATCGATGCCGCGCGGCGCATCGTCGTCCTCACCGGCGCGGGCATCTCGACCGACTCCGGCATCCCCGACTTTCGCGGCCCTCAGGGACTCTGGACGCGCAATCCCGAGGCCGAGAAGATGGCGACGCTCCAGCACTACGTCGCCGATCCCGAGGTCCGCCGGCGCGCGTGGCGCACGCGCGTCGAGTCGCCGATGCACGACCGCGAGCCCAACGACGGCCACCGGGCGCTCGTGACCCTGGAGCGTCGCGGCATCCTCGACACGCTCGTCACGCAGAACGTCGACGGCCTGCACCTCAAGGCGGGCTCGTCCCCGGAGCGCGTGGTCGAGATCCACGGCACCGCGCGCGAGGTCGTGTGCCTGAGCTGCGGCGAGCGCGCGGCGATGGAGCGCGCGCTGGCGCGCGTCCGCGCCGGCGAGGTCGACCCGCCGTGTCGCAGCTGCGGCGGGATCCTGAAATCCGCGACCATCTCGTTCGGCCAGGGCCTCGTGCAGGCGGACCTCGAGCGCGCCGGCGCCGCCGCCCGTCGCTGCGATCTCATGCTGGCCGTCGGCACCAAGCTGTCCGTCTATCCGATCGCGGGCATCGTACCCGTGGCGAAGGAGGCGGGCGCGCGCGTGGTGATCCTGAACGCCGAGCCGACCGAGATGGACTCGCTCGCCGACATCATCCTGCGCGGCTCGATCAGCGCGCTGCTACCCCGCCTGATGCAGTCCTAATCCGGCCGGCCACGGCGCGCACGCGCCGGGGCGCGGCGAGCCAGATCGCGGCGACCGACAGCGCGCACGCGCCGATGGCCAGCAGCCACGCCGCCGTGTAGGAGCCGGTGCGGTCGTAAATGGCGCCGGCGACCCACGGCCCGAACGCGGCGCCCGCGTTGGCGCCGAGGGTCAGCGTGCCGAAGATCGTTCCGTAGTGCTTGCCCTGGAAGATCTCGGCCGCGATTGCGCCGAACACCGACGCCAGGCCGTAGCCGAGCAGGCCCTGCGACGCGATCATCACATAGAGCAACGCCGACGAGGGATGCGCCGGCAGCGCCAGCAGCGCCGCATAGCAGACGGCGAAGCCGAGCCCGGCCAGCGTCCACGCCCACTCGCGGCCCACACGATCGGAGAGCCAGCCGAGCGCGATCTGGCCAACGATGCCCGTGAGCCCGACCAGGCCGAGGGCGTAGGCGGCGCGCTCGCCGTCGAAGCCGACGTCGAGCAGATATTTTGTCTGGTGAGCCTGCACCATGTACCAGACCAGCAGCGCGGTGAAGAATCCGAGGAAGAGCCACCAGAAGCGCGCCGTGCGCAGCGCGCGGCGCAGCGTCCAGTCGATGGACGCCCACGCGCGGTCGACGACGTTGTCGACGGGAATCGCACCCGCCGTGCCGGCCGCGGGATCGCCGTCGGCGGCGAGTCCGACGTCTTCCGGGCGGCCCCGCGGCAGCGTGACGTTCAGCGGCAGCAGCACGACGGTGAGCAGGACCACGAGCGCCCAGCACGCCGCACGCCAGCCCGAGGCGGCGATGAGCCGGCCGAGCCAGGGGAACAGCAGCATCGAGCCGATGCCCACGCCGGAGAACGCGATACCGATCGCCAGGCCGCGACGACGCACGAACCAGTGCGGCAGGAACAGCGAATGACCGATGTACGTCATGAAGATCGAGCCGCCGCCGACGAGGGCGCCGAGCGTGACGTGCAGGTGCCACGGCCGGCTCGTGAGCGGCGCCAGCGCCAGCCCGAGGCTCGTGATCACGATGCCGATCGGGATCACGACGCGCGGCCCCCAGCGGTCCATCGCCATCCCGAGAAACGGCACGTACGCGGTCGCCACGAGAAAACCGACGGAGAACGCGCCGGCGGTGACCGCGCGATCCCAGCCGAACTCGGCGAGGATCGGCGGGAACAGCAGCGAGAACGCCGTGCGCGTGTTCACGCCGATGCCCATCGTGACGAAGGCGACGGCGACGACGATCCAGCCGTAGAAGAACGGCAGGCGCCGCGGATCGATCACGCGAAGCGCCAGCCGTCGAGCGCGTGCGGCGCGTCTGGGACCAGCACGAGCGGCAAATCCTCGGGTGCGAGCACACCGAGCTCGACGAGCGGCGCCGCCGCGGCCGTGCTGGCGGCGACGGCCGGCATGCCGGCCAGCCGCCCCGCGAGCGCGTGCGCACGTGCCGGCACCCACGCCGCGCCCTCGGGTGTGTGCAGTCGGAAGCGGCGCCGCACGCGATCGACGGCGCCGGCCGTCACCGGCACCTGCGTCCAGAGCCAGCGCGGATCCTGACGGGGCCGCGGTGAGGCGCGGCCCGACACGACGTCCCACGCGGTGCGTGGCACGCGCGCGCGGCGGCGCGACCACGTCAGCGACAGCGCCAGCGAGCGGCCGTGGCACACGACCGTGTGCGGGATGCGCGGCGGCAGGTAGAGGAGCGAGCCCGGCGGCAGATCGAGCGTGTGCCAGCCGGCCTCGCCGCGCCGGCGCCCGTCGAGGTCGAGCGGCGTGCGCGGCGCGACGGGAGGACCGAGCGTCACCGTTCGACGGCCCTCGAGCTGCACCCAGAACGCATCCACGTCGCCGTCGTGGTGCAGACCCATGCCCTCACGGCCGCGGCCCTCCACCAGAAAAAGAAACGACGATTCGTCGCGCCGGGGACCGAGCAGCTCCTCGCGCAGGGCGACCATCAGCCGGGCGACGCGCGGCAGCACCTGGTGCGCCTGTGGGAAGAAGACGGTGGCCCCGCGCGCGAGCGCTCGCGTCAGTCGCCGCGCGTCGCCCGAGCGATCGTAGCGGCGCTCGAAGGCGATCTGGAACGGCACGCCACCGCGCGCGAGCGCGACCGCCGCGGCGAAGGACGGCACGAGCGCACGCCACGTGCCGTCACGCGGCGGCACGAGGGCCACGCGGCGGCCCAGCACGCGTCGCCGGAAACGGCGCACCGCCGCCGTGCCGGTGAACCAGGAGGCGAGCGGCGAGCGCAGCCGCGCGCGCGTGCTCGCGGGTATCGGGCTCAATCCGGCGAGCTCGTGCGCGCGCGGCGCACGTGCATGACGACGTCCTGGACCCGCTCGCCGTCGAGCTCGATCTCCGCTTCGTAGCGCTCGATGTCCCAGTGCCGCACGGTGGTGAGCCAGCCCACGCGCAGGCCGCGCTCGGGCTGGCGCCGCGTCTCACGATAGACCAGCGTGCGCCTGGACCCCGAGGCGACGCGATGGTGCTCTTCCTCCGGCAGGCCACAGCACCGCACGACGTCGTCGTACGTCGACTCGCCGGGCCGGATGTCGGCCAGCCGATCCGGCATCGGCGTCGTCGCATCATCGTCCTCCGGCGCGCCGCGCGCGACGCGCAGGCGGGTGCGCACCAGCGTCGAGAGACGGCCGCTCACCATCAAGAGACCCGTGAGATTGCCGAGGACGAGCAGGCCGAGCGAGATGAGCACCGGCCGCCACGCGAAGATGCCGCGATAGTACGCGTACTGCACCTTCAGCGTCTGCGGGGCGGCGTCGACGGTGTTCAGCGGAAGCGACACGGTCTCCGTGCCGGCGCGCAGCCGGCTGCCGCCACGCACGGCGGCCACCGGCTCGATGCCCTCGATGCGCAGGTGGCCCGCATCGGGGAAGTTGACGAGCAGCCTCGAGTACTCGCGCGCGAGGTGCAGGATTCGATCGCGGTGCTCGTGGTACAGCGGGTAGAAGGCGATCGAGCCGACGTCGCCCCACGAGAGCGCGAGCGCGTTGCGCCGACCCCAGAAGACGTCCTCGAGCCACGTCGCTGGCTTCGGGGCGATCATGCCGCGCACGGGAAAGGGGAGAGTCAGCACCCAACGCGAGTCGCCGAGATGCGGCGTGGGCGGAATCCAGACGAGCGAGCCCGAGCCGGCCTGCGGCGGCGCGTCGCGCCGCACGAACGAAACGTACGACGCCGTCACGGTCAGATTCTCCCCGGGCGCCAGCAGGCCGAGCTGGCTCTGGTTGCGCGCCCGTAGGAGGAGCCGTCCGGACCCCGTCGAGCTGAAGCCGCGCGACTCGACGTAGTTGACGAGCACCGGATCGGCGGAGCCGGGCGCCGTCGGCGCGGCGATCTCGGATGGCCACAGCAGCGCGAGCGTCCGGACGTAGGGCTGACCGCCGCGACGCTGGACGAGATTCCACGTCACCGTGACGTTGACGGGCGCGGTCAGCTCCGCCGGCGCGGTGGCCCCGACGAAGAGCGGGCCGATGGTGATGTCCGGGCGCGGCGAGGTCGAGATGAAGACCTGGGCCGCGACGTCGCTCGGCGCCGTCGCCAGCACGGCGGCGGCAAGGGCGAGGCCACCCCACGCGCTTGTCCTACCGAGGGTAGGGCGGCACATGGCGGGATTGTACAATCCGGACACCGTCATGCCGCCCGCGCCGCCGAGGAGGTTCGCCGCCTGAGTCACGTCGGTCGCGCCATGCGCCGTCGCGAGGACGCGCCGTTGCTGCGCGGCGAAGGCCGATTCCTCGACGATCTGTCGATCGACGGCATCGCCCACGTCGTCTTCGTGCGCAGTTCGCACGCCCATGCGCGGCTCGTCGAGCTCGACGTCGAGGCCGCGCGCAAGGCCCCGGGCGTCATCGCGGTCATCACCGCCGCCGACGTCGACGCGTTTCCACCGATCGGCATGGCGCGCGTCATCGAGGGCATGGTCGTCCCGGAGATGGTGTTCGTCGCCGGTGACGTTGTCCGCTGTCAGGGCACGCCGGTGGCGCTGGTGGTGGCCGAGTCGGCCGTGCTCGCGCACGACGCGGCGGCACTGGTACGCGCGGAGTGGGCGGCGCTGCCAGGCGCTGCCGAGCCCGACACCGCGCTGGCGCCCGGGGCACCGCCAATCGTCGGGCGCGAAGACAATCGTTGCTTCACGTATGCGATCCGAACCGCCGACACCGATCGCGCGTTCGCGGCCGCCCACCGCACGGTGGCCGTCGAGGTGCGCCAGGCGCGGCTGGCCGGCGTGCCCCTGGAGCCGCGCGGCGTCGCCGCGCGCTGGGCCGACGACGCGCTCACGATCTGGTCCTCGACGCAGGTCCCCCACCGGATCCGCGACGAGGTCGCGCGACTGCTCGGCCTGATGCCCGCGCGCGTGCGCGTCATCGCCCCCGACGTCGGCGGCGGATTCGGCGTCAAGGGCGGGCCGTATCGTGAAGAGGTGCTCATCCCGTGGCTCGCACGCCGACTCGGACGCCCGCTCAAGTGGGATCCTGTGTCCGCTCGGGCCGAGCATCGGCTACACCGCGATGGGGACGCCGCGCAATCACGTGCGTTGTCTGCCGGGCCCGTATGCGATCACCGACGTCGACATCGAGGCCATCGGCGCGTTCACCAGCACGCCGCCCGTGGGCCCCTACCGCGGCGCCGGTCGTCCCGAGGCGGCCTTCCTCATCGAGCGGCTCGTCGACGAGGCGGCGCGGGCGCTGGCGATGGACCCCGCCGAGCTGCGACGTCGCAATCTCGTGCCGCCCGAGCGCTTTCCGTTCACGACCGCGACCGGAGAGAGCTACGACTCCGGTGACTATCCCGGGCTGCTCGCGCGCGTGATGGCGAGTGCGGACTACGCGCAACTGCGTCGCGCGCAGGCCGAGCGACGCCGCCGCGGCGAGCTCGTGGGCGTGGGGCTATCGGTCTATGTCGAGCCCTCGGCGCTCGGCTGGGAGCGCGGGCTCGTGCGGATCGAGGCCAACGGGCGCGCGACCGCGGCCACCGGCTCGAGCGCACACGGCCAGGGGCACGAGACCGTGTTCGCGCAGATCGTGGCCGATCGCCTGGGTCTCGAGCCCGAGGCGATCGACGTCCGTCACGGCGATACCGACGTCATTCCGACCGGCATCGGGACCTTCGGCAGCCGCAGCACCGCGCTCGGCGGCGGCGCGCTGGCTCACGCGGCCGACGCCGTCGTCGCGAAGGCGCGGCGGCTCGCCGCGCATCTGCTCGAGGCGCACGCCGCCGACGTGCGGCTGGGCGCGGGCGGCTTCTCGATCGCCGGCGTTCCGGATCGCTTCGTGCGCTGGGCGGACGTCGCGCGAGTGGCCTGGCACGGTCCGCTCCCGGCGGGCGAAGAGCCCGGGCTCGAGGCCTCGCACGTGCTGGCGGCGGAGCACGAGGTGTGGAGCGGTGGCGCGGTCGTGGCGGCCGTGCGTATCGAGCGCGAGACCGGCGTGCTCACGCTCGAGCGGCTCGTGTGGATCGACGACGCCGGCACCATCGTCAACCCGCTGCTCGCCGATGGTCAACTCGACGGCTCGCTCGCGCAGGCGTGGGGCCAGATCGCGCTCGAGGCCGTTCGCTTCGACGCCGAGGGCCACATGCTGTCGGGCACGCTGATGGACTACGCGCTGCCGCGCGCCGACGACGTGCCGCACGCCGAGATCCACCACATGCATTCCCCGACGAAGCGCAACCCGCTCGGGGCCAAGGGACTCGGCGAGGCCGGCAACATCGGCGTGCCGCCGGCCGTCGTGAACGCGGTGGTCGATGCCCTCTCGCCGTTCGGGGTCCGCCATCTCGATATGCCGCTGACACCAGAGTCGATTTGGCGAGCGTTTGGCCGGGGAGTCCGAGGGGGCGTAGCCATTTCGGGGCCCCCACTTACATAGCCGCGTAGCTCACGTACACACTCGATTGCGGCCGGAGCGCTTGGCGCGATACAGCGCCGCGTCGGCGGCATCCAGCACGTCGTGGGCCGGCGCCGCACGCCGGCTGGCTTGTGCGGCACCGATCGAGACCGACACCGATACGCGCTGTATCGGGCGCGTCGGCCGCGTCCCGTCGTGGCGTCGCGAGCGCTCGGGCCCGCGCAGACCGAAGCCCGTCGACTCGATCGAGTGACGCAGCGCCTCGAGGTGAGGCAGCGCGTCGTCGAGCACGGTGGCGGTGAAGATCACCGCGAACTCTTCGCCGCCGTAGCGGAACGGGCGGCCGCCGCCGCCGACTTGCGCCAGACGCCCGCCGATCATCCGCAGCAGCTGGTCGCCGGCGTCGTGCCCGTACGTGTCGTTGAACATCTTGAAATGATCGATGTCCACCATCGCGATCGTGTAGACGCCGTCCAGCTCGCCGAGCGCCTCGGTCAGCGCGCGGCGGCTCGGCAGCCCCGTGAGCTCGTCGCCATAGGCGATCGCATGGGACGTTTCGATCAGCGAGACGAGCAGCACGAGCCCGGCGCCCGCCAGCGCGATGGAGGCCGAGGCGGGCGCCGCCACGCCGCATGCGAGCAACGCGTTGATGAGCGCCCAGAACATTCCGCACTCGAGCGCCTGCGGGCGAATCACCAGCCGCAGCGCCGCCAGGGTCAGCGCGCCGGCGAACGCGAAGATCCCGATCATCGGCAGGCGCCCATCGCCCAGCGGCCGCGCGAGCACGTCGGCGACCGGCGCGGCCTCCGGCTGCATGAGCAGACCGGCCGCGAGCGCCTCGGCGGCGACGAGGACGGCGCTGCCGGCGAACACCGCTCGCGCGCGCTCGGGCAGCCAGGTGAGCGCGGTGAGATTGAGCGGCAGCGCGGCGGACGTGGCCGCCAGCACGACGTGCGCGAAGGGTATCCACGAGCCCAGGCCGGCGGCGAGCGCGCGCTCGGCCGCCGCCAGCGACAGCGTTGCGACGAGCACGCGCCAGCGGCGAAACCGCCAGGCCAATAGCGCTCCCGCGAAGAACGAGACGAGCGGATAGGCGGGCAGCAGCGACAGGGCGACCGGCTCGAGCGCGGGAACGACGAGAAGCGCCACGGTGACGCCGGTGAGCGCGGCGCCGGGCAGCAGGCGGAGCGCCAGTGTCTTCAGCGAGCCCCCGGGCGGATGTGAAGATGGCAGCAGCCGTCGCGGCCCGGCCGCCAGGTCTCTGCGGAGAACTGGAATCCCGCCGCCTCGAAGGTGCCGTTGTCGACACGGCCCGCGATCCGACAGAGCGTCGCGATGTCAGCGTCGGCGATCCCCGCCTCCTGCCACGCCTCCTTCAGCGGGCAGCGCTGCAGCGTGATGTCCAGGGCGGCGGCGTCACAGCGCTCGACGCGGGGCGCGAACATCCGCCCCGCGTCGGGCACGCCGCCGACGAACGCGTCGCGCAAGCCGGCCAGGTCGACCGGCGCGTAACGCGCGAACTGCCGACCGATCTCGCGGCCGCGCGCCTCGATGGCGCGCGCCATGAGCGTGCTCGCCTGCGACTCGCCGAGCGCCGTCCGCAGCTCGTCGAACACGTGCCAGTACATCAGCGCACGGTTCTTGGACGCGGCGTACAGCTCGCCACGAAGGCGCTCGACGTCGGTCATCAGGCGCGATCGATGAT
Source organism: Candidatus Rokuibacteriota bacterium (assembly GCA_003220475.1). Lineage (GTDB taxonomy): Bacteria > Methylomirabilota > Methylomirabilia > Rokubacteriales > CSP1-6 > AR12. The sequence goes on along the minus strand of QHSO01000022.1, from coordinate 28,701 downwards.
GTAGAGGTGCGGCAGCATGTCGAAGTAAATGTTGCCCTCGACCACGTTCTCGCCGAGCTTGTTTTTCTCGAGCCCACGCACGTGCGGCTTGGTCGCGGCCCACCGCGCGACCCACGCCACGGGAATGTAGCCGACGTCGGTCTGCATGATCTCCTCGGCCTTCGCGTAGTTGGCCATCCGCTTCTTCGCGTCGCGCGTGTCGCGTCCCGTCTCCAATTCCTTGTCGAATGCGTCGTTCACCCACGCCTGCCGCTTGCCCTCGGTCTTCTTGCCGTAGAAGGTGTCGAAGTACTCGTTGTGCGGGTCCGGATAGTCCATGAACCAGCGGATCCACACGAACTGGTAGTCATTCTTCCAGAGACCGGCGCGGAACACGCGCTGTTCGAGCACCTCGAGCTCCGTCTTCATGTTGAGGTGCTCGAGCAAGACCGACTGCACGGCTTCGGCGAGCGGCTTGGACCCATAGCCCTCTTCCCGCATCGTCAGCGTGATCTTCGGCCAGTTGCGCCCGCCCTCGAACGGCGTGCCTTTGAGCTCGGCCATCGCTGCCTTGGGATCGAAGCGCTGGATGTCGCGGATCTTCTTGTCGTCGGTCGCTCCCGGGAACCCGGGCGGGATCATCGCGTGCGCGGGAACGGCGAAGCCGTCCGCGACGCGCACGACGTTGTCGCGGTCGATGGCGTGCGCCACCGCGCGGCGCACCTTGACGTTGTCGAACGGCGGCTTCGTCACCTGCGGAGTGAGATACCAGGTCCCGGGGAACGGATAGCGGAAGACCTGCTTGCCCGAGCGCGGGTCGTCGCGGAGCCGCTTGAGGTCGCCGGTCTGGAGCGAGGTCATGTCGAGTTCGTTGTTCTCGTACGGAAGCGCCCCGGACTGCACGGGAACGATGGGGATCGTGACTTTCTCCAGCGTCACGTCCTTGGCGCCGAAGAAGTGCTTGTTCTTTCGCAACACCATGGCCTTGTTGTGCTCCCACGCCTCGAGCACGAAGGCCCCGTTGCAGACGATGTTGCTGGCCTCCGTCCACTTGTCACCGTACTTTTCGACCGCCGCGCGATGGGCTGGCAGGGCAGCGAGGTACGCCGAGAGCACGGGGAAGTACCCGCGGGGCCCTTCGAGCGTGACCTCGAGCGTCCACTCGTCCTTGGCCCGCACACCGACCTGCGAGGCGTCAGGCACCTTGCTCTTGTTGAACGCCTCGGCGCCCTTGATGTCGTAGAAGTAGCTCGAGTACGGGTTCTTGCTGGCCGGGTCCATCTGGCGCTTCCAGGACCACTCGAAGTCTCGCGCGGTGCAGGGGCTGCCGTCCGACCACTTGGAGTCCTTGCGGATGTTGAACGTCCACACCGAGCCCTCCGCGTTGGACGAGACCTTCTCGGCCACGTAGGGCACGGGCTGGAACTCGGCGTTGAACTTCATGAGACCCGCCCAGAGCGCGGGCACGCCGTTGCAATACAGGTCCTTGTTGAAATCGTGGCTGGATGGATCGTTTTGCCACCAGCCGCCTCCGCCGTACCGGAAATGCTGCTCGCGGGCGAGCTTCTCGCCCGCCGCGAGCTTGGGTGCCGCTGAGACCGGGCGCGCATTGAAGCCGGCCGCTCCGAGCGTGGCGAGGCCGGCCGCCACGCGCAGGAAATCGCGGCGGCCGACGCCGGCCGCGCTCAGGCGCGCGGCCAGCAGATCCATCTGGACGTCGGAGATGCGGGGGAGCCTCATGATGACCTCCTCGTTAGTAGGCCTATTTCATTTTCGGATCGAGCGCGTCGCGGACGCCGTCGCCGAAGAACGTGAACGCGAGCATCGTGACGGCGATGGCGATCGACGGGAACACGCAGAGATGCCAGTACGAGCGGATGTACTGTTGGCCCTCGCCGACCATCTGCCCCCACGACGGAATGGGGGGATTGATGCCGACGCCGATGAACGACAGCGCCGCCTCCGTGAAGATCGCCTCCGGAATGCCGAACGTAACCGCGACGACGATCGGCGTGAGTGCGTTGGGCAACACGTGGCGGAAGAGCAGCCGGCCGGCGCGCGAGCCCAGCGCCCGCGCGCCCTCGACGTACTCCTTCTGCTTGATGGTGAGCACCTGCGCGCGCGTTTGCCGCGCGATCCCCACCCAGCCCGTCAGGCCGATGGCGATGAAGATGTTGAAGAGGCCGGCGCCCAGCATGGACATGACGAGGATGACGAACAGCAGACGGGGAAACGCATACATCACGTCGATGAAGCGGGTGATGACCAGATCGGCTCGGCCGCCCAGGTAGCCTGACACGGCGCCGATTGGCACACCGATCGCGACGATGATGACCTGCGAGAGCAGGCCGACCAGCATGGACACTCGCGCCCCGTAAATCATGCGCGAGAGCATGTCGCGGCCGAGCTGATCGGTGCCCAGCGGATAGGCGCGCGTGGGCGCCTCATTCAGGCGTCCGAAATTCGGTTTCGTGTAGGGCAGCGGCATGAGCACGTCGGCAAAGATCGCGACCAGGCACAAGATGATGATGACGGCGCCGCCGGCCATGGCCAGCCGGTTGCGGCGGAGGCGGCGGACGCCGTCGCGCCATAGGCTGCTGGGTCGGACGCTAAGCTGCGCGTCGGCGGCGACGGGTCTCGGCGCCCGGACGCCGTCGGGATCGACGAGGGGTCGCGGCCCGGCGGTGACGCTAATAACGGATCCGGGGGTCGAGCGCGCCATAGGCGAGGTCGACGACGAGATTCATGACCGCGAGGAACACGCCGTAGGTGAGCACGACCGCCATGATCATCGGATAGTCGCGTCCCGTCATCGAGAGCACGAAGAAGCGACCCATGCCGGGCACGCGAAAGATCGACTCGACGAAGAACGATCCCGTCCCGACCGCCGCGAAGAGGGGCCCCAACAGCGTGACCACCGGAATCAGCGCATTCTTCAGCGCGTGCTTGAAGATGACCGGGCCCTCGGCGAGGCCCTTGGCGCGCGCCGTGAGCGTGAAGTCGGCGCGGATGACCTCGAGCATGCTCGCGCGCGTGAAGCGCGCAATGATTCCCATCGGCGCCAGCGCCAGCGTCACCGTCGGCAGCACCCAGTCGCGCGGCGAGTCCCAGCCGCCGGTGGGAAAGAGCGGCAGCATGAACGAGAAGATGATGATCAGGAAGACGGCGAGGACGAAGTTGGGCACGGCGACGCCGACGGTGGCGAGGGAGACCGACACGTAATCCCAACCGCGGTTCTGATGAATGGCGGCGAGGATGCCGAGAGTCAGGCCGCCGGCCACTGCCAGCACCAGCGCCATCGACCCAAGGAGCAGCGAGATGGGGAACGTCTCGCGAAGGATCTCGGCCACCGTCCGCGTTTTGTACACGAACGAGAATCCAAAGTCGCCGCGCACGGCCTTGCCGACGAAGATCGCGAACTGCTGCCACAGCGGCTTGTCGAGCCCGTAGTACGCGGCGAGGGCCTTCTGGCTCTCCGGCGACAGTGGGTTGGCGCCTTCCGCCACGGGATCGAGGGGACTGCCCGGCGTGGCGTGCATGACGAGGAACGTCACGAGCGCCATCGCGAGCAGTGTCGGCACCAGCCAGAGCAGCCGGGACATCGCGTAGTGGAGCACCTGAATCCTCCGGAATTCCGCTAATATACCCCGAACGCGAGCATGACCGAGGAGCATCGACGCATCGCGGAAGCGACCCGCCGGGTTGCGCACTGGCGGCGCTGGGGCCCGTACCTGTCCGAGCGGCAGTGGGGCACCGTACGCGAAGATTACAGTCCCGGGGGCACGGCCTGGGAATATTTCCCGCACGATCACGCCCGCTCGCGCGCCTACCGCTGGGGCGAGGACGGCCTGGCCGGCATCTCGGACAACCACCAGCGACTCTGCTTCGCGCTGGCCCTCTGGAACGGCCGCGACGTGATCCTCAAGGAGCGCCTCTTCGGTCTCACGGGCACGCAGGGCAATCACGGCGAGGACGTCAAGGAGTACTACTTCTACCTCGACAACACGCCGACCCACGCCTACATGAAGTACCTCTACAAGTATCCGCAGCGCGCGTTTCCCTACGCGCTGCTGCTCGAGGAGACCGCGCGCCGGGACCGGCGAGCGCGCGAATACGAGCTGCTCGACACCGGCGTCTTCGACGACGATCGCTACTTCGACGTCGTCGTCGAGTACGCGAAGGCCGCCATCGACGAGATGCTGATCCGCATCGCGGTCACCAACCGCGGGCCCGAGCCGGCCGACGTGCACGTGCTGCCGACGCTGTGGTTTCGAAACACGTGGACGTGGGAGGCGGGCTCGCCGCGGCCGCGACTGCGCGCGACGGCGCCGGGCGCGGGCGGGATCGTGATCGAAGCCGAGCACGCGACGCTCGGCCGGCGCTGGCTCGTTGGCGAGGGCGCCGCCGATCTGCTCTTCACCGAGAACGAGACGAACGCGCGCCGCCTCTGGGGTGTCGCCAACACGACGCTCTATGTAAAGGACGCGTTCCACGACTACGTGGTCCACGGCCGGGCCGACGCGGTGAACCCCGCGGCGGTCGGAACGAAGGCGGCGGCGCATCACCGATGGTCATTGCGCGCGGGCGAGACGCGCACGCTGCGCCTGCGGCTCAGCGACGTCGCGCCGGACGCTGACCCGTTCGGCCGCGCCTTCGACGCGCTCTTCGAGCGGCGGCGCCGCGAGGCCGACGAGTTCTACGCCACCGTGGTGCCGGCGACATGCTCGGCCGACGCGCGCGCGGTGGCGCGGCAGGCGTACGCGGGGATCCTGTGGAGCAAGCAGTTCTACCACCTGGACGTCCGGCGCTGGCTCGCCGGCGATCCGGGCCAGCCCACGCCCCCGCGCGAGCGCCTGCACGGCCGCAACGCGCGCTGGACGCATCTCTACAACGAAGACGTGCTCTCGGTGCCCGACAAGTGGGAGTACCCGTGGTATGCCGCCTGGGACCTGGCCTTCCACACCATCGCGCTCGCGCCGATCGATCCGGACTTCGCCAAGTCACAGCTGATCCTCTTCCTGCGCGAGTGGTACATGCACCCCAACGGCCAGATCCCGGCCTACGAGTGGGCCTTCGGCGACGTCAATCCGCCGGTGCACGCGTGGGCCGTCTGGCGCGTCTACAAGATCGATCGCCGCGTGACCGGCGTGGCCGACCGCGACTTTCTCGAGAAGGCCTTCCAGAAGCTGCTGCTGAACTTCACGTGGTGGGTGAACCGCAAGGACACCGAGGACAAGAACGTCTTCGAGGGCGGCTTTCTCGGGCTCGACAACATCGGCGTCTTCGACCGCTCGGCACCGCTGCCCACCGGCGGCCGCATCGAGCAGTCGGACGGCACATCGTGGATGGGGATGTACTGCCTCAACATGCTCGCCATCGCGCTGGAGCTCTCCCAGTCGAACCCGGCGTACGAGGACATCGCCTCGAAGTTCTTCGAGCACTTCGTCTACATCGCCCGGGCCATGAACGACCTCGGCGGCGAGGGCCTCACGCTGTGGGACGAGGCGGATGGCTTCTACTATGACGTGCTGCACACCGACCGCGAAGTCCGCCAGCTGAAGGTCCGCTCGATGGTCGGGCTCATTCCGCTCTTCGCGGTGGAGACGCTCGAGCCGGACGTCGTCGATCGGCTGCCGGGCTTCATGCGTCGCCTGCAGTGGTTCATCGACAACCGGCCGCAGTTCCGCGCCAACCTCGACACGCAGACCGTCGCCGGCGGCGGCGTCCGCCGGCTGCTCTCGATCGTCAATCGAGCGCAGCTCACGCGCGTGCTGCGCTACATGCTCGATCGCGACGAGTTCCTATCGCCGCACGGCATCCGCGCGCTGTCGCGCTACCACCGCGCGCATCCCTACGTGCTGACCGTGGATGGCGTGGAGCATCGCGTGGGCTACGAGCCCGCCGAGTCCACGACCGCGCTCTTCGGCGGCAACTCCAACTGGCGCGGCCCGCTCTGGTTCCCGATGAACTACCTGCTCATCGAGTCACTGCAGAAGTTCCATCACTTCTACGGCGACGACCTCAAGGTCGAGTGTCCGAGCGGCTCGCACCGGCGGCTCAACCTCTGGGACGTCGCCGGGGAGCTGTCGCGCGGGCTCGTCCGGCTCTTTCTGCGCGGGCGCGACGGCCGGCGGCCCGTGCACGGCGACACGGAGAAGTTCCAGAGCGACCCGTACTGGCGCGATCTGCTGCTTTTCTACGAATACTTCCACGGCGACGACGGCGCCGGCCTCGGCGCCAGTCATCAGACGGGGTGGACCGGTCTCGTCGCCAAGCTCATGCAGCAGAGTGGTGAGTGAGGACGGACTCGCGGGGTATGCTGGGTTCTCGAGGAGGGCCTTCATGAGCGAGCGAGTGAAAGAGATCCTGTCCTGGTACGGCAGCGACAGTCCCGGCACGCTGACGAACCTCGCGCGTCTGCTCACCGCCGGCACGCTGGCCGGCACGGGCAAGCTCGTGATCCTGCCGGTGGACCAGGGCGTCGAGCACGGCCCGGCGCGCAGCTTCGCGGTCAACCCGCCGGCGTACGATCCGCGCTACCACTTCGAGCTCGCCATCGAGGCCGGCTGCAACGCGTACGCGGCGCCGCTCGGCTTCCTGGAGGCGGGCGCCCGCGAGTTCGCGGGCCGTGTGCCGCTCATCCTCAAGCTCAACAATCACGACGTCCTCCTCGAAGAGAAGGATCCCAACCAGGCCATCACCGGCTCGGTGCGCGACGCGCTGCGCCTGGGCTGCGTGGCCATCGGCTTCACGATCTATCCGGGCTCCGAGCATCGGCTGTCGATGTACGAGCAGATCCGCGCGATGGCCGAGGAAGCCAAGGCGAGCGGCCTTGCCGTCGTCATCTGGTCCTATCCGCGCGGCTCCGGCCTCAGCAAGGATGGCGAGACGGCGACGGACGTCACCGCCTATGCCGCGCACATCGCCGCCCAGCTCGGTGCGCACATCATCAAGGTCAAGCTGCCCTCGGCCCACCTCGAGCAGGCCGCGGCGAAGAAGGTCTACGAGGCCACGCAGGTGCCGATCGGGACGCTGGCCGAGCGTGTGCGCCACGTGGTGCAGGCGGCGTTCAACGGCCGGCGCATCGTCATCTTCTCCGGTGGCGCCGCCGCGAAGGACGACCAGGTGTTCGATGAGGTCCGCGCCATCCGCGATGGCGGTGGGTTCGGGTCGATCATCGGGCGTAACTCGTTCCAGCGCAAGAAGCCCGACGCGCTGAAGTTCCTCGGCACCGTGATGGGACTCTACGCGGGCACGCAGAAGTAGTGTGATCCTCGCCGGCGACGTCGGCGGAACCAAGACGACGCTCGCGTTGTTCGAGCCGCGCGCCGGCGCGCCCATGGTGGTCCGCGAGGCCACGTTGCACAGCCACGACTTCCCCTCGCTCGAGGCCGCCATCGCGCGCTTTCTCGGCGAGGGCCCGCGTGCCGACATCGCCGCGGCCTGCGTGGGCATCGCGGGGCCGGTGATGGACGGCCGCGTCGTCGCCGTGAACCTTCCCTGGGTCGTCGACGAGCGCGGGCTCGCCTCCGCCATTCCAGCCCAGCGCGTGCGGCTGCTCAACGATCTCGAGGCCACCGCCCATGGGGTCTGGGCGCTGCGCGAGGACGAGCTCGTGTCGCTGCAGGGGGGCAGGCTCCGGGACGGCAACGTTGCCGTCATCGCTGCCGGGACGGGGCTCGGCGAGGCCATCGTCGTCGACCACGAGGCGACGCGCACGGTGATCGCCACCGAGGGCGGCCACAGCGATTTCGCGCCGCGCGGCGAGGTCGAGGAGGATCTGCTGCGCTACCTGCGCAAGGAGTTCGGCCGGGTGTCCTGCGAGCGCGTGCTGTCCGGCCCGGGGCTCGTGAACGTCTATCGGTTCCTGCGCGACACGGGTGTGGCGAAGGAATCGCCGCAGACCGCCGCGCTGATGCGCGAGGGCGACCCGGCGGCCGTCGTGGGCGAGCTGGGGATGCGCGGGTCGGACCGTCTGTGCGAGATGGCGCTCGGCATCTTGGGGTCCGTCTACGGAGCCGAGGCGGGCAACCTTGCGCTCAAGGCGCTCGCGCTGGGGGGCGTCGTCGTGGCGGGCGGCATCGCGCCGCGGCTCATGCCGCTGCTTCGCGCGGGCGCGTTCGTCAGCGCCTTTCGCGACAAGGGCCGGCTGTCGTCGCTGATGGAGACGATCCCTGTGCTCGTCGCGCTGAATCCGAAGACGGCGCTCCTCGGCGCCGCGCGCGTCGCCCTGTCGCTGTTGTAGGCGGGTCTGCGCATTCTCATTGACAGCCTCGGGGCTCAGCACGCTATGGTCGATTCATGGCACGTGTTCTCGTGATCGACGATCACACCGAGATCCGCGAGCTGCTGCGGCTGACGCTACAGGCGGCGGGCTACGACGTGGTGGTGGCCCCCAATGGCCGCGAGGGCCTCGAGATGCACCGCGAGTGGCCGGCAGAGCTGGTCATCACCGACATCTTCATGCCGGAGCAGGAAGGCCTGGAGACCATTCAGGAGCTGCGCCGGCAGTCGCCGAGGCCGAAGATCATCGCCATGTCCGGGGGGGGCACGCTCGGCACCCTCGAGTATCTGCCTGCCGCCAGGGAGTTCGGCGCCGATCACGCGATCGGCAAGCCGTTCGACTGCGAGGCGATGGTGGCGGCCGTCCGCGAGATGCTCGGCGCCGCCGGCTAGGCTCGCTCCGCCGCCGACTCGTCCTCCAGCCGCAGCGGCAGCGCGACCGTGAACGTCGAGCCCCGCCCGACCTCCGTCTCCACCTCGATCGTCCCGCCGTGGCTCTGCACGATGCCAAGGCTGACCGAGAGGCCCAGGCCGGTGCCGCTCACCTCGGGCTTCGTCGTGAAGAACGGGTCGAAGATGCGATCGCGATGCT
>QHSO01000022.1:0-19838 GCA_003220475.1 Candidatus Rokuibacteriota bacterium | reverse complement strand
ATGATGTTGAGGAAAACCTGCTTGATGCGCGACACGTCGAGCTCGACGTGGGGGAGATCGGGCGTGTAGCGCTCGTTCACCGTGATCGCGTTGAGCGCGCCTTGCCGGCGCACCATCCCGATGACCTGCTCGAGGACCGTGTTGACGTCCGTGCTCTCGGGTGAAAAGTCGCGCTGCCGGCTGAACTGGAGCAGGTCGCGCACGATGTCGCGGGCGCGCGAGGCTTCCTCCTGGATGAGCCCGAGCTCCTCGCGCATGGGATCCGTGGGCGCCATCCGCTCGCTGAGGAATGACGCGAAGCCGAGCACGGTCGTGAGCGGGTTGTTGATCTCGTGCGCGATGTTCGCGGCCAGCTCGCCGATGGCGGCCAGCTTCGTGGACTGCACGAGCTGGGCCTGCGTGCGCTTGAGCTCGGCCATCTGCTCCTTCACGCCCTCGTACAGCCGGGAATTCTCGACGGCGAGCGCTCCCTGGAGCGCGATGCCTTCGGCCAGCCGCAGCTCGTCGGCCGAGAAGCGATGCGTCTGCTGCAGCCAGAGCACGGAAAAGCCGCCGATCAGCTCGTCCTTCCAGTAGATCGGCTGGATGAGCATCGACTTGTGCGGCAACGCCTGCGCCGCCGGCATGCTGCTCCAGGTCTCGTTCTGGCTGTCCGAGGCGGCGATGGGCCCCTTGGCCTTCCGCAGCGCCTGGATGACCGGGTCATCCATCCGCAGCGCGGCCGCCACCGGCGTGCCGACGACGTCCTTCGGAATGTGATAGCCGACGAGCGGCACGAAGTGCGCGCGGTCCGGCGCGAGCAGCCAGGCGATGCCGGTGTCGCCGCCGAGCGCGCGCACCATCTCGCGCGTGGCGCGACGGAGCACCTCCGTGAGGTCGAGCGTGGCGCCCAGCGCCTGGCTGACCGCCACCAGTGTCTCGGTGTGGCGCAGGCGCAGCTGCGTCTCCTCGTGCAGGCGCGCGTTGCGGATGCCGACGGCGGCGGAGGTGGCGAGCGCCTGCGCGAGGGTGACGTCCCCCGACGTGAACTCGCGGCGCTGGCGGGTCCAGCACAGCAGCACGCCGATCGGCACGTCGTCGAGCATCAGCGGCACGCCGACGAACGACTGCAGGCCCTCGGCCTGTGCCCACGCGCGCTCGCGGAAGCGCGGGTCGACCAGCAGGTCCGGAATCATCAGCGGCGTCAGATGCTCCATGATCCGGCCGACCGCCCCCTCGCCCGGCGCGAACTGCATGACCATGTGTCCCGGCTTTTCGGCCAGGCCGGCCTGGGCGGCCAGCCGATACTCGGTTTCCCGCTCGTGCAGCCAGATGCGCACGACGTCCACGGAGAGCCGCGTACGGACGAGCTCGGTGAAGCGCTGCAGCACCTCATCGACCTTGAGCGTGCTGGCGAGCAGGTGTCCGGCCTCGACGAGGCTCTCCTGCTCCGCCGCACGGCGCGACACGCCGTCGAACAGGCGCGCGTTCTCCACCGCGATCGCCACCTGGTTGGCGACGATGTTGAGCAGCTGCTCCTCATCGGCCTTGGCCCCGGGCGGCAGCACGAGCCGCGCCGTCATCTGCCCGAGCGCGCGGCCGCGCACGGCCAGCGGCAAACGCCATTCCGCCTCCGTCCAGTCGTCGGCGGGCGCGACGCCGGCGCCGGCCAGCACGCTGCGCGGCCGATCGGCGGGCGGTGCGCCCGCGACCTGGGCGTGCACGTCGGCATCGGCGATGTCGACGGCCAGGTGCGCGGTGCCGAGCGCGCGCGAGAGATTGGGCAGCAGCTGATCGAGCATCGCCTGCGCGCCGAGCTCCGAGGTGATGTCCTGCACGGCGCGGTGGAGATCCGCCAGCTGCGCGGCGCGGCGCACGAAGTGCTGGTTCAACCGCTTGAGCTCTTCGACCTGGTTCACGAGCCGGTACACCAGGCGCTGATTGAGCTCGCGCAGGTACACGCCCTGCTCCCGCTCCTCCACGTGCTCGCGCTTGCCGTGCAGGAACTCGGCGACCTGGCGCGGGAACGTGTCCACGTCGATCGGCTTCTGGATGTAGCCGTCGCAGCCCGCCACCAGCGTGCGCTGCCGATCACCCTCCATCGCGTAGGCCGTGACGGCGATCACCGGCGTGGTCGCAAAGGCGGGGAACGACTTGATGATCGATACGACCTCGTAGCCGTCGACCGCCGGCAGGTTCACGTCGAGGAGGATGAGCGCCGGCTCCTCGCGAACGGCCGCCTCGATGCCGGCCAGCCCGTCCTCGGCGTCGATGATCGTGTAGCCCTCCGCCTCGAGGATGGCGCGGACCAGCATCCGGTTTTCCGGATTGTCCTCCACGTGAAGGATCTTCGGTCGACGGCCGTCCTTGCGCACGGGTGAGGGCATGTCGTCCCCTAGTTGGCCGCCGCGGCGAGCGGCAGCGTGAAGTGAAAGGTCGAGCCCTGGCTCTCGCGGCTCTCCGCCCAGATGCGGCCTCGGTGCAGCTCGACGAACTTCTTGCTGATGGCGAGGCCGAGCCCAGTGCCGTCGGCCTGCTGGGCGAGCGGATTGTCGAGGCGCTGGAACGGCTCGAATAGCCGCGCCAGATCCCCGCTCGAGATGCCGATGCCCGTGTCGGCGACGGAGACATGCAGCGTCTCCGCTTCGCGTCGCACTTGCACCAGGATCTTGCCGGAAGCCGTGAATTTGATCGCGTTGGACATGAGGTTCAGCAGCACCTGCTTGACGCGGGTCCGGTCGGCGGTCACTTCGGGCAGATCGAGCGGCACGTCCTTCTCGATCTTGAGCCGCTTGTCGCGCACCAGCGGCAGCGACGACTCGATGCACTCGTCGACGAGGCTCAGCATGTCGACGCGCTCGCAGCGCATCTCGAGCTTGCCCGCCTCGATGCGGGAGAAGTCGAGGATGCCGTTGATCAGCTCCAGGAGGTGCCGGCTGGAGTTGTGCACGGAGCGGATATAGGCCTCCTGCCGCTCGGTGAGCTCGCCGTCCAGGCGATTCAGCAGCACCTTCGAGAAGCCGATGATCGAGTTCAGCGGCGTCCGGAGCTCGTGCGACATGTTCGCGAGGAACTGCGACTTCAGCCGGCTGGCCTCCATCAGGCGCACGTTCGACGTCGACAGCCCCTCGTACAGGCGCGCGTTCTCCAGCGAGATGGCCGCCTGCACGGCCAGCAGCGAGAGCACGTCGAGCTCCTGGGCATCGAAGATCTCGCCCGAGAGCTTTTCACCGAGCAGCAGGATGCCGTTGAGCTTGTTCTCGATCTTCAGCGGCACGATGAGCGAGGCCTTGATCGCTTCCAGCTCGCCCTCGGCCGTCTCGAAGTATTTCGCGATGCGCGGGTTGAGCTTGGCCTCTTCCTTGACGAGCAGGCCCTCCGTCCGCGTCAGCCACTGGACGATCGGACTGTCGGCGCGGATGGCGTCGACGCAGGAGCCTTCCTCCAGCGTCGTCTCCTCGCGGTACGAGGCGAAGGCGTTGGTGCTGGCGTCATAAATCATGAGCGTCGCGTGGGTGACCGGGATGCCGCGCACGAGGCCGTGCACGAGCGTGTCCACCAGCTCGTTGAAGTTGAGGATCGCGCTCATGCGCTTGCTGAGCGACAGCAGCGTTTCGTAGCAGCCGCGCCGCTTGCTGAACATCAGCCGGTGAATGCGGTCCTCCAGATGCTGGCCCCACGGCGTCAGGAGGATCGTGATCACGAAGCCGAGCGGCACCACGACCCAGATGGTGTCGATGTCCGCCAGGTTGAAGGCCTGCTCTACGGTGCGGGTGACGACGTAGAGGATCGCCGTCACCGCGGTGCCGACCACGCCGTACACGGCGGCCTTCTTCACCGCGAGGTCCACCGCGAAGAGGCGATAGCGCACGATCGAGGTGCCGAGCATCAGCGCGAACACCATGTTCGCGGGAATGCCCATCGGATAGACCTGATCGGCGGCGGGCAGCCACTTGGCCACGACGAACCGCGCGTAGTCGATGAACGCGCCGGCAAGACTGATGAGGACACCGAGCATGATCAGCGTTCCGCGGTTGCGGCGGAACGACGAGTCGATGCCCCGGTTGGCCTTCACCAGGTGGCGCAGGCCATAGACCATGAAGAAGAAGAACGCGAGGATCCACGGCACGTACAACGGGCCCGTGGCGGGCGCCCAGCCCCAGTGCGTCCACACGACGCCCTTCATGAACAGCGGTGACCGGCTCAGGTTGATCAGGCTGTAGAGGAACGCGATGCCGTAGGCCGCCGCCAGCGAGGGACGATGCCGCGTCGTGGCGTCGAGGAAGATCAGCACGAAGTGGTACCAGAACGCGGGCACGAGCAGCACGCCGATGTGGATGATGACCTCGGCGAACACCGCGGAGTGCTCGTCGGGACTCGTGCGCAGCATGAACGAGCCGATGTTCCACAGCGCCATGCCCGAGGCGAAGTAGGCGAAGACGCGGTTCAGCCGGCTCCCCGGATTGCGCAGCAGCGACAACCCGGCGAGGGTGACGTTGAGGAAGAATGCTACGAGCGGGAGAAGGCTATGTGGGCTCAATCACATTCCCCTCGGGCTCGTCGAGAGGAAGGTAGACCTTGTCCCTCTTGCGCACTGCCTCGATTTCGTCCTTGAGGATGCCGAAGATCACGACATCCCAGTACTGCGTGCCATCGAACCCGGCCTGGCGCAGCACGCCCTCCTCGCGGAAGCCGTTGCGGCGTAGGGAGTTCATGCTGAGGACGTTGTAGGCGTAGACCTTCGCTTCGATGCGACGGATGCCAAGCACGTCGACGCCATAGTAGGAGATGAGCTTGCCCGCTTCAACGCCGTAGCCGCGGCGGATGGCGCGACGGTCGGTGATGATCGTCTCGAGAAACGCGTACCCCTCGAGCAGATGGATGTTGAACAGCCGCACCACGCCGATGGGCTTCGTCCAGCCACGATATGCCTCGACCATGAGCACGACCTGCGTCGGGTCGTGCATGACGGCGTCGTGGAATCCTGGCGCCTTGTCCCAGTCGTGTTTGAAGGCGTGCAGGAACTCGCTGCCGACCATCCGTTCGAGGTAGGTGTCCTCGACCCACTCACTGAGCCAGACCAGATCGTTGCGGGTGAGCGTGCGCAGATAGACGCGCGTGCCGCGCGAGATCACGACGCCCTCGTCGGGGCGCCGGATGTCGACCGGCACGTCGAGCGGTGGCTCTTCCACCGCGATCACGTTTCCCAAGAGTCCCGGCATCGGATCTCACCGTTCCTCAAACGGCTTCGCCTCACTACTCCCCCGCACCCGCCGGAGGGGGCGCGCCCCCCGTTCTCGCGGCATGCGTTACTCCGAAACGTTCGGAAACGCGATCTCGAACTTGACAGTCGGGTAGCCCAACGCCTGTTCATTCGGCAGCACCGGCTCCCAGCCCTGTGCGCCGAGGTAGTACGCGCCACTTGGCGACCCCATCGGCAGACGGAATGTCCCGGTAAAGGGCACCGGTCGGCTGCCATTGAGGCCCACCTCACCCTCGACCGTACCCAGCGGTGCTACGGCGCGGAGCGCGGGCGAGAAGTCCATCTTTCCCGAGAAGTGACCACGGCCGACGACGAGCTCCGGCCCATCGGTCGGGTTGTCGCCCGGCACGACGACCGTAAACGTTCCTCCGAAGTTTCCCTTCCCGAAGGTAACCGTATCAGGGTTGAGATTGATGTTATCCGAGCCCGTCGCGTTGATGACGCAATATCCCGCAGTGTTCACCGCGGTCGCCGGGCAAAGCGGCGTCCCAGGGAGGGCCACGCCGAGCAGCTGAGAGGTAGCCCTCCGCTGTCCCTTCTGAAGCGCTTTCAGGCTCAAGTTTTCGGTCATTTCGTACAGGACCGCGCCCGACGCGGGCACCGGCGGCTGTGCTGCAGCATAACTCGGCGCCACCACCGCCACGGCACCGACCAGCAGCAGGATCCCTGTCCCACGAATCCACGTGATCATTTGCGGTACGCCTCCAAAGTCGGTCCCCCGTTGGGGGGATCGCAGTCCCCGCTGATACGGAGACACCCTACGAGGAGCAAGCGTGGTACCAAAACTTTCCCTAGGTCCTAACTAGGTGAATCAAATACTCAAAATAGATGATTCCGAACACGCAGACGGGCTCTGATTTGAGTGATTCCTGTTCGATTGGGCGGCGCCCGATGGCACCGACTGGGTGAAAACCGACCGTCGGCTTTAGCGGGGTACTCGGGTCCAGGCGAGCCGGCTGATGCCGGCCAGGAAGGTTTCGCGCATGTCGAGGAGCTCGAAACCGGCGGCACCAACGGCCGCGCGGAAGTCGGCTTCGCTGAGATAGCGCCGCTCGACGTGCCGGAGCGTTTCGAAGATCGCCGTCGGCAACAACCAGCGCAGTGCGCGCACCGCATCGAGACGGCGGCCGTTGGCGCCGACCTCGCGCAGAGTGGAGAGCACCCGTGCCGGCCGTCCGTAGGTCAGAAAGATCGCATGGCCGCCCGGCTTGAGCGCGCGGCGGCATCCGGCGAGCAGCGCGTCCGGCCGTGGATGCCAGTAGAGCGTGTGCATGCTGACGATCACGTCGAACGAGCCGTCGGTCGGCGCCGGCTCCGCGGCGATGTCGCGATGCTCGAAGCTCAGGCCGAGGTCGCGCGCGCCCCAACGCTTGCGCGCAACGTCGACGAGGTGGCCGACGGCGTCGATGCCGGTGACCCGATATCCGAGTGCCGCGATACGCGCGGCCACGGTGCCCGTCCCGCACGAGACGTCCAGCACGCTCGCGGCGCGCCCCGGGGCGGTTGAGCGGGTGACGAGCGTCGTGACTTCCTCGAGCAGCCGCTCGTACGGCGGGAAGCCCGACACCACGGCGTCGTAGGTGAGCCCGTAGCCCACCGCGAGCAGCCGCTCAATCGCCGCGCGCACCGATCCGTGTCGTGCGGCGCCGCCGGCCAGAAGCTCGCCGCGCGTCAGGGCATCGGGCCCGACGGGAGGCCGCCTCATTCACGACTCCTCGACATCTCGTCGCGCCCAGACCAGCACGCTCGCACCGTTGAGGAACGTGCGGCGCGTCGCCAGGACGGTGAAACCCGCCGCGGTCAGGTTCTCGGCGAACTGTGTCTCGTCCCAGTAGTGTGGTCCGATGCGCTTGCGCGCCAGCTCGAAGATCGAGTTCGGGATGAGCCAGAGCAGGCTCGCAACCGCCGGGCGCACCCCGTCGCGCTTCTTGATCTCACGGAACGTCGACCACTGGCCGACGTGACGCGTGGGATTGACGAACACCGCGTGGCCACCGGGCTTCAGCACGCGCCGCGCCTCGCGCAGCAGCATCACCGGCTCGGGGTGCACGTAGATCCCATGGATGTTGACCACCACATCGAACGAGGTGTCACGGCCGCCCGAGCCCGCGGAGAGCTCGCCGTGGCGGAATGCGAGATTCGCGAGCCGTTTGGCGCGGCGTTTCTCGCGCGCGAGCTCGACGAGCGCGCCGTAGGCCTCGAGGCCGATCGTCGAGAAGCCGGCCTCGGCGAGCACGAACGTGAAGTTGCCCGGGCCGCAGCCCACGTCGAGGACCTGCACGTCGCGACGCGGCGCATCCGGCGCGCTCTTCTCGACGAGCTCGAGGACTTCGCCCTGCAGGTCCTGATACGGCCGGAAGCGCTCGAAGATCGCGTCGTAAACGACCCCGTATCCCACGGACAGCATCCGATCGAGGCCCCACTGCAGGGCCCGCACCACCGCGCCCATCACGCCCTCCGCCGCCGCCCGGCCGCCGGTCTCCGCGCCCACCGACGGCATCAGCGTGAGTCCTGCTTGCGGTCCGTAAGGACCTTCTCGACGGTTCCACGCAGCTCTTCGGAGGTGAACGGCATGCCCGGCATGTTGTAATCGAGGACCATGAGGTCGAATCGCTCCTTGCGCAGAAGCTCCACCGCGGTCTCGCCGCGGTTCGCGCCCTTCACGGCGTACCCGAGAGCCTGCAGCACGTTTACGCAGAGGACCACCACCGGCCCCGCATCGTCGACGATCAGGATCCTGAGTCTGGGCTGGTTCAACTTGCGCGCGCCAGCTCTCCCTCACCGATCCGCAGGGGTGCGCTGACGAGCGACTCGTAGTGCCGGGTGATCTCCACCAGGCGCTCGAGCGGGATGCTCGCGAAGGCGTCCGCCACCTGCGGGTCGAAGTGGGTTCCCCGGCCGCGCGCAATCTCCTCGCGTGCGGCCTCGACCGGCAGCGCGGTGCGATACGGGCGGTTCGACGTCACCGCGTCGAACACGTCGGCCACCGTCACGATGCGCGCCAGCAGCGGGATGTCCTCGCCCTTGAGCCCGTCCGGATAGCCCGAGCCGTCGAATCGCTCGTGATGGCTGCGCACGCAGCACGCTTCGCGGTGCAGGAAGCGGAGCGGCTTGAGAATGCGCTCGCCGACGACGGGGTGCGCCTTGATGATGGCGAACTCCTCGGCGGTCAGGCGGTCCGGCTTCCGGAGGATCGTGTCCATGATCGAGAGTTTACCCAAATCGTGTAGCATCGCGCCGCGGCTTACGACCTGGATCGTCTCGTCGTCCAGGCCCATCACCGACGCGATCTCCGCCGCGTAGAGGGCGACGCGCGCGGAGTGGCCCTTGAGGTACGGATCCTTCGACTCGATGGCGTTGACGAAGGCCGTGATCGTGTCGACGAGATGGCGCTCGAGGTTCTCGCGCAAGACCAGCTTCTGGAGGGCGACCGAGGTCGTTTGTGCGAAGCCCAGCAGCATGTCGCGCTCGTCGGGCAGGAAGCCGCCGTTCACCGCCAGGCGGGCGAGGCAGACGACGCCGATGCAGCGATCGACCCCGGGAATCGCGGCGGCCACCACGTCCAGCCGGTGCCCCGGCCGCGTGAGGGCGAGGACTTCACGCCCACCGGTGGCAACCACGCGATCGAACGCCAGCTGCAGCAGGCCGAGCAGCTCGCTGACGACCGCCGGCGCGCCGGTCTGTGCGGAGGTGAAATGCCCCTGCTCGTCGCGCAGCAGCAAAAGCCCACCATCGTTTCTCAGGCTGTCGCTGGCCAGGCGCAGCGTCTGCTCGAGGAACGCCTGCGGCTCCAGGCCCTGCAGCGCGAGATCGCCGAGACGCAGCAGCATCTCGACCCCCGCTTCGCGGCGGTGCAGCTCCTCGGCCAGCCCCGACGGCAGCGGCGTCTGCCCGTTCCACTTCGCGCGATCGGCACGCACGCGCTCGACGAGCCCCTGGACTTCCTTGATCGAGAATGGCTTCGGCAGATAGTCGTAGGCGCCGTGGCGCAGGCCGAAGACCGCGGAGTTGACCGATGGCGCTCCGGTGATCAGCACGACCGGCGTCGCGGGCTGCTTGCCCTTCACGGCGCGCAGCAGATCCAGGCCGCTCAGCCCGGGCATCTTGATGTCGGATACGACGAGGTCGAACGTGTCGGCGTCGATCCGGTCGAGGGCCTCCTCGGCGGTCGGCGCCGCCGTGACCGCGCAGCCGCTCGCGGTGAACGCGGAGACGAGGAAGCGCAGGAGCGAGGAGTTGTCGTCGACGGTGAGCACGCGAAGCGCGGTGGCCGAAGTCATGGCGTCCTTCCCTGGCTCATTTGCCCGAAGCCATCTGATTCAGGAACTCCATCCACTGGCGCGTGAGTACGCCATCGTTCGGGAATTTGAGACCCTCGAACTCCTGCGGCAGGTTCTGCGCCGCTGTCTCGGCCGCGCCGGGCTTCGCGTCGGTCGCCGCGGCGGCGGCCGGCTTCGCCGCGGCGACCGCTGCGGCGGCCGCGGGCTTCTGCGCGGGAACGCCAAGCTTCGGCGCAGGTGCCGTCGGCGTGGGCGCGGGCGCGATCGGCTTCAGCCCCTGGGCCATCGGCTTGGGCGCCGGCGCAATCGGCTTGGGCGCAGGCGCGATCGGCTTCGGCGCGGGCGCAATCGGCTGCGCCGCCGGCGCGATCGGCCTGGGTGCGAGCGTGATCGACTTCGGCGCCGTGAACACCGGCTTCGGCGCAACGGGCGCCTCGACGGCAACCGTGCCGTTCGTTTTGATCACGCTCTCGGCCGCCGCGGCGGCCGCCTCCTCGAGCGTTGCGCGGGTGATCGCCTCGCCCGCCGTCCGGCCATTTGCGGCCGCGCCTCCCAGCAGTTCCTTGGCGATCTCGGCGAAGGACACGCGCGGCTCGGTCTGCTCTTGCACGGGTGCCGCGGTGGCCACCGGAGCCGGAACCTGAATCGCCTCGCGCAGCGACACGCGGCCGACGGGCGCGGCGACGACCGGCGCCTGTATCTCGGGTGCGGGATGCTCGATTCGCGGGGCGACCGCTTCCGCGCTCTCGAGGACGGGCTCGGCGGCCGGCGTGACGATCTCATCGCGCGGCATCTCGATCACGGCCGCGGGCGCTTCGATGCGCTTGCTCGGCTTCTCGACGCGAGGCGGTTTGTCGATACGAACCACCTCAGCGCGAGGCGCGGTCGCCGCGGGCGTTTCGATCCGTGCCGCGGCGGTCCGACTGGCGATGTCGATGACCGGCGCGCCGCCGTTCGTGTGGCCGCTGGTATTGAGCATCTTCTGCAAACGCACGCTCGTCGCGCGCGCGCTGTTCGGCGCGCTCACCAGCGGGACGACCTTGTCCCCGTGCTCCAGCGGACGCGCGCCCGAGTCGCGCCGCGAGGGCTCCGACACGCGACGCGCAATGGGCGCCGGCTGGAACTCGGCCACGCTCGCGCCGCGTCGCAGCCGCGCGATCGTGTCGAAGTACGCGACCTGCGTGCCGCTGACATCGAGATGCCGGAACTCCACGCAGTCGACTTCGCAGAAGCCGAGCTGCTTGATCTTGCGGTGGAACGCGTCGGGCATCCGCTCCACCACGAACATCAGCCGCGGCGGCCGCGCGGCGGAGACGTCGACCGAAGGATAGAGACGGCAGATCGCCTCGGGGTACTCAAGGCACCAGGAGTACGCTTCGACCGCCTTCATCAGCATCTCCTCGTCGGCGGTGAAACCGGCCGTCACGAGGACGAGCGCGCCCTGCGAGTCGACGGCGACGATGTCGACGGTGGCGTGGCCCAGCAGCAATCGCGAGTCAAGCATGGTGAGACCCGTCTCGATGCCGTCGATGTGCTCGACCACCAGCGACTGCAGCTGGTCGAGATTCACAACGTCCAGCTTCTTGACCTCCAATCTCATCGCCCGCTCCTCGCGCCGGATTTGCTCATGTCGCGGGGAAAAGGGAGCAAAGGGGGTACCAAAGCCGGAATCGAGACCTAAGACTCTGAATCGACTACATAAACGCGATCAGATCGCATGGCGAAAAGCCCGAATCCGGCTGATTCCTAACCGCCCGGACCCGATGGCAAGCGGCGCTGTGGTCAGGAGGTGACCAGGGCCGCAGACGCTCGGAACTACGCTTCGCTCAGCTTCTTTCGGAGGGTTTGCCGGGTGATGCCGAGGATCTTCGCGGCCTCGCTCTTGTTGCCCTTCACCTGCTGCATGACCTTCAGGATGTACGACCGCTCGATGGCCGCCAGCGTGCGCGCGGTGGGCACGGCATCCTCGGTCGGCCGGCCCTCGATGAGCTGTGAGAACTGCGGCGGAAGGTGGTGGGCGTCGATCGACTCGCTTGTGGACAGAATCACCATGCGCTCGACGAGGTTTTTGAGCTCGCGGACGTTGCCCGGCCAGGCGTATCCGAGGAGCAGTACCTCCGTCTCGGGCGCGAACCGGCCGATCATCTTGTGGAACGTGCGGTTCGCCTCGGACAGGAAATGCCGCGCCAGCGGCAGGATGTCCTCGGTGCGCTCGCGCAGGGGCGGGATCGTGATCGGGATGACGTTGAGCCGATAGAACAGGTCTTCGCGGAACTTGCCTTCTTTGACCATGGTCTCGAGTGAACGGTTGGTGGCGGCGATGACGCGCACATCGACTTTGATGTCACGCGTGCCACCGACGCGCTTGAACATGCGCTCCTGGAGGCAGCGCAGCAGCTTGGCCTGGCTGTTGGGCGCCATTTCGCCGACCTCGTCGAGGAAGAGCGTGCCGCGGTCGGCCAGCTCCATGAGTCCCTTCTTCGTCGCGCGCGCGTCGGTGAAGGCGCCCTTTTCGTGGCCGAACAGCTCGCTCTCGAACAGCGTTTCGGTGATGGCCGCGCAGTTGACCTCCATGAACGGAAAGTTCCGTCGCGCGCTCTCGTAGTGCAGGCCCTTGGCCACGAGCTCCTTGCCCGTTCCGCTCTCGCCATGGATCAGAATCGTGTGCGCCTCGCTGCGCGCGAGCTGCCCGATGATGTCGCGCAGGCGCCGCGTCGAGTCGGACTCGCCGATGAGCTGGTCGGTGTTGTACTTGCCTTCCTCGCGCTTGGTCAGGCGCGTGATCTCGCGCCGCGCCTTCACCTCGTCGAGCGCGCGACTCACGGAAATCCGCAGCTTTTCGAGGTGCTGGAAGGGCTTTTCGAGGTAATCCGTGGCCCCCGTCTTGATCGCGGCCACCGCGCTCTCGATGTGACCGAAGGCCGTGATCATGATGACGGCGCTGTCGGGGTGCTTGGCCTTCAGCTCGCGGACGACCTGGATCCCGTCCATGTCGGGCAGGCGCAGGTCGACGAGAGACACGTCCGGTGAGAGCTCTTCGGCCAGTTCGAGACCTTCCTTGCCGGTGCCAGCGGTGTGGACCTCGACGTCGTCCTGGGCGAGTACTCGAGACACCAGCGTGCGGATGTTTCGCTCGTCGTCGATGACCAGGATGGTGTCCATCGTCTCTAGCGATTCTAGCCGAAGCGATCCTGCCAAGAAAATGGCCAATCGCGCGGAAAATGGCCAGCGCACGCGACGTTGCGCAACCGCTGCGCGTCGGATTCCATCTGTATCCGCACACCTTTAAGCCGTGGCACATCTCTTGTACGGGCCGGCCGGAACGACGTCCAGACCGGTTGATCGGCGCATATACTTGGGCCCCATGGAGCTCGCCGGGTGACCGAGCTCGAGATCCTCGAGTCCATCCAACGCCGCGTGCTGTGGCTGTCCACGTGGATGGTGCACCACGCGAACGCGCGGCCCGGCGCCGACGGAATCAAAGTGGGGGGTCACCAGGCCTCGTCCGCCTCCGTCGTCAGTCTCCTCACCGCGCTCTACTTCAAGGCGCTGCGGCCGGGCGACGTCGTCGCCACGAAAGCGCACGCGGCGCCGGCGTTCTACGCGATCCAGTTCTTGCGCGGCCGACTCGACGGTGCGCGGCTGGCGACGCTGCGAGAGTTCGGCGGTCTGCAGGCGTATCCGAGCCGCCGAAAGAATCCCGAGATCGTCGATCTGTCGACGGGGTCGATGGGTTTGGGCGCGGTCATGACGACGTTCGGCGCGCTGGCCACGCGCTATCTGGTCGACCACGGTGGATCGCGCGCGCCCGAGCGCTTCGTCGTGATGGTTGGCGACGCGGAGCTGGACGAGGGCAACGTGTGGGAAGCGCTCGCCGAGGAGCCGCTCGCCCGACTCGGTGACGTTCTGTGGATCGTCGACGTGAACCGCCAGAGCCTGGATCGCATCGTGCCCGACAGCCGCACGCGTCAGCTCGGCGACCTCTTCCGCGCCCACGGTTGGCGCGTGCGTGAACTGCGCTGGGGCCGACGGCTCGAGGCCGCATTCCGACGGCCCGGCGGCGATCGGCTGCAGCAGCGACTCGAGATGATGCCGAGCCGCGAATATCAACGCCTGCTGCGCCTGCCGCCGGGCGCCGTGCGCAAAGCGCTCGTGACGACGCCCGACGGCGCGCACGATGCCGCGCTCGACCGTGCGCTGGCCGACGTGGCCGACGACACGCTGTCCGCGCTCATCGCCGACGTCGGCGGCCACGACCTCGCGTCGATTCTCGATGCGCTCGCCGAGGCGGAGCGCGAGCGCGGCCGGCCCGGCGTGATTCTCGCGCACACGATCAAAGGCTGGCGGTTGCCGTCTGCGGGCGATCCGTTGAACCACACGATGGTCACGAGTCCCGCCCAGATCGCCGAGCTGCGCGACGCGCTCGGCATCCGTGCGGGAGAGGAGTGGTCGGGCTTCGATCCTGCGAGCGACGAGGCGGCGTACATCCATGGTCTCGCGCCGCTGTGGACGCCGGCGCCGCGCGCCGCGGCGCCCCGGGTTCCGGCCGCGTTGAGCGAAACGTACGACGGCGCGATGTCGACGCAGGAAGCGTTGGGCCGCGTGCTCGGCGCTCTCGCGCGTCGTCCCGAGGGCGACGCGATCGTCACGGTCTCGGCGGACGTCTCCGTGACGACGCACCTCGCAGGTTGGATCAACCGCACGGGCGTGTACGCGCTCGAGGCGCGACCGGACCCCTTCGCCGACGCTCCGCAGGCGATGGCATGGCGCGAGTCGCCGGCCGGCCGCCACATCGAGCTCGGGATCGCCGAGCACAACCTGTTTCTGCTCCTCGGTGCGCTCGGTCTCACCGCCGAGGTTTCCGGCACCACGCTGCTGCCGATCGGCACGCTCTACGATCCGTTCGTGCCGCGCGGCCTCGACGCGTTCTATCACGCGCTCTACGCGGGTGCGCGCTTCGTGGTCGTCGCGACGCCGTCGGGCATCACGCTCTCGCCCGAGGGTGGCGCGCATCAGTCCGTCATCACGCCGTCGATCGGCGTCGCGCTGCCGGGCGTCACCTATTTCGAGCCGGCGTTCGCGCGCGAAGTGGAGTGGATCCTGCTCGACGCGCTCGCCGGCATTGCCACGCGCGAGGGCGAGAGTCTGTACCTGAGATTGTCCACGCGGCCGGTGGAGCAGTCGCTGGCGCTCCCACCCTCCGCCGCGTATCAGGACGCCGTGCTGCGCGGCGGTTACCGGCTCCGAGACGCGCGCGAGATGACGGGCTACACGAGCGATCGCGCCGTGCACCTCTTCGCCGCCGGCGCGATGGTTCCGGAGGCGCTCGAGGCCGTGCGCGCGCTGAGCGCCCACGGCGTGTTCGCCAACGTCTTCGTCGTGACGAGTCCCGACCGTCTCCATCGCGGCCTTCGTGCGCCGCGTCCGTGGCTGGAGAGCCTCGTGACCGCCGACGAGGAAGACGTTCCGGTCGTGTCCGTTCTCGACGGCCATCCTCACGCGCTCGGATTCCTCGGCGGCGCGCTTGCCGTGCCGCAGCAAGCACTCGGCGTGGAGGACTTCGGTCAGTCCGGCGCGCGGACGGATCTCTATCATCACTACGGCATCGACGTGGAGGCGATCGTCGCCGCGGCCCGCACGCTGCTGGCGCTGTGACCTCAACGGCATTCCGCTTGCTTGAGACTCCGATGAGTTGCGAACGGTCCTCCGTGGTGGCGCGGCCGTCAGCGGTCCAGTCGGACCCTCGGCGTGTCGCAGCCGCCCGGGGGGCGAAGATTCCAGCCGTGGTGACTCTCACGCACGCGTCGCCGGAGGTTGATCGACTCGACCTGGTCGAGCGATGCATCCCTGCGCGGCGCTCGTGGAACGTCACGTGAGCCCGGCCGCATCGACCGGCTCCGCCGCCGATTTCATGCCGGAGCGCCGCACGCTGCCGGCGCTGCGCGAGGCGGCGGCGCGATGTCGTGGCTGTCAGCTGTGGACACGCGGCACGCAGACGGTATTCGGCGAGGGACCGCGTCACGCCCGCGTCATGCTGGTCGGCGAGCAGCCCGGCAACGACGAGGACCTCGCCGGCAAGCCGTTCGTCGGCCCCGCCGGCCGCGTGCTCGACCGCGCGCTCGAGGCGGCGGGTATCGCCCGCGGCGACGTGTACGTCACCAATGTCGTGAAGCACTTCAAGTGGGAGCCGAAGGGCAAGCGGCGGATTCACGCCAAGCCCAATCAGATGGAGATCGCCGCGTGCTTGCCGTGGCTCGAGGCGGAGCTGGATCTCGTCAAGCCAACCGTGCTCGTTTGCCTCGGCGCCACTGCCGCGCAGGCGCTGCTCGGCGGCAAGTTCCGCGTGACGAAGCAGCGCGGCGAGTGGATCGCGTCGCGCTGGGCGCCGCGCGTGATGGCGACCGTGCACCCGTCGGCGATCCTGCGCGCGCCCGATGACGCCGCCCGCCACGCCGAGATGGAGCGCTTCGTGGCCGACCTCAAGCACATTCCGCCGGTTCTCGCCGCCCGCGCCGCCTGAGCCCCGGCGGTATACTCAGGCCGAGCCATGGCCACCCTCACCGAGACTCGCAAGCCCGCGCTGCGCCGGGAGCTCGAGGCGATCGTCGGTACGAGCGGTGTCCTGTCGGAGCCCGACGAGCTGCTCGTCTACGAGTCCGATGGCCTCACGTTGTTCCGCGCGCTCGCCGACTTCATCGTCTTCCCGACATCCGCAGAGCAGGTCGCGGCCGTGGTGCGACTCGCAAACCGCGAAGGGATCCCGTTCGTCGCGCGTGGCGCCGGCACGGGGTTGGCCGGCGGATGTCTGCCCACCGAAGGCGGGCTGGTGATCTCGATGATGCGCATGAATCGCGTGCTCGAGGTCGACTACGACAACCAGATCGCCGTCGTCGAGCCGGGCCTGGTGAACCTGCACCTGTCGTGGGCGGTGGGGCCGCGCGGCTTCTATTACGCGCCCGATCCGTCCAGCCAGCAGGCGTGCACGATCGGCGGCAACATCGCGACGAACTCCGGCGGGCCGCACACGCTCAAGTACGGCGTCACCGTCAATCACGTCCTCGGTCTCGAGGTCGTCATGCCGGACGGCGAGATCGTGTGGCTCGGCGGCAAGACGCGCGACGCGCTCGGCTACGATCTGCCGGGTGTGTTCGTCGGCTCCGAGGGCACCTTCGGCATCGCGACCAAGATCGTCGTCCGCATCCTCAAAAAGCCGCAGGCGGTCAAGACGGTGCTCGCGGTGTTCGAGCGGATCGAGCAGGCATCCGTCGCCGTGTCCGCGATCATCGCGCGCGGCCTCGTGCCCGCAGCCGTCGAGATGATCGACCAGCTCACGATCCAGGCGGTCGAGGATGCGTTCGGTTGCGGCTATCCGCGCGACGCGGCGGCCGCGCTGCTGATCGAGCTCGACGGTCTCGTCGTCGGCATGGACACGCAGGCCGAGCGGATCGTCGCCGCGTGTCGCGAAGCCGGCGCGCGTGAGGTACGCACGGCGGCCGACGAAACGCAGCGGCAGCTGCTCTGGAAGGGCCGCAAGTCGGCGTTCGGCGCCTACGGGCGCGTCTCGCCCGCGTACATGGTGATGGATGGCGTGATCCCGCGCACGCGGCTGCCGTACGTGATCGGGCGCGTGAACGAGATCGTCGCGGCGCACGGCCTGCGTGTCGGCAACGTGTTCCACGCAGGCGACGGCAACCTGCATCCCAACATCCTCTACGATCCGCGCAAGCCGGGCGAAGAGGCGAGGGTCATGGCGGCGGGTGCCGAGATCATGAAGGTCTGCGCGGAGGTCGGTGGCTCGATCTCCGGCGAGCACGGCATCGGCATCGAGAAGGCCGACTTCATGCCGTTCATCTTCTCTGCGGCGGACCTCGCGCTGATGCAGCGCCTCAAGGACGCGTTCAACCCGCGCGGCCTCTGCAACCCGGGCAAGGTGTTTCCCACCCGGAAGTCGTGCGTCGAGATCGGGCCCGTGGCGTATCGCCCGCACGCCATCGAGACGCAGGGCCTGGCGCAGCGGTTCTAGCGCCAGGCGCGCCGTGTCGCTGCTCGACAAGCTCCGTGCCGTCGTCGGCCAAGCCCATGTGCTCACCGGCGTCGAGCTCTCACGCTACGTGATCGAAGGCCGCACGCCCGAGGCCGCGGTGCTGCCGGGTAGTGTCGACGAGGTCGCCGCCATCGTCGCGCACGCCATGGAAACCGGCGTGCCGATCGTGCCCTGGGGCGGCGGCAGCGCCATTGGCGTCGGCGCGCCCCCGGCGCGCGCGGGACTGGTCCTCGTGCTCACGCGTCTGGACGCGCTCGTCGAGCACGAGCCGGGCGACCTCACGGCGACCGCGCAAGCGGGCATCACGATCGCCGCACTGCAGGCTGCGCTCCGCGCGCGCGGCCAGTGGCTGTCGCTCGATCCGTCGGACGCCGCGCGTGCGACGCTCGGCGGCGTGCTGGCGGCGAACGCGTCCGGGCCCCGCCGCCATCTCTACGGAACCGCGCGCGATCTCCTCATCGGCGTCACCGTGGTGACCGCGGACGGCGCGGTCGTGCACGGCGGGGGCAAGGTCGTGAAGAACGTCGCCGGCTACGACCTTCCGAAACTGTTCGTCGGCTCGTTTGGCACCCTCGGCGTCATCGTCGAAGCGACCGTCAAACTGCGGCCGCTGCCCGACGCGGAGCGCCTGGTGGCCGTGCGATTCGAGCGGCTCCAGGATGCGGGTGTGGCGCTGCGCAATCTGCTGGGGAGCGATCTCATTCCCAACGCCGTCGATTTGCTGGATGGGCCGTCGGCCGGCGCGCTCGGTCTGCCCGCGGCGCCCGCGACACTGGCCGTCGGCTTCGACGGTCTCGGCGAGCAAGTGGATTGGCAGGTCGCCGAGCTCGCGACGGTCGTCGTCAGATGCGGCGGCGCCAAGCCCGCACCGCTGGCGGCGGAGACGTGGGCGCGGCTGGCGTCCGCCTCGCGCGACGCCTTCGACACGCCCGCGGCGGTGATGACGTTGAGCGTGTTGCCCGCGGTCGTGGCCGAGACGATGGAGCACGGCGCGCAGACGGCACGCAAGCGCGGGCTCATGAGCGCGTGGTGCGCCCACGCCGGTGTCGGCCACCTCACCGCCACGCTCTGCGCCGATGCACCGCGCCCCGATCCGGCGCCGATCGCGGCGGTGCTCGAGGAGTGGCGCGCCGCCGCGCGCGCGGGCGGTGGTCACGCCTCCGTGACGTGGGCGCCGTTGCCGGTGAAGTCAGCGCTCCCGGTCTGGGACGAGGCGGGCGCCGCGGGACGGCTCATGAAGCGGATCAAGGCGCAGTTGGATCCGAACAACCTGCTGAATCCGGGTCGCTTCGTGGGGGGGGTCTGACGATGGCGCACGCATCCCCGGACGCCGCAGCGCCGCTCACGCTCCACGGGCTCAGCGTCGAAGGCGTCAATCAGTGCGTGCACTGCGGTCTGTGTCTTGCCTATTGCCCCACGTTTTCCGAGCTCGGTACGGAGATGGATTCGCCACGCGGGCGAATCTTCCTCGTGAAGTCGCTCGCGGAAGGGCGCATCGGACTCTCCGACTCGACCGTGCAGCACCTCTCGCTGTGCCTCGACTGCCGCGCGTGCGAGACCGTGTGTCCCGCGGGCGTCCCGTATGGCCGGTTGATCGAGGCGGCGAAGGCGGAGATCGAGCGCCAGCGTCCCGGCGGATGGGTGCGACGCGCGTTTCGGCGACTCAACTTCGGCGTGTTGCTCGGCCATCCGCGCCTGCTCGGCGCGGCCGCGGCGGGCCTGCGGCTCTATCAGGCAAGCGGACTGCAGGCCCTCGTGCGGCGCAGCGGCGTCGTGCGCCTGCTTCCGGGCACACTGTCGGCGTGGGAAGCGCTGCTGCCGCCACTGCCGGCGGCCGCAGAGCGTGCGCCGCTGCCGCCGCTCACACCCGCCGAGGGAGCGAGGCGCGGCCGTGTCGCGATGCTCACGGGCTGCGTGCAGTCCGTCGTGTTCGGCGCGCACAATCGCGCGACCGCGCGGCTCCTCGCCAGGAACGGCTGGGATGTGGTGGCGCCGCCGGAGCAGGGATGCTGCGGCGCGCTCAACGCCCACGGCGGCGACCACGCGGGCGCGCTGCAGATGGCGCGACGGACGATCGAGACGTTCGAGCGCGAGCGCGTCGACGCCGTGGTCGTCAACACCTCCGGCTGCGGCGCGCACATGAAAGCCTACGGCACCTTGCTCGGTGATGATCCGGTCTGGGCGGAGCGCGCGCGAAACTTCTCCGCACGCGTGCGCGATATCAGCGAGTTCCTCGCGGCCACGCCGCTGCGCGGGCCATTGCGGCCCGTGG